>JACCXX010000091.1 GCA_013696805.1 Actinomycetota bacterium
GCCGACCGCTCGTATAGACTCGCGCCGCTCGGATGGCAGGACCTTCGCTGCTCGACCGTTTTCGCAGGCGGCCCGCGGATGCACCCCCCGGGGGCGCAGCCGAACCGCCTGCAATGCCGCAGGGCCGACTCCCGGCACCCGGCGCGCTTCGCCGTGAGCGCAGGGCGCTGGTCCGTACGCGCGAGGAGCGCATCCGCGACCTGGGCGGCCTGATGCTCGAGATGTATCGTCGCGATCGGTTTCGCCAGGACCTGCTCGTCGAGCAGTGCCTCGAAGTGGTGGCGATCGAGGAGCGTCTGCGCGAGATCGACTCGACGCTCGAAGCGACGGTCACAGCCCGGCGCCAGGGCCTCGGCGTGCGCTGCCAGTGCGGCGCTCCGATCCTCTGGGGCTCGCACTTCTGCGCGAACTGCGGGCGGCCCGTCGGCCAGGAGCCGATCGTCTCGTGCCCGAACTGCGGCAACGCGCTGGCAGCTGATGCACGCTTCTGCCCGAGTTGCGGGGCGACCGCTCCCGAAGAGCCACAGGCCGGCAGCGAAGCGCCTGCGGACGAGAACCAGGGCGACGCCGAGGCTGAGGCTCAACGCTCAGGCGACCCCCGGGAGCCATAACTCTTGACGGCATCGCCGCCTGAGCCCCCGGACGAGACCTTCGTACCACCACCACCTCCGCCGGCCGAGGGCGGCATGTGCCCTCGCTGCGGAACGCCGCACGAGCCGTATCAGGAGTACTGCCTGGAGTGCGGTCTGCGACTTCCATCCACGAGGGGCGTCGTGGCCGTGCTCGCTCACCAGTGGCAGCGCCGGGTGCCGTGGTACCCCGGCGACTGGATCTGGCCGGTGCTCCTCGGGCTCGTCATCGCTGTCCTCGCCGCAACGGGTGCGATTCTTGCCACGCGCGACGACGACGACTCTTCAACCCGCACGAAGGTCGCCACCGGGCCGGCAACTGTTCCCGGCGAGACCGTGCCCAGCGAGACAACGCCCACGGGCACGGGCGCAGAACCGCCTCCGGCCGGCACCGACACGGAGCCGGTCGAGCCAGAGCCGCCACCGCCGCCCACCGGCGCCGGCGGGCTGGTGGAATGGCCACCCGGCCAGACCGGTTACACCGTCGTGCTCGCCTCGCTGCCGGAGAGCGCCGGGCGGGGCCCCGCCGTCCGCGCCGGCCAGAAGGCATCGCAGGCGGGCGTGACCGATGTCGGCGTGCTGAACTCGTCCGATTACTCAAGCCTGCACCCCGGCTACTGGGTCGTCTTCAGCGGGATCTACGACACGCTCGACGAGGCGAAGGCCGGGCTCGACACCGCGCGGGCGAGCTACGCCCAGGCGTACACCCGCCAAATAGCCCAATAGGTCCCGGGCTACGAGCCCGGGACTCGCGAAAAGTGCTCCGCACTTTCCGCGACTAAGAGCCCGCTCTGGCATAGGCCGACACTCCTGACCCTCGGAGTGGTTATGCCGCGACGCGGGTGCGTTCTAGGTGCTGGTGTGACGGGCAGTAGTCTCGGTCGGGCAACGGCGTGCGCTGGCACGGCTTGCCCTTGCGAGTCGTCGCATGACAGCGCGGCACGCCGCCGTCGAACGCGCCGGCCTCGATCTGCTCCTCGATGAAAGACACAGCAGCGGTAACGCCCTGATCGACAGCCCAGGCAACCTGTGCCTGCGCCGTGATTGGGAAGTAGCGCCTGACGTCCTGGAAGAGCGACCGCTCGGGCCTGGCGAAGTAATGCGGGTCACGGGCGAGCCTCTCCATCGTTTGCTCGCACGCCTCGAGCACGGCGCGGCGATACTCGACCTGAGTGCTCGACGTCACGTACGGGTCGACGAGGTCCTTGATCGAGCGATAAATGGCTCGCGAGTATTGATACATGCTGTTCTGAATGAGGAGGGTTCGTTCGTCCACTTCAAGTGTGCCGGTCATGGTGTTAATCCCCCGCAAAGCTCTGTTAACAACGGATTAATCCGCACTCGCCAAGCAATACCCGCCCGAATATAACTGCTTCGAGGCGTTGTTACAAACTCCCCGCCTCAGTTTACCCCCCTGGCAACACAAAGAGCACTCTCCCTAAGACGGGTTCGATACGCCACAATGGGCCGGCCCGTGTCGCACGACACCGACAAGCTCATCCGCCAGCTCTCACTCGTCGCGTACCTGATGGCCGAGCGTCGCCCGCTGACCGCCCGTGACGTCAAGCAGAACGTCGAGGGCTATTCCGAGATGTCCGACGAGGCGTTTGCACGGCGCTTCTACTCCGACCGCGCTGAGCTCCTCGGTCTCGGGGTCCCGTTGGACTCCCAACGGGACGAGTTCACGGGTGAAGAGCTCTACAACCTGCGCTCCGAGCGGTACTTCCTGCCGCCGCTCGAGTTGACCGACGACGAGCTTGCAGCTCTTCAAACCTGCCTCTACCTCCTCGAGGGCCAGTTCGCCTACGCCGAGCCACTCCGGCTCGCGTTGCAAAACCTCGCGCTCGGACGCCCGGGGTTCGCGGAGGCGCCGACCCAGGTCGCGCGCGCCGTCGAGCTCCACGATCCGGGCTACTCGCCCGAGCTCCCGGGTCGGCTGGCAAAGCTCGAAGGTGCGATCTCCAAGAACCGCACCGTCAAGTTCAGATACTGGTCGATCCAGCGCGACAAGGAGAAGGAGCGGACGGTCAATCCGTACTCGCTCCTGTTCCACAGCGGCCAGTGGTACGTGATCGGGCACGATCTCGACCGCGACAAGGTGCTGACCTTTCGTGTCTCGCGGATCCGCGGCGACATCCGCCTCGCGAGCCGCCGCGAACGCGACTTCCGGCTCCCCGAAGACTTCGATGCCGACGAGTACCGCTTGCCGCCCGCCTGGCAGGTCGGGGAAACCCTGGGCCAGGCTCGCATCGAGGTCGGCGGCGACACCGCGTGGTGGGTCGAGCGCATCTACGGCCGCTATGGGAAGCTCGACGACGGCGCCTTCGTCACGCCGTACTCGAGCCTCGCGCTCCTGGCCTCGTGGATCCTGAGGCAAGAGGGTCGCGCGGTCCCGGTCTCGCCGCCCGAGCTCGGCCGCGAAGTGCAAGCAGGGCTGAAGCTCGTCCAGGAGCGGCACGAGGGCGATCCGCCCAAAGTGGCCGCCGATGCCGAGGTGCCGGACACCGACGAGGCGAACGAGCGCCCTGCCAGCCCGGTGCCGCCGGAACGGTTCGGCCTCTTGCAAGCCCTCCTTGCCTATCTGCTCGACGCCTGCGGTGACGACAGCTCAGCCGTCATTCCGGCAGCCGACCTCGTCCAGCGCTTCCACATCCCGGAGGAGTCGCTCGACGAGCACCTTCAGCTTTTGAACCTCGTCAATTTCGGAGGCGGCTGTTACGCCGTCTACGCCGAGCTGCACGGCGATCAGATCCACGTCGACAAAGAGCTTTTCGGCGATACCTTCCGCTCGCCGCCGCGGCTGACTCCGCTCGAGGCTCGCGCCATCCGGCTCGCACTCGAGTTCGTGGGCCCGATGATCGCCGCCGACGCCCACACGCCGCTCGACCGCGTCCGCCGCAAGCTCGAGGAGACCTTCGGCCAGGTGGATCTCTCCCAGACTGCTGAGCCCCAGCTCGACCGCGCCGAGGAGCGCCTCGTCGGCACGCTCTCGGAAGGAATTCGCCAGCGCCGGCTCGTCGAGATCGAGTACCGCAAGGAAGAGGAGGAGACGCTCTCGACGCGGATCGTCGAGCCCCACGTCCTCGAGCGGCGGCTCCCCCACTGGTACGTCCACACGTGGGATCACGGCCCGGACGCTCAGCGCTCGTTCCGCCTCGACCGCATGCGCAGCGCACGGCTGCAGCGCGAGAAGTTCGAGCCCCGTGACGAGTTCGAGGTCACGGAGGTATCAGGAGTGACCGCGCGGATCTGGTACTCGCC
>JACCXX010000094.1 GCA_013696805.1 Actinomycetota bacterium
GGCCCGCGTGCCAGGGCTCCAGCTCGATCCGCTCGGAGAAGAACTCCCAGATCGCGCGCATCACCGCGAGCAGCGGTAGCGCGATGAACACCCCTGGCAGCCCGTAGAGCTGTCCCCCGGCGAGCAGTCCGAAGATGATCAGCAGCGGGTGAAGGCGCAGCGCGCTACCCATCAGCTTCGGGATGACGATGTGACCTTCGATCTGGTGGATGGCGAGGAAGAGGAGCAAGATCCACAGCCCCGAGATGGGATCGACCACGAGGCCGTAGACGACCGCCGGGACTCCGCCGAGGATCGGCCCGAGATAGGGGATGAGCTCGGTAACCGCCGCGAAGGCCCCGAAAAGCACCGCGTACTTGTCGGCCCCCGGGGCCCAGCCGAGAGTGCCGAGCAGCCACATGCCGACGCCGACGCTGGCCCCAATCGTCAGCGAGACCAGCACCTGCCCGCGGACATAGCCGGCCAGTGCCTGCTCCATGCGGATGACCAAGCCGGGCGTGCCCGCAGGAGGAGGAAAGCGCCTGTCCGCCACCTTCGTCAGGCGGCCCATGTCGAGGAGCATGTAGATGGAGACGACGAGCACGAGGATCAGACTCAGAATCAGCCCGAAGATCCCGATCGCCGCTCCGCGCAGGAAGTCGATCGCGCGCGAGGTGTACTTCTCGACGTCCGCGTTCTTGAAGTCCGCCGCGATCTCGTCGCCCTGCTCACGGACGTCTACGCGCTCGAGCCCGTGGTCGTCCAGCCAGAGCTGAAGGTCGTCCACGTCCTGCTCGAACCCGGTCTGGCTGGTCTGTCCGTGCTCGACCGTAAGGTAATTCTCGATCCGGTCTGCCGCTGATTGCGACTGGTCGACAACGACGATGCCGAGGGCGACGATCACAACGGTCAACGCCGCAGCGAAGCTGAGGTAGACGATCGCGATCGAGAATCCGCGCGGGATCCAGAGGCGACTGAGGGCCCGGACGAGCGGGTCCAGAAGCAGGGCGATCAAGGCCGCGACGAGGAAGACGAAGACCGCGTGAAAGACCTGGCTCGCCATGAACCAGACGAGCAACGCGAGCATGGGGAGCCCGACGAGCTGAATCCAGCGCGGGATCTGGATCGTCGGCGCCCCGCCGGCCATAGAGGCCATCGTAGCGCGCAGGTGGTCGCGCTCAGGCCCCCTCCCTGGGAGTGGTCCTTCGCCGAGGACGGCAACCTTGCGCTGGACCGTCACGAACTCTGGGAGGACTCCCGCCTACGATCGCCACCTTCGATGCCACGAACTGTTCGAGCGACTGCAGCTTTGCAATCCGTACCGACACCGGTTAGCGTGGGCCGCATGCCCTCGCCCCGAGCCCCCGGGCAGGCGCGCCGCACTCTGCAAGCTCGAACGCAAGCGAGACGCAGGCAACGCCGCATCGCCGGTCTGATCGCAGCCTCCATCGCTGCGCTGATTACCCTGCTCCTGACCGCCTTCGGCTCCGGCTCGCCCGCGCCGGCCGTCACAACCGGCCCTGCGCCCGCGAAGCGCCTGCTTCCCGCTGGCCCGCCGCGCCCCCAGGTCGTCGCACTGCGTGGCTCGCTCCGCGTTCAGCTGCCGATTGACCAAAGTCGCGTGACCGCGATCGGCTACCACGCCGCAGGCGACGGCGCACTCGCTCTCGAGCCGATCGGGCGACAGGCGAACGAGGGGCTCGTCTCGCGGGTCCTAGGACGGCTCTTCGGCAGCGGCGAGGGCGGCCTCACGTACTACAAGCTCGGCGGTGAAAGCGGAGCAGACACCAGCGCGCTCGACGTCGGGGCCCCACCGGGAACCGACGTCTACTCGCCCGTCGACGGCACCGTCGTGGGCATCACCCCGTACATCGTCAGCGAGAAGACACTCGGCGCACGGATCGACGTGCAGCCGGTCGCCGCTCCTTCACTCGTCGTCACGCTGACCCACCTACGGCCGGACCCTGCGCTCTCGGTCGGCTCCTCGGTAGCGGCTGCCCGATCGAAGATCGGCTCGGTGCTCGACTTCTCGCGCGTCGAGCGCCAGGCGCTCGCTCGTTACACGCAGGACGCGGGGAACCACGTGTCCGTCGAGGTGCACCCGGCGGCCACCCTGGCGCTTCCCTGAAGCTCCTCTTCGTCGCGGATGTGAACGGCCAGCCGGGACGCGCGGCGGTCGAGGCGCTGCTGCCGCCCCTGCGCGAGGAGCGCGGAATCGACTTCTGCGTCCTGAACGGCGAGAACTCTGCCGACGGGCTCGGAATCACGCCGAAGATCGCGGACAAGCTGCTCGCGGCCGGCGCCGACGTGATCACCCTCGGCAACCACACGTGGCGGCGGAAGGAGATCGTCCCGTACCTTTCGGGAACGAATCGCGTGATCCGGCCCGCGAATTACGCGAAGAACGCCCCGGGCCGAGGGCTCACCGTGATGCCAACCGCCGACGGCACGAAGGTGGCCGTCATCAACCTCCTCGGCAGCCTCTACCTGGAGCCGATGGTCTCCGCCTTCGAGATCGTCGACGACCTCGTCGAAGAGGCCCTGCGCGAGACACCGATCGTGATCGTCGACTTCCACGGAGAGGCGACGAGCGAAAAGGTGGCCATGTCGCGCTGGCTCGACGGGAAGGTGACGGGTGTGTTCGGAACGCACACGCACGTCCAGACGAACGACGCCCGCGTCCAGCCTGGGGGGACGGCTGCGATCACCGACGCGGGGATGACGGGCCCCCACGACTCCGTGATCGGGGTCGTGGCCGACCTTGCGATCGACCGGATGCGGACGGGGATCCCGGTCAGGTTCGCGACGGCCGAGGGTGACGTCCGGCTCGAAGGCGTGCTTGTCGAGTGCGACGGCTCAGGTCGCGCGACCGCGTGCGAGCCCGTCCGCGTAGCGCTCTCGTAGCCCGAGGGCGAGCACGGCAAGCAGCACGAGCAGGACGAGGTCGCGCACGAGAACGAGCCACGAAGCGGTCTCATCGAAGCGCAGCGCGAGATCCCAGTATCGAAACGGGAACCAGAGCTGCGTCAGGACGAGCGCCGCCGCCAGCAAAGACGACGCGGCGAGCCCACGGCGCCCGTGAACGAGCGGGACAACCGGGATCAGCCAAATCAGGAATTGCGGGGAAACCACCTTGCCGAGCGCGATGAACGCGGTGAGCACCGCCGCGCAGGCGAGCACGAACCGCTCCTTGCTCGCAGGCCCCCGCGCAAACGCGATCCAGACTGCGACGAGCACGGCCACCTGGACGAGCGCCTGCAGGAGCGCCAGCGCGCCGGGCAGCGTCCCCGCCAGATTCTGGGAGCCGTGGCTGGAGTCCATCGTGATGTCGAGCCCGAACAGGTGATGAGCTGCCAGGAGGAACGCGGACCCGAGGCTCTCGATCTGCAGCGGGCGAGATGCCTGTCGCGTGAAGCTGTCCCACACGCCCCCCGGGGAGAGGGCCAGGAAGGGCAGGACGACGATCGCCGTCGCTCCGACCAGGATCGCGCCGCAGCGGATCGCCTCGCGGCGTCCTTGGCGTTTCCACACGTAGGCCACCGCGAGAGGTGCCAGCACCGCCGGGTAGATCTTGGCGGCGATGGCCAGGCCGAGAGCTCCGTGGCCCAACCGCTCTCGACCCGAGAGGAGAGCGGCGAGAGCTGCCGCGGCGAGCGCCGCCGGCCAGAGATCGAAGCGCGAGAGAACGACGGAGCCGGCCGCGAGTGGGGCGAGCGCGACGAGCCCGAGCGCCGCGGCCAGGCGGCGGGCACCGGCGCCGAGTCCAGCCAGCGCTGCCGCCACAAACGCCACGAGTGCCAGGCCGCACACCGCCATCAGCCCTTCGAAGCGCCGGGTGAACGTCCCGAAGTCCGCGTCGCCAATCGCCGGGACGACGAAGGCCGGCAGCGCGCCGGGCGGGTACTCGAGCCCGAAGTCGCGATAGGGGACGCGCCCGTCGTCCATTGCCTCTCCGTAGCGGTGATAGACGGGCGTGTCCACGATCTGGTCGCGCTTGTAGAAGCCGCGGTGGAGGAGCGCCCACGATGTGAGAAAAAGGATCGACGCGATGCCCGCCGCGAACGCGGCGAGCATCGGATCAACCGGACGCGGCCGGCTCTCGACTGTCATCTGCTGCCAGCACTGCATAGGCGACGAAGGGCAGGAACCACGGTATGTAGAGGTAGAACCAGTGCGTCAGGGTCAGCTCGAAGCCGATCAGAATGGCTCCCGTCAGCGCGGCGAGCTGCAACACCGTCTTGCGGCGCGGTCGGAAGAAGGTCGCGGCCGAGCCGGCGACCAGCAGAACCACCGCTACGAACTGAGCTTTGCCGAGGTCCGGGATCCCCCTGGCGTGGTACTGGCCCCAGCCCCAGATCGAGAACGGCGAGTCGCGGCCGACCTGCCACCCGAAGGTGCGGTCCCAGAACACGCGCGCAGCCTGCAGGGGATCCGGCTCGAGGAAGAGGATCCAGAAGCAGCCGAGTGTCCCGAGGGCGAAGCCGCCGGCGAACCGCGCCTTCGTGCTGATCGCGTGGGGCTCGCCATAGGAGGCCCACAGCGGCGCGAGCAGTAGGGCGGCGAACTTCGTCCAGCCCGCGAGGGCGAGGAAGCCGCCGCGCGTCCACGGAGAGGTAACGAGCCAGAAGCCGAAGACGAGGAGCGCGGGCATGATCGCGTCGTTCGTGTTCGAGTTGGACACGTACTGCGTGAACGGATGGGCCGCCCACGCGAAGGGGAGCGTGACACCTAGGCGAGCGCCGCCGAACCGGAGACCGACAAGCAGCAGGCCTAACATCGTGAGCAAATCGAACGCGATCGCCGTCACGTGCGCCGCCGGCAGCTTGTCCCACCGGCCGCTCCAGCCGAAGAGGGCGTACCCCGGCACGTACGCCTCGTACGCGACCGGCCCGTAAGTGTCCCCTCGCTCGTTGGCCGACTCGCAGCGGCCGTTCGTCTGAACTCTCTCGCGCACGCGGCCGTCCGCGTTCTCGGCGCCGCACTTCTTCAGGTTCTCCTCGACGGGCATGTGGCCGTAGGGCATCTCGCCGTTCGCAATCCGGTGCGCGCCGATGACGCTCGCGTACCCGACGTCGATCACGTTCGAGGCCTGCACGTTGAGGCCTACGCGGAAGCCGGCGAGAAACACCGTAAGCGCTGCGAGCAGCCAGATGGGCCAGATCGGAGGCGAAGCGCGAGACGGGCCGCGAACGGTGATCCAGACCATGCGTACGAGCAGGTAGACCAGCGGCGGGTAGGCGAGCGGAACGCTTGCGAAGACGTGTCCGTCGTTGAAGAGCCACAGCGACACGGAGAAGGAGAGCAGGACGAGCAGGTCGAGGTTGCGGACCGAACGCAGACGGCGGAAGTCCAGGAGCCCAGC
>JACCXX010000103.1 GCA_013696805.1 Actinomycetota bacterium
CTCGTCGAGGCAGCCGAGCTCGTCTGGGCGGACTGGCGACAACTCGGGCTCCCGGTGCGCTTGCGACCTGGGGCGCGGAAGGCGGACATGCGCTTCGTCCGTGCGATCGGAACAACCCTGGACGATCTCGTCAGGTCTCAGGCCGACAGCCTCGTCCCGCTCGGCTGGGTCGCGGAGGCACGGCTCGTGTCCCCGCGCGTCCACGGCTGGCGGATGGATGCGCTCGGCGTCGTCGACTACTCGCGCGTGTCTCTAGAGGCCGGGCCCTGAGCCGGTGCCCGTGATGTTGAACTTCGCGGTCGTGATCCCCGGCACGCGCGCGGCGAACGGATAGCGGTCGTCGTAGAGCTCGTTCTGGTTGACGAGCATCGGGTCGCGGGTGAGGCCGGGGACGTCGGCCAGCACGTCCGGTAGCGCGACCGTAAAACGGAGGTTGACGAGCGGCTCGGCGACCTTCCCGTCCCGGATCCGAAACGTGCCATCCTTCGTCATCCCGGTGAGTACGCCTTCGCGGGGCTGGACGATGCTCAGGTAATGGAGGCGCGTGACGTAGATGCCGTCGCCGACGAGCTCGGCCAGCTCGTCATAGGAGCCTGCCTCACCGCCGTCCATCGAAAGCGCGAACGGCTGCGGCCCGAGGTACTTCCACGCGTCGGGCGGCGCGTGGCCGGTCGATTCGACGCCCTCGCCGGCGCGGGCCGCCGACTCGCGATCCCAGACGACGCCCTTCAGCACCCCGTCTTCGACGAGCTGCACGCGCTGCTTGGGCACGCCGTCGAAGTCGAACGCCTTCGGTAGCCCGCGTTCGTCCAGCGCGTCGTCGCTGATCGAGACCTTCTCGTCCAGCGCCTTCTCGCCGAGTCGGCCGGCGAGAAAGCTCCGCTCCTCGATGAATCCGAGCCCGCTGAAGCTGTCGTACGCGAACCAGGTGAGGAGATCCGCCACCGCGTACGGCTCCAGGACGGCTCGATACGGCCCCGGCTCGATCTCCTGTGCGCCGCCGGTGCGCGCGGCCTTCGCCGCGGCCTCCTCGGCGGGCTCGGCCGGCGTCAGGTCACCGACCCGGCTCGATGTTCGCACCGACCAGCCTGACTTCCCTTCGACGGCGGCCAGGCAGAGGCACACCGCGTCCGTCATCGCCTGGTGGTGGCGGACACCGGTCGTCGATGCGATCGCGAGCTCGGTCACACCGCTCGTGAAGTAGCCGTAGAGGCCGAACTCGCCCGCGGCCTCGATTGCCGCCGCTGCCAGTCGGGCCTGATCGTCGGCTCCGAGCACGGCCGTCTCCTCGTCGTAGCCGTTCACGGCCGGAGGGTTGGCCGGAGGCGCGAGCCCGGGAAAGTGAGGATCGGGTCGCGCGCTGTCAGCAACCTCGCCGGCACGCCGTACAAGCTCTGCGAGAGCCTCGTCGCCGATGCGGTTCGTATATGCCGACCCGACCTTGCCGTCGCGAACGATCCGCAGCCGAACCCCCGTGTTGTCGATCAGCGTCGGCTGGTGAACCTCCGAGCTCGCGAACCGGGCAACGCCCGAGTGCTCGGCGTGGACGAGCACTTCGGCCTCGTCCCCTTCGGCGGCCTTCAGGGCCCGCTCGGCGAGCTCGAGCGTCTTCACGACTTAACGCCGACCTGGACGTCGCGGAACCGAGCCGGTGCTGCGCCGTGGGAAACGTGTGCCGACTGTCCCGGCTGTCCCTTGCCGCAGTTCGTCAGCCCGTAGAGCACCCATGTCTCCTGGCCGCCGACGGCATCCATCGAGCCCCAGAACACGGGCGTGTTCCCGGTGTACGTCACGTCTCGAAGCATGCGGCCGACCTTGCCCTTCTTGATCTCCCAGGCGATCTGCGTGCCGAACTGGAAGTTGAGGCGCTTGTCGTCGATCGACCAGCTCTTGTTCGTCTCGAGATAGAGGCCGTCGTCGACGTCGCCGAGCAGGTCGTCGAGCGTGCCCTCGTGCGGCTCGAGGTGGAGGTTGGTCATGCGGACGAGCGGCATGCGGCTCCAGCCCTCGGCGCGCATCGAGCCTCCCTGGCCCGCGCCGAGCTTCGCCGCCGTCTCCCGCGAGGTCAGGAACCCGCTCAGGACGCCGCCTTCGACGATCGCTTCGCGCCGGGCTGGGACGGCCTCGTCGTCGAAGCCGAAGGTGCCGAGGCCGCCGGGGGTGGTCGAGTCGGCCGTGATGTTCATGAGGTCCGATCCGTAGCGCAGCGAGCCGAGGTCTCCGGCCTTCAGAAAGCTCGTCCCCGCGTAGGCCGCTTCGGTTCCGTAGACCCGGTCGAGCTCGGTCGGGTGGCCGACCGACTCGTGAACCTGGAGAGCCATCTGCTCGGAGTCGATGACGACTGTCCTGTTCCCCGCCGGGCACTCGTTCGCCGTCAGGAGCGCGACGGCCTGCTCGCCGACGCGCTCCGCCTCTCGGTCGAGACCGAGCGACTCGACGTACTCCCAGCCGCCCTGACCGCTCGCGCCCGAATGCTGGCTGGGATAGCTGCGGATCTGGAGCTGGTCGCCCGCGGCGGCAGACGCGTCGATTCCGCCGCCGCACTCGACGAGCACCTGCTCGATCGAGCTGCCCTCGGAGGAGACGAGCACCTTCTCCTCGCGCTGGGCGCGAACCATTGCCTGGGTGACCTTGATCTGCGGCTGCCGCATTCCTTCCTCGGCGCGCAGGCAGAGATCGATCTTCTCTGAGAGTGGGACGTCGAAGGGATCGCGCTCCAGCTGTGTCTCGTAGCGGCCTTGCTGAGGCTCGACCGGGGCGAGCTGCCGTCCGTTTCGGCTCGGGGCGGCGAGTGCAAAGGCACACGCGCGCGAGGCCGCGTCGCGGGCGCCTGCCTCGTCGAGCCGCCGGTCGCCGGCGAAACCCCAGGCGCCGTCCACGAGGACGCGGACGCCAATCCCCTCGCTCTCGGAGTCCGAGAGGTCGTCCACCTGGCCGTTCTTCGTGAGGACGTGCTGCCGCCGGGTGAAGACCGCGCGGGCGTCCGCGTAGGACGCGCCTGCCGCGAGCGCAGTCTCGACCGCCTTTTCGCAGAGAGCCTTCATCCTGGGCAACCCTAGATGGCGTTTCGGCGTTGGCGCAATTCGCTCGGTCGGCGATTTCCGACGGACGCGCAGGCAAACCGGCATGTCCTGATGGCGGCGCCGCCCGGCGCCTTAGCACGGCTACACTGCGCCCCGCGCGCTGGTGGCGGAATTGGTAGACGCGCAAGGTTGAGGGCCTTGTGGGGTTAAGACCCCGTGGAGGTTCAAGTCCTCTCCAGCGCACTTGCCGGGGCTGGCGCCCCCGGCTTTTGCCCGAAGCAGGCTTCGGGCAACGGAGTGGCTCCGAGAGATGGTCGTGGCGGGCACGGGCATAGCCCGCGCCGGCGGCGGGTATGGATAGGTGTGGACACAAAACAGATTGGTCAGGCTGGGCTCGTGGGATTGCGCGGGAAGGTCGGTCGAAAGGTCGCCGATGGGGTGGGAAAGCGGACACGATTGGACGCCGAGAAGATCGCGGCGCTGATCGGGGCATACCTCTTCGTTTCTCGCGCCCGGCGGATGGTCCAGATGCTTCGCCGCATGCGCCGCGCCGCCTAAATCAATTCGCGAGCCCAACTCGCGACGCGAACGTATGTTTGACGCCGTCCGTCGGCGTAGCTACTCTACGAACACATGTTCGCGGAAGGAGGCCCAGTGCTAACCGAGCGGCAACGCCAGATTCTCGACTTCTTGACGTCGTACCTGGACGGCCACGGCTATCCGCCGACCGTGCGGGAGATCGGCGAGGCCGTCGGCCTTGCCTCCCCTTCAACCGTTCACGCGCACCTTGCAAACCTGGAGCGTGCCGGGCTCATCAAGCGCGACCCGACTAAGCCTCGCGCCCTCGAATTGACCGACCGCGTCAGGTCGCAGCCCGCAGATGACGTGCACCGGCTGCCGCTCCTCGGCGAGATCGCCGCGGGTGGCCCGCTGCTCGCGGAGCAGAACATCCAGGAGCACCTCGCCGTGCCCGACACGCTTGCGCGAGGCGACGGCGAGGAGTTCCTCCTGCGCGTAAAGGGCGATTCGATGATCAACGCGGGGATCCTCGACGGCGACATCGTCGTCGTTCACCGCCAGGCCGACGCACGGAACGGCGAGATCGTCGTCGCGCTGGCCGGCCAGGACGAGGGCGCGGACGAGGCGACGGTCAAGCGGTTCTTCCGGGAGGGCGGCCGCGTGCGCCTGCAACCGGAGAACGACTCGCTCGACCCGATCTATGCCGACTACGTTCAGATCCTCGGGATCGTGACGGGGGTCTTCCGGAAGCTGTGACCGTGGAGTCTCTGAACCGCACGCTCGAACAGGAGCTGAACGCCCTTCTCCGGGGCGCGAGCCTCGAGTGCCTCGTCTGCGGCGAGTTCGTCATGCG
>JACCXX010000032.1 GCA_013696805.1 Actinomycetota bacterium
CGGCGCAGTTCTCGCAAGGGGAGACTCCGCCGGCTCCGTCGTTTGTGCTTCGCCGGCTCCGTGGTGACGGCATGGTTCGGCTCGAATCGCTGCGCGGGAGAGTCGTCGTCATCAACATCTGGGCGTCCTGGTGCGAGCCGTGCAAGAAGGAGACGCCGAGGCTCGAGCAGGCCTGGCAGCGCTACCGCGGCCGCGGAGTGACCTTCATCGGCGTCAACACCACCGACTTCTCCGGTGATGCACAGCGGTTCGTCGATCGCTACCGCGTGACGTTCCCCGTCGTCCGCGACGGGAACGGGCGCGTTCTCGCGCAGTACGGGGGGCTGCCGATTCCCTGGACGTATTTCGTCAGCCGCGAGGGCCGGATCGTCGGCTACATCCGCGGTGAGGTGACGGCCGAGGCGCTCGAGAACGGGCTGCAGGAAGCACTCGCGACGTGAGGCGGCTAGCGCTGGTCGCTCTCGTCGCTCTGGTAGTCGTGCCGGCCGCGCTGGCAAGTGAGGCGCGGCCTACGCTCGAGGATCTGGAGAGCGAGATCATGTGCCCGGTCTGCCCGGGCGAGACCCTAGAGCAATCGAGCTCGCCCGCGGCGCAGCAGGTGGAGCGCTTCATCGCGATCCGCATCCGGGCCGGCGACTCCAAGCAGGAGATCAAAGATCGCCTCGTCGACCAGTACGGGCCGCGAATCCTCGCCGCACCGCCGAAGGAGGGCTTCGATCTGCTTGCCTGGCTGCTGCCGCTCGTCGGTGCTCTCGGAGCCGCGCTCGTACTCGGGTTCGCCGCGTGGCGGTGGAGTCGGGGGCGGGAGCCGCTGCCGCCCGTGGCCCCGCTCGACCCCGAGCTCGAGCGCCGCGTCGACCGCGAGCTCGCGCGCCTTGATTGAGCGGATCCCGATCGCCTTTCTGGCCGGCTTCGCCTCCATCGTCACGCCCTGCGTCCTGCCGCTCGTGCCGGGATACCTGTCCGCGGTTTCCGCGGTCGAGGCCGGGCGCCTTGGAAAACCGGGGACAGCCAGGCGCGTTGCTTTCGGGAGCCTGCCGTTCATCGCCGGGTTCACGGTCGTGTTCGTCGTCCTCGGCGCGGGGGCGGCCGCGATCGGCGGCGTGCTCTCCAGCGACCGGCAGGCGGAGCTCGCAGGGCTCATCCTGGTCGTTCTCGGCCTGACGTTCATCGGTCTTCTGCCCTGGCCCGAACGCCTGGTCGCGCCGGGGCTCGTCTCGGGCGCGCGCAGTAGAGGATCGTCCCTGCTCCTCGGCGCGGCCTTCGCCGTCTGCGCTGCCCCCTGCATCGGGACGGTGCTCGCTTCGATCCTGGTTCTCGCGAGTGATACGGGGACCGTTCTGCGTGGCTCCGCTCTTCTTGCCGCCTATTCGCTGGGCCTCGGCGTCGCTTTCCTACTGGCCGGCGTCGCCTTCGCCCGGGCGATGGGTGCTTTCCGCTGGCTGCGTGACCACTACACGGCTATTCGCGTGACCGGTGGGCTGATGCTCGTCGCGCTCGGCTTGCTGCTGTTCTTCCACCGGGACTGGTGGCTCCGAATCCTGGTCGCGCGGTTTCTCGACGCGATCGGTCTAGGGGACGTCTAGCGGCTCGAGGTCGAGCGAGCCGGCGTCGACGCGCTTCCGCGCGGCCCCGACCTGCATCAGAAAGGCCGCCACGTCGATGCCCTGGTGCCCGGGCGCGAACGGTTCGAGCCTCCGGGCCGCCTTCTCCAGCTGGCGCTCGCAGCCGGGACGGTTGGAGCGGCCGGCCTGATACCAGGCGACCACGACGTGGACGAGCCCCTGGAAGAAGTCCTTCTCAGCGGGGCCGGCCGCTCGCCAGGCGTCTTCGAGTGCCTCGTGCGCGGCGAAATAGTCTCCGGCACGGGCAAAGTCGAGCCCCCGCTGGAGGTCAGACGGCGACCTTGACCTCGCCGTCTTCGACCTGCACCTCATACGTGCGGAGCTCGATGGCGAGGTCGAAGTCGTTCTTGCCGGTCCGCACGTCGTAGCGCCAGCCGTGCCAGGGGCAGGTGAGCACGCACTCGTCGAGCCGACCCTCGCCGAGCGGGCCCTCGAGGTGCAGGCACGCATTCTGCGTCGCGTAGAACGAACCGTCGACGTTCGCGAGCGCGATCGCCTCGTCCCCGGCTTGGACGGTCTTCACCGTGCCGGGCGGCACCTCCTCGACGCGAGCGACGGCCACGAGCATGACGCGACCTTAGTCCTACCGGACGAGGCTGGGAAGAGTCTGAGTAGGTAATGAGCCAACTGCGGCTCGGTGTGGTGATCATCGTTGGGCTGACGCGTGCCGAGCACACGCCTGCGCACACCCGGTCTACGGCCTGGACCTCCCCGCCATCACCGTCGAGTAGTACTCTCGGAAGCGCCGTGTCGACCATCCTTCTCGTAGGGGTGGATCTCTACATCCGGGGAAAGCTCGAAGCCGGTCTCCCTGGGCACCGCCTGGTGACGACCGATAGCGCCGACCCGCCGGATCTCGTCGTCGCCGACGTGTCCCGCGTCGACCCGGACGACGTGGCGGAGTCCTATCCCGACGCCCCGATCCTCGGCTTCACGAACCACAAGGACACGGCCGGCCTACGCCGTGCCCACGAGGCCGGATTCGACCAGGTCGTGGCCAAATCCGCGCTGTCGGAGCGGGCCGCGGAGCTCGTCGAAGAGCTCCTGGCAGCTAGCTAGACTGACTCGCTCGTGACCTACATCATCGCCGAGCCCTGCATCGACATCAAAGACCGCTCGTGCGTCGACGTCTGCCCGGTCGACTGCATCCACGAGTTCGAGCGGATCCTGATCATCGACCCCGAGGAGTGCATCGATTGCTTCGCCTCCACGGAGCAGCTGTTCACCACCCAGGGGTTGCGCACCTTTGCCGAGCTGGAGGATCAGCCTTGCCGCGTGCTGACGGACACCGGTTTCAAGCCTGCGTTGGTCAAGCGGTTCCGCCGCAAGCCGGTCGTCGCAGTGGAGCTCGCGCCCGCGTTCGAGGAGCGAACGCGTTACGGCGGCACCCGACTCACCACTCGAAACATTTCGAGGTTCAGGCGCACGGTTTGGGCGACCTCGACGCATTCATGGTTTCTCGCAGACGGCGAGCGGACCGACTCGCTTTCGTCGGGCCAGTTCATCCCCTCGATGCGAGCGCAGCCTCGTCGTGACTCCGAGACGTATCGGCTAGGTGTGGTGCACGGGCTCGTCTTCGGAGACGGCAGTTGGAACAAGCAAGAGATCCGTTCCGGCGAGCACCTTCACTACGTGCAGCTCTACGGCGAGCGAGTTGCGAAGTTTCGCGACTTTTTCGATCAGGTCAATTTTTCGCCGAGCCTCGATGTCCACCCCGGCTATGTGGGTACAGGGGTCGTGCGCTCGTGCGCAAACCTGAAGCGCCTGCTTCCCGAGACCGCTGACGTCGAGTACATCGCGGGCTTCATCGACGGCTGGCTCGCCGCGGATGGCGACCCGGTCAGAGCAGGGTCGTGGCGCCTGCGGTCAATCGACCACGAGGCGCTCGCGTGGCTCGAGGCCGTGGCGCCTTACGCCGGCCTGGTCACGGTCGGCTCCGGCGAGGAGTCGAGCGTCGAGACGAACTTTGGCGTCCGTAGTCGGCCGATTCGCTGGCTTTACCTGGCCACGCGGGAGGTCTTCTGGCGCGTGATGAGCGTCGAACCGCAGGAAGCCGATGCGGAGAACACTTTCTGCGCCGTCGTGCCCGAGAAACATGCCTTTACGCTCGCCGGGGGGGTCTACACGGGGAATTGTGGTGCGTGTGAACCGGAGTGTCCGGTCGAGGCGATCTTCCCGGAGGACGCGCTTCCGGATAAGTGGGAGCCCTTCGTCAAGATCAACTACGCCTACGGCGACCCTGAGGCCATCAACCAGTTGACGAACGAGTACGCGACCGAGCACAACGTCCAGAACCCCCCGCTGGAATAGAAAATTTCGCCTTCGGGAACCCTCCTCGGGGAATCGACAAAGGGGAGGCACGTGCCTCAGGAAGCATGGAGCTCGAAGCGCGAGCGCCAGTACGAGCACATCAAGGACAGCGCCAAGCAGAGCGGGAAGTCGACGAAGGGTGCGAAGGAGATCGCGGCCAGAACGGTCAATAAGGAGCGCGCACGCTCGGGCGAGGCGAAGACGTCCTCTCGCTCCTCGCGGCAGGACATCTCGTCGGGCCGGCGCGGTGGTCTTCGCTCGGGCACGCAGCGTCCGAAGGGCCAGACGAAGGAGCAGCTCTACAACCAGGCCAAGCGCCTGAACGTCAAGGGCCGCTCACGGATGAACAAGCAGCAGCTGCTCGCTGCGGTCAACCGCAAGAAGTAATCCGTCGCAGGGTCTCGCGCGGCCGCTAGTCTGCCCCGCGTGAGGCCCAAGACCTTGGACCATGTCGCCCTCTGGGTGGCTGACCGCGACCGGATCGCGGACTTTGCGACCGAGCGTCTCTCGATGCACGTGATCGACCGCACCGACAAGTTCACGCTCGTCGGCACGAACGCGCGCCGCGGCAAGCTGACCCTCTTCGAGGCCGAAGGGCCGCGCGAGCGGGGTGCTCTGAAGCACGTGGCGCTTCGCGTGAACGATCTCGAGGCGTCGCTGCAGGGACTGGACGGCATCGCCGTCGAGCGGACTGACGGCGCTGCGTACTTCGACGTCTTCGAAGGGCTTCGGCTCGGTTTGGTCGAGGCGCAGACCGACGTCGAGTACGACGTCGACCACGTCGCTCTGTTTTCCGCCGACCCGGCCGCAACGGCCGAGCTCTACGGCCCGCTCGGCTTCTCGCCCAGCGGGGAACATCGCGTGGAGGTCGGTGGCGCCTGGGTCGAGTTTCACGAGGGAGAGCCGGGCAACCCTGAGCGGCCTTTGCTCAACCACCTCGCCGTCCTCGTGGACTCCTCCGACGAGCACCTGGAAGAAGCGCAGGAGCTCGGCATCGAGGTTGCGGACGTGGTCGACGCGGCCAACACATGTGCGGTCTTCCTCTGGGGGCCTGAGCGCGTGAAGATCGAATACGTCGAGCACAAGCCGACCTTCGCGCTCAAATAGCCGACCTGGCTATCGCCGGCGCGGGGATGGCCGGCCTCAGCGCGGCCGCGCGTGCGCGCGAGCTTGGCGCGGAGCCACTCGTGCTCGAAAAGGGAGATCGGGCGGGCGGCTCGATGTTGCTCTCGAGCGGCGTCATCTGGCGCCACCGAGACTTCGACGACTTCCGAGCCGAGTGCCCGGGAGGTGACGAGCACCTGCAGCGGGCGATCTTCGATCGCCTGGACGAGGGGCTCGACTGGCTCGAGTCGCTCGGAGCGCGGGTCACCGAGCCGGGCACGGGCAACCCTCGCACGGTGGGTCGTCGCTTCGATCCGCGTGCTCTGACCGACGTGCTTATCCGGGCCACGTCTGGTGCCAGGCACCGGACAGGTTGGAGCGGAACGTGGCCGGAAGGACCGCTTGTGCTCGCCACGGGCGGCTTCCCGGCCCGGTTGGCGCGCGAGCGAGGGCTCTTGCTGCGAGCGAACCCGTGGAGCGTGGGGGACGGGCTCGAGCTCGGGCGGGGGCGGGGGGGCGAGACCGCAGGCGATCTCGACGAGTTCTATGGCCGCGCGATG
Organism: Actinomycetota bacterium; assembly: GCA_013696805.1. Classification (GTDB taxonomy): domain Bacteria; phylum Actinomycetota; class Thermoleophilia; order Gaiellales; family Gaiellaceae; genus VAXT01. The sequence goes on from JACCXX010000032.1 coordinate 5,600, forward strand.
CCCGCCGTCGACCACGTCGCCGAGGCGGACTTCGTCCGGCTTACGCAGCTCTACGGCCGGTACGCGACCGTGACTTCCGAAGACGCCTCCGAGCGCTTCGAGGGCGAGCCCACGTGGTCGGAGACCGACCTCGTCCAGCAGATTGCGAGCTGGCCCGGCGGGCGGGCCTGGTACACCGTCGAGCCCGCGTCGCTGCAGGAACGCGTTCGGGAACGAACCGTCGCCGCGATGATCGAGACCGCTCGCGCCGCGGGCGCACCCGTCCGGGAGGAGGATGGCCGTGTTTCCGTGCTGGTGCGCGCGGCGGTGACGCAGACTCTCGGGGGGCTGCGGATCGACGCGCACGCCCGGGTCAGAGGTGCAGGCAGCCTGTATGCGGCCGGCGCCGATGTGGGCGGCATCTCGACCGGGGGCTACTCGAGCGGGCTGGCCGCGGCTCTGGTCTTCGGCCGTATCGCGGCGGAATCCGCCCTCGGCTAGCCGGGGCTTCGGTGGGAAAGCCCTATTCGCAACCTCCAGTGCGACCGTGAAAGACGGGGGAACCAGGGGTTCACCCGTGCTAGGTCGTCTGCAACAGGTAGGCGCAGCGCCGCTTGTCGGACGGGAGTGGCGAGGGGCCGATGCGCGTGACGAACCAGCTGCCTTCCTGACCGTCGAACTGCACCTCGGCGCCGATCGCCGGTGGGTCGCCCTCCCGGGGCAGGAGCTCGTATCCCGTGGGCTTGGAGACGAAGAGCACGTGTCCGTCCATAGCCGCGCGATCCTAGCGCCGGACGGCGTAGGCGGGAAAGACGACTCGAACGGCGGTGCCGCCGTCCTCGCCCTGATCGACCGAGAGCCGGCCGCTCAGCGAGCGAGCACGTTCCTCGAGCGCCTCGAAGGTGCGTCGCCGCCGCTCGCCCGGCGCATCGTCGGCGACCACCGTCTCCACGCCGTTGTCTGCTTCGCCGACGCGAATCGAGATCCTGGTCGGCGGCCCGCGGCGGATCGCCTGGTGGAGAGCCTCGCGGATGATCTGGTAGATCGCGACCTGGGCCTGCTGAGAGAGCGCCTCGGCACCCTCCACGTCGAGCTCGAACTCGATCTCCTCAGCGATCCCCAGTTGCTCGGTGAGCGCTCGCACGGCTGGCGTGAATCCCTGGTCGCGCAGCACGACCGGCTCCAGCTCGAACGAGAGGTCGCGCAGCGAGCGGATCGTCTCCCGCTGCCTGTCCATCGCCGAGCGAAGCACCTGCAATGTTTCCCCGCCGTGCCCGGCTTCGACCGAGCTGGCAACGGCGTCGAGCATCAGGGCGATTCCGGCGAGCGACTGCACCGGCCCGTCGTGCAAGAAGAGGGCGAGCCGGCGGCGCTCCTCCTGCTCGGCGGTCATGAGCTGGTCGGAGAGGCGGATGTGCTCAGCCGAGAGCCGCTCCATCTCCTCGTGCGTCTCGACCTCGCGCCGGCTCTCGCGGAAGAGCAGCAAAGCCGCCAGCGCCCCCGCCGCGGCGACGGCGGCCAAGAGCCCTGCGAGCGCAAGCGGTGCCGCGTCGACGGCGAGCCCGAGCACGCCAAAGACCGCCCCCGCCACGACCCCGCAGACGAGCAGGACCGGCCTAGTCGATGATCGCCTCGCGAAGCGCAATCGCCACCGCATGCGTCCGCGTGTCCGCCTCGAGCTTCGTGAGGATGTGCCGCACGTGACTCTTCACCGTCTCCTGGCTGATGAAGAGCTGCTTCGCCGCGTCTGCGTTCGACATGCCATCGGCGAGGAGCTGGAGGATCTCCCGCTCGCGGCCAGTGAGCATGTCCTCGCCCTTGCCGGTCAGGAAGGCCGGCATCAGCGCGGGGTCGACGTACCCCTCGCCGGTCGCAACCTTCTCGATCGCGCGCAACAGGGTCGGGTGCGGAGCCTCCTTGAGGATGTAGCCCTTCGCCCCGGACTCCAGCCCTCGGCCGAGCAGGCTGCGTTCGCTGTAGGCCGTGAAGATGAGAACCGCGACCTCTGGCGCCTTCTCGGTCAGGAGCTTCGTCGCCTCGAGCCCGTCCATGCCGGGCATCCGCACGTCCATGATCACGACGTCCGGCTTTCGCCGCTCGGCCAGGGCAACCGCACTCGCGCCGTCGGCCGCTTCTCCGATCACGCGGATGTGCGGCGCGCGCGACAGCGACAGGCGGAGCCCCTCGCGGACGACCTCGTGGTCGTCCACGATCAGGCAGGTGATCTCGGGAGTCCCGTCGGCGGCGCTGTCATCTTCAGGCACGGCCCGAAGATTCTATTCGCGGATCTAGACCGCTAGCCCAAGCTGCTCCGGCTCGGGCTCCGGCCGGAGGCGGTTCAGGCGCCGGTCACGCACCCCGAACTCCTTCGCAAAGCCCGACACCAACTGCTTGACCGGCTTCGCCTCCGCGGCACCGAGGTAGGCGTTCCGACGGTACAGCTCCTCGTATTCGGGAACGAGCTCGGGCCAGTCCCGCTGCAGGTTCGCCATGAAATGCTCGCGGGTTCCGGGGCGCAGGAAGAGGAGGTTCGTCCAGATGCCGCAGGCGCCCGCCTCGCGCGCCGCCCGCACGACTGCGGCGATTTGCTCCGGGCGGTCGGAGATCCCGGGCAGGACCGGCGCCATCCCGACCCCGGCGCGGATCCCGGCGTCGGTGAGCGCCTGGACAGCCTTGAGCCGCTGGCGTGGGTGTGCGGTCGAAGGCTCGGTCTTCCGCCAGACGTCTTCGTCGAGGGTCGGGATCGAAAAGGTGACCGAGACGTCGGCCCGTCTGGCGGCCTCCGTGAGGACGTCGATGTCGCGGACGATCAGCGGGCCGCGGGTGATGATCGAGAACGGGCTCGACGCCTGGGCGAGCGCCTGAATGCAGGCGCGTGTCAGCCGGTACCGGCCTTCGGCGGGCTGATAGGGATCGGTGGCGGCGCCGATGGCCACAGGCTCCCGCTTCCAACTCGCCCGGCCGAGCTCCCGCCGCAGGACCTCGGCGATGTTGACCTTGACCCGGATCGAGACTCCGTAGCGGTCGTCAAAGGGTCGCTCGGCGCGCAGCTCGAAAGCGCGCACGTAACAGAACGTGCAGCGATGGACGCAGCCCATGTAGGGGTTCAACGACCAGCCGAACCGCATGCCCTTGACGCGGTTCAGGGCGCTCCGGCACGGCTCTTCCCGGTACTCAACAGGCATAGTGCTCATCATAGAACACATGTTCGTACCAACCTCGACCGAACCGATGCCTATACTCAGAGACGATCGCCGTTGGACGACGACCACCCGCCTAGTCCGCGTGCCCCGGAGAGCGGGGCATGAGCGACGTCTATCGAATAGTTCTCGTTTTCCTGCTGGTACTGGGGAACGCGATCTTCGTCGCCGCCGAATACGCGCTCGTCACCGCGAGCCGTCCCCGCTTGCAGGAACGGGCTGAGAAGGGGAGCCGAGGCGCGAAGCGGGCGCTGACGCTGATGGACCGGCCCGTCGTCTTCATCAGCACCGTCCAGGTCGGGATCACCGTGTTCGGGATCGCCATGGGCGCCATCGGGCAACCGCTCCTCACGGGCTACTTCGACCCCGTGATGGCGACGACGCTCGCGTACGCGATCTCGTTCCTGATCCTCACCTACATGAGCGTCACGCTGGGCGAGCTCGTGCCGAAGTCGCTGGCACTCGAAAGAGCCGAAGCGCTCGCGATCGCGCTCGCCTACCCGACCGCGCTGCTGGCGCTGATCTCGCGCCCCCTCGTGTGGCTGCTGCAGCTCTCGGCGACCTTCGTCACGCGATTGTTCGGAGTCGAGTCCTCGGCGTCGGGAATGTTCGCGCGCACACGAGAAGACGTGAGGCTGATCGTGACCGAGGCCGGCCAGAGCGGCGTGGTCAAGGGCATGGAGTCCGAGATGCTCTACGGCGCCTTCAGGTTCGCCGACACAGAGGTGCACGACGTGATGGTCCCGCGGCCCGAGGTCGTGGCGATCTCGGTCGACCTGCCGCCCGAGGAATGCCTGGCGGCGGTCATCGACTCGCCCTACACGCGCTACCCGGCCTATCGCAACTCGCTCGACGAGATCCTCGGCATCCTCCACGTCCGCGACCTCTTCAAGGCCCTGTACTCGCAGGGGATCGAGAACGTGGAGATCGAGGCGCTCCTGCGAAAGCCCTACGTCGTGCCCGAGACGAAGGATCTTGCGGCCCTCCTGGCCGAGTTCCGCAAGACGAACCAGCACATGGCGATCGTCGTCGACGAGTACGGCTCGATGGAGGGGATCGTCACGCTCGAGGACCTGCTCGAGGAGATCGTCGGCGAGATTGAGGACGAGTACGACCTGCCGGACGAATCGGTCGAGCGCATCGACGCCCGGACGATTCGGATCGACGGCACGTTCCCGATCGACGACTTCAACGAGCAGTTCGAGATCACGATTCCCGTCGAGGACTTCCACACGATGGGCGGATTCGTGTTCGGCATGCTCGGCCGTGCGCCCGAGGCGGGCGACTCGGTCGAGTGGAACGGCCTGGAGCTCGAGGTGTTCGAGGTGGAGGGCTCGCGTATCGACCGGCTCACGATCGTCTTCGAGGAGCCGAACGAGGAGCCTCGGGCCGAAGTTGTCGCCGGCGGCTAGCGCGCCGCTTCCGACGGCTTTCGGTGAGTCGAGCGTGCCGGCCGAGTGGCCGCGGCCGCGGGGGATAGCGCACCCCGACCACCTGGACCGGGACGTGGCGACCCTGCCCGGCGTCGGGCCGATCGTGACGAAGAACCTCGCGAAGCTCGGTCTGCACACCATCCGCGACCTCCTCGAGCACCGCCCACACCGGTACGAGGCGGCTGCGGAGGAAGTGCGGATCGCCGATCTTCTGGCGGGCGAGGAGGAAGTGGCCATCGCGGGCGAAGTGCTGAAGACCTCGGTGCGGCGACCGTCGCGCCGGCTCTCGATCGTGCAGGCGCGCATCGCCGACGAGAGCGGCCAGATCACGGCCGTGTGGTTCAACCAGGCGTGGCTCGCGGAGAAGCTCCAGCCCGGAACCCTTGTCCGGCTGCGAGGCCAGCTGAAGCGAAACGAGTTCACCGTGCGCTCGTACGACCTGAACGGCGCCTCGGCGACGGCCGACTTCGCTCCGGTCTATCCGGCGAGCGACGACGTGACGGTCAAGAAGCTGCGTGATCTGGTTGGCAAGGCGCTGCCGCACGTGTGTGACTTTCCCGACTTTCTGCCCGCGCGGATTGCGGAGCGCGCGGGGCTTCCGGGTCGCGCCGACGCGTTCCACGCGCTCCACCGGCCTCGTGGCGAGCAGGATGGCGAGAGGGGCCGGCGCCGGCTCGCGTTCGATGAGCTGATCGTCCTGCAGGTCGGGCTCGCTCGGCGGCGGCGCGGGCGCGAGGGGGAGCTTGCGCCCGCTCTCGGTGAGCCCGGTGAGCTCGTCTCCCGTTACCGCGAGTGGCTGCCGTTCCAGCTCACCGAGCACCAGGAGCGCACAATCGGCGAGATCGACACCGACCTCGCGCAGCCGAAACCGATGGAGCGGCTGCTGCAGGGTGAGGTCGGGTCGGGGAAGACCGTGGTCGCGCTGTACACGCTGTTGCGCGCGGTCGAGGCTGGCAAGCGAGGCACGCTGATGGCACCGACCGAAACGCTGGCCGAGCAACACTTCCTCACGCTCGAGGACCCGTGCCGGGAGCTCGGCGTGCGCGTCGCGCTGCTCACCCGTTCGGTCAAGGACGATGTGGCCGACGCGCAAATAGTCATCGGCACGCACGCCCTGATCCAGGAAGGCGTCGAGCTCGAGGACCTGGCCGTGGCCGTGGTCGACGAGCAACACCGTTTCGGCGTGGAACAGCGCCGTGCGATCACGGGAAACCGCACGCCACACGTCCTACACATGACCGCGACGCCCATCCCGCGCACGCTCGCCCTCACGGTCTACGGCGACCTTGCGGTGAGCGAGATCGCCAAGCCGCCGGCCGATCGCAAGCCGGTCAAGACGGCCTGGGTCACCCAGGAGCGATCAAGCGAGGCATACAAGCGGCTGCGGAAACACCTCGACGAGGGGCGGCAGGCCTATGTGGTCTGTCCGCTGATCGAAGAGTCCGAGACGTCAGTCGCGCGCGCCGCCGAGCGCGAGGCCGAGCTGCTCCGGAAAGGCGAGCTGAAGAGCTACCGCGTGGGGCTTCTCCACGGCAGGCTGAAGCCGGCGGAGCGGCGAGAGCTCATGGCCCAGTTCAAGGCCCGGGAGCTCGACGTGCTGGTCGCGACGACGGTGATCGAGGTCGGCGTCGACGTCCCGAACGCGACGATCATGATCGTCCAGGAGGCCGACCGGTTCGGGCTCGCGCAGCTCCACCAGCTGCGCGGGCGAGTGGGGAGGGGCGCGGAGCAGTCGTACTGCTTGCTCGTCTCGCGGGCCAAGGAGGAGCTGACCGACTCGGCGCTGGCGCGGCTCGAGGCGCTCGTCGCGACGACTGACGGCTTCGAGCTGGCCGAAGTGGACCTGGAGATCCGCGGCGAGGGCCAACTCCTCGGCTCCCGTCAGGCGGGCCTATCCGATCTCCGTTTCACGCGCCTACGCAGTGACCGCAAGCTGCTCGAGCAGGCCCGTGAACTGGCTGGGGACCTCGTCGACTACGAGGGCCCGCTCAACGAGGAGGTCGAGAGGGTCTTCGCGGGCCGCGATGTCCAGGCCTAGGAACCTGTAGGCACTGCGCGGTGTAGAGAGACACGCCTAGCCGGGACCGTATGCTCGCGGGATGAGGCTCGTCTCGCTCGCGACGATGCTTTGCGTCCATGACGTCGAGCGCTCGACGGCCTTCTACCGAGACCAACTCGGCTTCGAGGTGGTGAGCTACGAGCCCGAGATCGCGCTCCTCCGCATCGACTCGGGCCTCGTCTATCTCTTTGCCGAGAGCGAGCCCACCGAGGACAAGCCGGCCGTCCATCTCGCCCCTGGGCCGGGCTCCGTGATCTTGGTGCTGGCCGTCGAGGATTGTCGGGAGGCCTACGAGGAGCTGCGAGCCCGAGGCGTGGAGTTTCTAACCCCGCCGAAGCAGCCGTCTTGGGGCGGATGGCGCTGCTTTGCGCACGATCCTGACGGCTATCTGATCGAGGTCGAGGACTGGGCCGGAGAGCTGCACGCCGAATGAGTCACGAGGAGGCTCTCATTCGGGCGTTTGTCCGTCCAGACAAGCGGCGGCGATACCTAGGGAAGCTGGTCAAGGACCGTAGATGGATCGACGAAGTCGTCGGATTCGACTACGGCACGATGATCTCGTGTATCGAGGGGCGCCTAGGCTACCTCGAGAGTGAGGACGGCCGTTATTTCCTCGAACGATCGTGAGGATCATCGCGGGCAGCCGTAAGGGCGCAACGATCTACGCGCCGAGGACTGAGACCCGGCCGACCGGCGATCGCGTCCGCGAGGCCGCCTTCAATCTCATCGGGCCCGTGGACGACATGGCTGTTCTCGACCTGTTCGCCGGGTCGGGGGCGATGGGCCTCGAGGCGCTGTCTCGTGGAGCGTCGAGCGCTCTCTTCGTCGAGTCCGACCGCGGCGCCCAGCGCGCGATCGAGCGCAACGTCGAGAAGCTCGACCTCGCCGGCGCAACGCTCCTTCGTATGGATGCCCACCGTGCTCTCGCCGCGGAGACGGCCGCGGGCAGGCGCTACGATCTCGTCCTCGTCGACCCGCCCTACCGGATGTTCGACTCCTTCCAGCCCACCCTGGCCACGTACCTGCCGGCCCTCGTCGCCGAGGACGGTCTCGTCGTCGTCGAAACCGCCAAGCGCGACCACCCCGAGCTCGCCACGCTCTCGGAGCGGACGAGCAGGACCTACGGATCTACGCGCATCACCCTCTTCGAGCAGTCGTGAGCCTGCGCACCGCCATCTATCCCGGAACGTACGACCCAGTCACGCTCGGCCACGTCGACATCATCACGCGCGCCGCGCACATCTTCGATCGGGTGGTCATCGGCGTCGTGCGCGAGCCGAGTCATAAACGCGTCATGTTCTCGGTGGAGGAACGTGTGGAGTTCCTCGAGGAGGCCCTTCGAGAGCAGGAGAACGTCGAGGTCGAGATCTTCGCCGAGCTCGTCGTCGAGTTCGCCCGGCGCTGGGGCGCGAAGACCATGGTCAAGGGACTGCGCGTGATCTCAGACTTCGAGTGGGAGTTCCAGATGAACCATTTGAACCGGACGCTCGCGCCCGACATCGAGACCGTCTACCTGATGGCGAACCCGCAGTACAGCTTCGTCTCGTCGAGCGGCGTCAAAGAAGTGGCTTCGTTCGGCGGCAACGTCGACGCGCTGGTGCCTCCGGCCGTCGCCCGCCGCTTCGCGGAGCTGTTCCCCGACGGCAAGCCCGGAGCGCCCACGAGCCCTCAGGAATAGCGCAATTTCCAGCGGAACCACTACACTGCGCAACCTATGGACGTCCTAGTACTCATCGACAAGCTCGACGACCTGGTCCACAACGCGAAGGCCGTCCCTTTGACCGACCAGGTCCGAATCGACCGCGAGGAGATCTACGAGATCCTCGACCAGATGCGTGCCACGATTCCGGAAGAGATCAAGCAGGCGCGCTGGATCGTCAAGGAACGACAGGAGATGCTCGCCGAGGCCAAGCGCGAGTGTGACCGCCTGCTGGGCGAGGCCAGGGAGCAGGCCCAGCGCGAGGCTTCACAGACGGAGATCGTCAAGCTCGCAGAGCGCCAGGCCGCCGATATCGTCGAGGAGTCGCGGCGCTCAGCCCGCGAGACGCGCCTCGAGATGGAGGACTGGGCCGACTCGATCCTGTCGACGCTCGAGGTCAACCTCGACAAGTTCCTCGGTGCGGTCAAGCGGGGTCGCGAGCGGCTGCACGAGCGCTCGCAGGAAACCGTGGTCGCCGGAGTAGCGGCGAGCTCGAACTCCGACGGCGAAGAGCCGTACTAAGGGTCCGGAGCCACGGGCGCCGGACTCGCGGATAGTGCGCTGCACTTTCCGCGACTAAGGCACGCCTCGTTGCGGGCCGGCGCCTTTGACGCTCTTGTAGTTGGAGCTGGGAGCTGTCTCTTCGGTTTGCCGACCCCTCAGCGGGTAGACCCCGCAGCGCTACTCTTGGCGCATGACTAGCTTCAGCCTGCGCTCCGTCCGGCTGAGGCCGGGCGAGGAATGGCGAGACGAGGAGGAAGTCGCGCTCCAGCCGCTCATGCTGGGCGGCCAGCGCTACCTGCCGGTTCCGGAGAAAGTGCCGGCCGAGCTCGCCATCAGCCGAGGTTCGAGCGGCATGGTCTTCGAGCTGCGCTACGGGACCCGGCTGCACGGGCCGTGCTATCGCTGTCTGGCGGACGCCGTCCTCGACGTGCCGATCTCGGTGCGCGAGTACCAGGCGACGAATCCCGGTGAGGTGGACGAGTTGACGACGCCCTACGTGGAGAAGGACCAGCTCGACCTCTCAGGGTGGGCGCACGACGCGCTCGTGCTGGCGCTTCCCGACAAGATCCTCTGCCGCGAGGATTGCGCCGGCCTCTGTCCCGTCTGCGGGGTCGACCTGAACTCGAGCCCGCACCAGCATGAGGACGAGCAGCTCGACAGCCGCTGGGCCGCGCTCAGCGAGCT
>JACCXX010000108.1 GCA_013696805.1 Actinomycetota bacterium
GAAAAGGTGGGCGGCTGACTCGTCGTACTTTGCGGCGATGCTCTCGCCGAAGTAGCCGTCGGCGTCGGTCATGCTCTTAGTCAATGTGATCGCTCCTTCAAGTCAGAGGGCGCGTCGTTGTGACGCGGTGAGCTCAGCGCGAGAAGCGCGCCGACCAACTCGAACACGTCATCGCCAAAGGCGAGCCACAGAAGACGAAGGCGCTCCTCCGGCTACTGATCCAGGAGCTACGCGTTGACGGACGAGCGCAGATCCAGCCTACCTACAGGCTCGTCACGCCCGAGGTTTGCGCAACGTCCGAAAAAGTGGGCCGGGCAGGGATCGAACCTGCGACCTTGGGATTAAAAGTCCCCTGCTCTACCAACTGAGCTACCGGCCCGCGGGGGCGAGTTTATCCGCGGCCCTCGCGTAGACTGGCCGGGCCAGGCCCCCATCGACTAGCGGTCCAGGTCACGGCCCTTTCAAGGCCGCAGCGCGGGTTCGAATCCCGCTGGGGGCATGGGCGGTTAGCTCAGTTGGGAGAGCACCTGCCTTACAAGCAGGGGGTCGCTGGTTCGAGCCCGGCACCGCCCACTCCAAAGCGCCTGCTTGTGAGCAAAACTGCCGAGCTAGGCGCGTCTAGCCTCTTGTTTGGTGGCCACTGGCAACGCCGATGGCTACTGCCCGCGACTAGCCGCCGACTCCTTCTCCACGATGTCCTCGGCCACGCCGAACTTGTCGACCACGAGGTAGCCAGCCCGCTCCTCGACGACCCCCTCGATCTCGACGCTCTCGTGCCCTCGCAGGACTACGAAGCGGTCGTCCTGGGAGTGAACGCCGTCGTACTCGGCGGCGGTCAAGCTGATAATGCCGCTGCACCCCTTCCGGCCGCACTCGCAAAGAACTTCTATGAGCTGGTCGGTCTTGCCGCCCTCCTGCTCGGCGCGCTCGATCTCGCGATTGGTCGCCCGGAACACCGCTTCGTCTTTGGCGATGCGCTTGTGTTGCTCGTCCACCCGGCTAAGTCTACGCCCGATTCACCACGACCACCAGGATCTCCACGCCTATCTCATCGTGGAGTGCTGTCCGACCTGGCCCAAAGAGGTCCGGGAGTTTCCTGGAGCCTCCGCTACCCTGAGACGTATGAGCGACCGGCGCCTCGCGACACTAGCCTCGCTGCTCGGGCTCACGCTTCTCGTGTATGCGATGGTCGGCGTGCGCATCGTCTACAGCGGCAACCTCAACTACGGCGCCCTCATCTGGAATCTCTTCCTCGCCTGGATCCCTTTCGCGCTCGCGCTCGCCGTCTACGACGGGTTCCGGCGCGGGGCGGCGCGCGTTCCTCTGATCGCGGGCGGCGCGCTCTGGCTGATCTTCTTCCCGAACGCGCCCTACATCGTCACCGACATCAAGCACCTCCGCACCTGGGCCGGGATGCCGATCTGGTATGACGCGATCCTGGTCGGCGCCGCAGCCTTGGCGGGTCTCGCCCTCGGGTTCGTCTCGCTCTACCTGATGCAGGCGGTCGTCCGCCGGCTGACAGGCGCTGTTAACGCGTGGCTCTTCGCGTTCGCGGTCCTGGCGCTCAGCTCCTTCGGGGTTTACCTCGGCCGCTACCTGCGCTGGAACTCCTGGGATCTGATCGTTCACCCTGAGCGGGTGCTCGGGGACGTGTGGGCGGGGATCGCCAACCCGCTTGCCTATCCGCACGCGGTAGCGGTGACCGTCGTTTTCACCGCCTTCCTCGCTGCGACGTACCTAGCCTTCTACTCCTTCGCCCGCTCGGGCTTGCTGGAGCCGACCGAGCACTAAGCGCGCTCAGTCGACCTCGCGGTCCCAGTAGTCGACGTTGCTCTCGCGGCGCACCATGATCTTGTCGTCGCCTGCGCCCGGCTGCGGCCAGGCTGCGATCTTGTTGCTGTCCGGGTAGACGGCCATGCTCGGGTCGACCTTCGTCGAGAACATGACGAGGCGCGCCAGTTCCTCGCTCTTGTTCGTCAGCTTGTGCGCGCCGTCTGGGCCGTTCGGAAAGGACGCGAGGTCGCCCGGCCCAAGCTCCGTCTCACCGCCGGGATGCCGGACGGTCAGTCTCCCCGAGAGCACGAGCAGCCATTCCTCGTTGCCGTACTCGTAGTGGTAAGGACAGTTGCTGTTGCCCCGCTTCAGCTCGTAGACGGTTGCGCCGATGCGCTCTGAGCCGAGCAGCGGGCCGAGGCGGAGGTAACCCGCGTCGTAGCCCTCCGGGTCGTCGTCGTCGCGGGTCAACTCGACGTCGTAGATGTTCACGGGATCCACGGGGGATTATCCCTCGTGCGGGGACCCGTGCGGAGAAACCACTGCGAAGAACCGCCCGAGCCGGGCGCTTCGCCCGGCGGGAGGCTTACAACCGGGACGGGAACGCTCGAACCGCGCACCCAGCCGCCGGCTCCTGACACCCGGCAGAGCGAGCCGCCGCCCGCAAGGAGGGGGCCAACGGGGGGAACCAGGGGGTTCCCCCCGTTACACGGACGCGACACCAGGCCGCAGGCCCGCCAGCCGGGCCGCGATGACGGCGTCGGCGGCCTCGACGCTCTCGGCGTGGCCCGTGACGGCGCCGAGGAACTCGTCTCGCTCCAGCGCGTAGAGCTCGACGTCGCTCTTGGCGGTGACCGTCGCCGTGCGGGGCACGTTGCGCAGGAGGGCGATCTCGCCGAAGTAGTCCCCTGTGCCGAGGGTCGACACGTGCCGGCCGTCCGTCCAGACGTCGACCTCACCCTTGGCGATCACATAGAAGCGGTCGCCACTGTCTCCCTGACGAACGATCGCGTCCCCGTTCGACGCCGTGACCACGATGAGGCTCGCGGCAAGCTGGTCGAGCGTCGCCGGAGGCAGCGATCGGAAGAGAGGGAGCCGGCGGAGGAGCGCAAGCTCGGCCGGTGCGAGGGTGTCGCCGTCCACGGCCAGCAGTCGGCGCCAGAAGATGAGTGCGAGCGCGGGCAGCAGCGATCCGGAGGCGATGAGCGCGCCGCGAACGTCGAAGAGCTTGATCAGCAGCGGCGCGATGATCGCCCCGAGGCCCAGAGTTCCGACGAAGACGCTCTGCACGACGCCGAACACCCTCGTCATCACCTCGTCCGGGACGGCCCGTTGCAGCAGGGTCAGGCCTGCGACGTCGACGAGAGTGACCCCGATCCCGACCACGCCGAGCAAGACTAGCGCCAAGGCAGGTTCCGGGAAGATCCCGATCAGCGCGATCGGCACCCCCCACAGCACCAGCCCGACCGCGAAGTCGGACGCCAGCTTGTTCCGCCCGAGTAGAGCCAGCGCCAGGAAGCCGCCGACCAGCCCGCCGACCCCGACGGCCGAGTTCAGGAACCCGATCCCCGCTTCGCCCAGGTCGAGCAGCTCGAGCGCGACGACGACCAACAACACGTTGAGCGCGCCGGCGACGAGCGTCTGTGCTCCGTAGAGCCCGACGATCAGGCGCAGGCGCGAGTCGCGCGCGATGGTCGAGAACCCCGCGAAGCTCTCACGGAGAAGGCCTGCCTTCAGCGGTGCGCGCTCAGGCTCTCGCTCCGGTCGAACACCGGCCAGCAGGAGCGCCGAGAGCAGGAAAGCGATCGCGGAAGCAACGAAGACTGCGTCGGTACCCGTGAGCGCGAGCATCACGCCGCCCACCGCGGGCCCGAGGAAGAGGCCGATGCTCTCGATCGTCGTCAGGACGAGGTTCGCCGCAGTCAATTCCTGGGGAGAGCGCGCCAGTGCGGGCAGCAGGGCCGCCTGAGTCGGGCGAAAGATCGACTGCATCAGACCGACGAGCCCGGTCAACGCGTAGATCGCGGCGACATGGACGTCGAGCAGCGCGACTGCGGCCGCTACGAGGATCAACGCAGTGCGCACGACGTTGACGAGGAAGAGCACGCGATGTCGCGGATAGCGGTCGCCGAGCAAGGCCGCAAACGGTGCGGCGACCACCGAGGGCAGGACGCGGATGAGGCCGACCACGCCGACCGCAGCCACGCCCCCCTCCTCGTACGCGAAGAGCGAGAGGGCGACGATGAAGACCCAGTACGCGGTGGTCGTCAGCGTCCAGCTCAGCTCCACGAGCCGAAGCGCGGGGTTCGAGAAGACGGCGGAAAAAGCCTCTTTCGACTCGCGTAGCCGCTCCCGCATAGGAGCAGGATTGCAGCCGCTCTTGAGTTTTCAAAGCGAACGAGGGAAGATTTCGGTTCCGACTATCGTCTAGTGGGCGTAACCGTGTTCCGCCCGCAGGTGGCGGACTGACAAGGAGGATTCAAGTGACAGACGAAGGCAGGAGCGACGAGCGCGAGGGCACGAGCGACGACGTCGAGGCTCATGGTCTCACCGACGCCCCGACATCGGACAGCCCAACCTCTGACCGGACAGACGAGGGCGACGACGTCGAGGCTCACATGATGGGAGACAGGCCGAACGCAGATCGCCCGAACGCTGACTGATCGCGTCGAAGAAGCTTCGTAGCGAGGGCGGCTAGTAGCCGCCCTCGTCGCTTCTCAGCACTTCCTCGAGCGCCGAGAGCAACTTCAGGCCGGCCGCGCGCCGTTCGTCCTCCAGCGACTCGACCGTAGCCGCGAGCTGGGCGACGATCCCGGCGCCCTCCACGCTCGACGCGAGCACGGCCTCGGCCTTTCGCGCGCGCCGAAGCAGGTCGAGCGCGATTGCCGCCTGGTTCGCGAACAGCCCGAGCAGGTCCATCTCGACAAGTGAGAACTGCGTGCGCTGGGGCCGGTCGAGCACCTCTAGCACCCCGAGCGCCTGCTCCTCGTGGAGCAGGGGCACCGCCATCAAGCCCTGCGGCACGTAGCCGGTGCTCTCAGCTACTTCCTTGGCGAAGCGGGGATCCTCGGTGACGTTCTCGATAATGAGCGGCTGCCGGGTGACGAGCACCCAACCCGCGACGCCTTGGCTCGACGGGAACCGCTGACCGACGAGCGTTTCGGCCCCCTCCCCCGCCACGGCCTCGAAGACGAGCTCGTCCGTCGCCTCGTCGAGTAGGAAGACCGACGAAGCCTTCGCCCCGAAAATCGCGCGCGCGACCTCGACGACCGACTGCAGCAGCGAGCGGTACCCCTCCTCAGAGCCAGCGACTCCCGCGGCGACCGCAGCCCTCAGCTCGTCGCTCACTCGCCGCCTCCCACGTTCGTCGACGTCAGGTGGAGAACGCTCTTCAGCTGGAACGGCGTCAGCTGGGGATGCTTGCCGAGAATGAGCGCACAGAGGCCCGATACGTGCGGTGTCGCAAAACTGTTGCCGGTACAGCGGATCTTGCTGCCGCCGACCCACGCGACTTCGACGTCGACACCGCGGGCGAAGAACTCGACCGGCGGATCGGGGTTGTAGAAGAACGTCATCGGATCGCTCTCTTCGTGGCTGGCGACGGAGATGACCGAGGAAAACTTCCACGGATAGCTCTCGACGGGCATGTTGTGTGCGGAGGCGACCAGCACCGTGCGCCGGAAGTAGGCGGTGTCCGTGAGCTCGTGCAGGATGCCGGAGAAATGGCGCTTCGTCGTCGAGAGGCTCATGTTGATGACGTCGAAGCCCTGCTCGACCGCCCACCTCAAGCCACCGAGGAGGATGTCGCCCGATCCGGTGAACCCCGCACCGAGCACGCGAACGCTGATGATCTCGCAGTCCGGGGCGAGTGAGCGGACGACACCTGCGCAAGCCGTGCCGTGCCCGCAGAGATCGCCTTCCAGGTCATCCTCGACGACTGGCTGTCCGCC
Source organism: Actinomycetota bacterium (assembly GCA_013696805.1). Lineage (GTDB taxonomy): Bacteria > Actinomycetota > Thermoleophilia > Gaiellales > Gaiellaceae > VAXT01. The sequence continues at coordinate 5,724 of JACCXX010000108.1, forward strand.
GGCGTCCAGCGAGACAGCCACCGCCCTGCTCACACTGCCGACGAGCTCGTGGTCGCCGTCGACACCGCTGTCGAGAATGCACACGCTCACGCCCTTGCCCGTCGAGTCTCCCCACGCCCACTCCCTCGTGACCTGACCGGGCCATTCGACGGGGACGGTGATCCTGTCGGGTGTTCCGGGCGGGAGGCTCCAAGCTGGCCGGAGTTCTTGCGCCATCGGGCCGACTCTACTCCGCCGCCGCCAGAGCGCGGTGAGCCGCCTCGGCGGCGCGCTCGACGAGCGCCTGGGCTCGCCGGACGCGGTCGTCGTCGTCGCTCGCACCGAGGTTGACGGCGACCAGCTTCGCTGCCGCTCGGGTTCCGCCTTCGGCGAGTACTGCAGCCACAGCAGCGTCCGCGCGCACCTCGGGGTTGCCGTGCTCCACGAGCAACGCGGCGAGGGAGGCGAGATCGCAGCCCGCTTCGGCGATCTGGAGCGGGATGTCGGCCGCGCGGTCGAGCGCCTCGCGAAGCTTGATGTCCCGGTAGCGTGGCTCCACCTCTTCGTTTCCCCGCAGGGCGGTCAGGGCTTGCATGTACGCCTCGGCATCGGCCTGCGCGAGCGGTGCGACCCGTGCACGGAACGTCTCCGCTTGCCCGATCACTCCGCCGGCTTCCTCCCATTGCTCCTTGGACGCGCGGGCGACCATCGCGACAATCCCGGCCGACATCGCTACGACGACCGCAGCCGCCGATCCGCCGCCGGGCGCCGGGCCCTCACCCGCGAGCAGGTCGAGGAAGTCGCGAAGCGGCGCGTCCAGCAGGTTGGCCACGGAGGGCCGCAGTCTAGGAGGGGAAGCGCTCGCGCAGCGCCTCGACGAGCAGGGGATCGGGCTCGTAGCCCTCCGCCTCGAGCGCCGATTCCAGATCGGCGATCAGCGCGTCGCGGAACGCGCGGTCGGCGCGGGCACGCTCGACGATCTCGTCGAGACCGCGTCGCGCGAGCGGGATCTCCTGCGCGGCGCGAACCCATGCCTGTGGCGGCGCGGGAAGCGTACGAAGGATTTCGGCCAGGGTTTCCTCGGTGTAGTCGGTCATAAAGCGTCAATCACCAGACGGCGCAGAGGCCGAATCTCTTCCCTCGAGCTCAGAACGGAGTTTCACCAAACAGCGGGAGATCCGGCTGGCAATCGTGCCGGAGGGCAGATCGAGGGCCTCTGCGATCAAGCGGTAGCTCTCGTCTCGCGCGAAGAAGCGGTCGAGGATCTCCTGGCAGTTGCCGGGGAGCGTGGCGAGTGCGTCTTGAACCGAGAGCGCCTCGTCGAGCTGGGCAATCGTGTCGTCGACTGCCGCGGGCTCTTCGATCGCCTCCTCACCGGGCCCCTCGCGAGCGCCGGCGCGCAAGGTGTCGATGCAGCGCCGCCTCGTCAGCTGTGCGAGCCAGGGACGGATCGCGTCGTCGTCACGAAGTTTGTGGAGCTGCTCGTACGCGCGCGCGAAGACCTCCTGGAAGACGTCTTCGGCGTCATGCTCGGGTAAGCGGAACGCCTGGACGATGATCGCGTAGACGTAGCGTGAGAAGCGATCGACGAGCTCGCGCCAGGCGTCCTCCTCGCCGGCGCGGCACCGTGCGACGAGTTGGGCGTCGGTCTCCATCACTTCCACGGGGGGAATCAAAGCGCAGTCTGCATCGTGAGGGAAGTAGCCTCCGCCGGATGGAGACGGGGCTGCGGGGGAAGCGAGTGCTCGTCACAGGAGCTTCGGGCGGCATCGGATCGGCCTGTGCCCGGGCATTTGCAGCGGAAGGCGCGCGGGTGTTCCTGCACTACAACGAGGGTCGCGAGCGGGTCGAGTCGGTGGCGCAGGAACTGGGGGCGCCCTTCTTCGGAGCCGATCTCACGCGCGAGGACGAGGTCGACGCGCTCTTCGCGCAAGCCAGGGAGGAGCTCGGCGGGTTGGACGTCTGCGCCGCGGTCGCCGGACAATGGCCCGAAGAGGACGTCCCGGTCTGGCGACTCACGCTCGATCGCTGGGAGGGGGCGATCCGCGGAAACCTCACGGTTACCTTTCTCACGGCGCGCGCTTTCCTGCGCGAGGTGGAGCGCAACGGGCACGGCAACCTCGTCCTCGTCGGGTCGACAGCCGGCCTCTTCGGTGAGGCGGGCCACGCCGACTACGCCGCGGCAAAGTCGGCGGTCGTCCACGGCCTGTTGCTCAGCCTGAAGAACGAGATCGTCCGCATCGCGCCGCTCGGCAGAGTCAACGCCGTCTGCCCCGGATGGACGGAGTCGCCGATGACGCGCACGACGCTGACCGACCCCGAGGTCGTCAGACGAGCGACACGGACGATGCCACTCCGAAAAATGGGGCAACCGGAGGACGTCGCCCGCCAGGTCGTCGTCCTCGCGTCCGACGAGCTCTCGGGCCACGTGTCGGGACAGGTGGTCACAGTCGCAGGCGGCATGGAGGGCCGGGTGCTCCACGCAGACGCCGAGTAGAGTCGTCCGCCGTTGAGCCTCACGCATCTACTCCTGCTCTTCGTCGTCCTCGCTGCGCTCCAGCCGGCGATCCAGCGGGCGCTGCTCGCGGCGAAGAGGAGACGCGCGCTGGAGAAGCTTTCCAGACAGCGGGAGGCGACGGTGATCACGCTCATTCACCGGCAGGAGACGATCTCGCTGCTCGGTCTGCCTCTGATGCGCCACATCGACCTCGACGACGCGGAGAGCGTGCTGCAGGCCATTCGTGAAACGCCGGCGGGACGCCCGATCGAGATCATCCTCCACACCCCGGGGGGTCTCGTCCTCGCGGCGAGCCAGATCGCCACCGCGCTCGCCGATCACGACGGGCCCGTCACGGCCGTGGTTCCCCACTACGCGATGAGCGGCGGGACGATGATCGCGCTCGCCGCCGACGAGATCGTTCTCGACCGCCATGCGGCACTGGGCCCGATCGACCCCCAACTCGGCCCCTACCCCGCGGCCTCGATCCTCACCGCCCTCGAGCGACCCGGGCCGCATTCCGACGAGACGATCATCCTCGGGGACATTGCCTGGAAGGCCCTCCAGCAGGTCGAGGCGTTTGCTGCCAGGTTGCTCGAGCGCCGGATGAGCCCGGTGCGCGCGCGGGACGCTGCCCACCTCTTGGCCAGCGGCACCTGGACGCACGATCACCCCCTCATGTCGCCCGATCTGGATGCCCTAGGCCTCTCGATCCGGATCGGAGTTCCCGAGGGGGAGCGCGCTCTGATGCGGCTCTACCCCCAGCCGCGCGGACGGCAGTCGGCTGTCGAGTACTTTCCCGGGCGGCCGACCACACCGGGCCTGCCTCCGGGCCGTGAGCGTCCGCGGCCCAGACGACCCGTACGATCACCCTCGTCGGAGAAATGAGAAGCGGCGGGTCAGCCCCGCCGCTATCTCGTAACCCTTCCGACCGCGGGAAAGATTGCCGTCAGTCCCGGGCACTGAAAGGAGTCCGTCCCCCCTTCGGCATCCCGCCGCCGGAACTTGAGCCTCGTCTCCGGTACGCGCCGAGCGGGGCCGCCGCCCGGCCCCGCTCAACGTCTCCGAAAGAGAGCCGCAGTAAGGTGAAAGAGATTGGCCCACGCCGCATCGGGGCCCGTCTCCGCCACCCGATCTAGCCCCCGCCGCATCGGGGCCTGATCGGTAGTTCCAGCATGGGCGAGGAGGGGTCGCTTGATCCATCACCCTTTGTGGGTTGACTGGGCAACTTGATTCCCCCTGTGGGCAAGTTCTGGCTCCCTTGGCGCGTTTCGGTCAACCGTCGGTGCGCCGCAGCGGGCTAGCCTCACGGCGGGAGGAGGGTGGCCATCTCCCCACCCAAGGGTGGGGTGTACGGCTTTTTTCGGGCAGTAGAGTGGCCGCGTGGCCAACCGGTTCGTCGCGCGCCTCGCTAACGGCCCCGTGATCGTCGCCGACGGGGGCATGGGTGTCCTCATCTCGAGCGCCGCGCCCCGGCTGCGCGTGCCCGAAGAGGCCAACCTGCGCGCACCCGAAACCGTCGTGAAGCTGCACTCCGGTTTCATCGCTGCTGGCGCGGACCTGATCGAAACGAACACGTTCGGCGCCAACCGCCGCAAGCTCGCCGCGAACTACCTCGAGGACGAGCTGCACGC
>JACCXX010000034.1 GCA_013696805.1 Actinomycetota bacterium
GGCCACGCTCGGGATCGTCGCCCTCCTGTGGGTGCTGTTCCAGAAGACAAAGCTCGGGCTTGCTCTCCGCGCCTCGGCCGTGGATCCGGCATCGAGCCGGCTGGTCGGCGTCCGGGTGGGATGGATGCTCGCGCTCGGGTGGGGCCTTGCGGCCGTGCTGGGGGCCGTCGCGGGCCTCTTCACGGCGGCGGCATTTCCGCCGCTCGAGCCGAACATGATGCGTGCCGTCCTCATCTATGCATTCGCGGCTGCCGTGCTTGGCGGCCTGACGAGCCCGCTCGGGGCGGTGGTCGCCGGGCTTGGGCTCGGCGTGACCCTCAACCTGGTCAGCGCGTACGTCGATCCCATCGGATCGCAGATGCGATTGCCCGTCGCTTTGGCGCTGATCCTCGGGGTGCTGCTCGTGCGGCCTGCAGGGCTCTTCGGCCGGGTGGCGGTGAGGCGCGTATGAGGTTCGCGCGCGCGGCCCTCGCGCTGACCGGACTGGCCGTCGGGGTCGCGGCTGTCTTCCTGGTCCCGCGACACGTCGACCGCGTCAGCGACATCGACCTCGCGGAGATGGGCGTCTACTTCATCGCTATCCTCGGCCTGAACATCGTCACCGGCTACACGGGTCAGATCTCTCTGGGCCACGGGGCGTTCATGGCGGTCGGCGGGTACACGACTGCGATCCTCGTGGCGGACCACGGCGTGCGCGATCTGTGGACGATCCCGCTCGCGGGCCTGGTCGCGGCAGTGGCGGGCGTGCTCGTCGGCGTTCCCGCGCTGCGCCTGAGCGGCCTCTACGTCGCGCTCGTCACCTTCGGGCTCGCCGTGGCGATGCCGCAGATCCTGAAGTGGGACAAGGTCGAAGGGCTGACCGGCGGCGGTCAGGGCATCCAACTCTTCAATGAGGAGGCGCTGCTCGGAAAGGGCTTCGAGGACATCGACGTCTTCGGCCACGCCGTGACCTTCACACGGGCGGTGCACTACCTGACCTGGGCGGTGGCAGGAGTGCTGCTCCTGGTCGCATGGCTCGTGCTTCGCGGCCCGCCGGGCCGAGCGTTTCGCGCGATTCGAGACTCCGAGATCGCCGCTGCCTCGTCGGGGATCAACCTCGCCGCGTACAAGGTCGGCGCGTTCGCGCTGAGCGCATTCTTCGCAGGCGTCGCCGGGTCGTTGCTCGTCATCTCCGTCGCTTTTGTCAACCCGGAGACGTTTCCGGTCGTCCTCTCGCTGACGGTGCTCGTCGGAGCGGTGGTCGCCGGGCTCGGCTCGCTCTGGGCCACGGTTGCGGGGGCCGCGCTCGTGACCTTTCTGCCCGACATCGTCGGCAACTTCTCGGAGGCGCCGGGGGCCCCGGACTCCTTCTACGGGCTCGTGTTGATCCTGATCGTGATTCTCCTCCCGACGGGCCTCGCCGGCGGGCTGCGCAGACTTATCGAACCGCTAACAACTCGGCGCTAGACTCGCCCCTAGCTTCTCGTGAGCAGGGTCTTCCTCATTGTGTGCGCGCTCTCGCTCGTGGCCGGCCTGCCGGCTGCATTCGCCGGCAGCGCCGCCGATCCGGGAATCACCTCGCGTTCGATCACCATTGGCGGCACGACTCCTCTCAGCGGTTCTGCCCAGGCTTTCGCCGCCGTGGCGAAGGGCGCGGACGCCTACTTCAAGTACGTCAACTCGCGCGGCGGGGTCAACAAGCGCAAGATCAACTACAAGTACGTCGACGACGGCTACAACCCGGCCGAGACCGTCCGCAAGACCCGCGAGCTCGTGCAGGACGAGAAGGTGTTCGCGATCTTCAACTCCCTCGGCACCGAGCACAACCTCGCGATCCGGCCGTATCTGAACGAGACCGATGTTCCGCAGCTCTTCGCAGCGACCGGCGCGACGACGATGGGCCGAGACGGGCGCCAGTACCCGTGGACGATCGCCTACCAGCCCACGTACATCGCGGAGGGGACGATGTACGCGAACTACATCAAGCGCACGAGGCCGAACGCGAAGATCGCCATCCTCTTCCAGGACGACGACTACGGAAAGGATCTGATGACCGGCCTGCGGCGCGGGCTCGGGGCCAAGGCGAACCGGATCGTCGCGCGCGAGGGCCATGCTGCGACCGACGACAACGTGGAGTCGCAGATTGCGAAGCTCAAGGGCTCGGGCGCCACGGTGCTCATGCTCTTCACGACGCCGAAGTTCACGATCCAGTCCTTCCAGTACGTGAACAAGCTCGGCTGGAAGCCGCAGATCTATGTCAATGCGGTCTCGAGCGCATCGAACATCATGATCATCAGCTCGAGCCGCAATCAGAACAAGCGGGTCGAGGGTGCGATCTCGATTGTCTTCCTCAAGGATCCGAATGATCCGAAGTGGGCGCGGGACTCGGGGATCAAGCTCTACCGGCAGATCATGAAGCGGTTCGGCAGCGGAAACGCCAAGGACGTCTACAACGTCTACGGCATGGCCGTGGCGCACACGTTCGTGACGGCGCTGCGGAAGGCCGGCAAGAACCCGACGCGTCGCTCGTTGATGAGTGCCGTCACCAGCCTGAACGAGCGCAACAACCCGTTCGTCCTTCCGAACATGGTCGTGCGGACGGGCGGCAGCGACCGCTTCCCGCTCGACCAGGCGCGACTCCAACGCTGGCAGAGGGGCAAGTGGGTCTCCTTCGGCGGGTTGATCCGCGCCCGCAGCACGGGCTAGGGCTAGCGCGCGAGGCCCAGCACGGCGGCGAGTGCCGCACCGGCAGTCACGGGCGCTCCGAAGTACGGGTTGACCGTCAGCAGGACGCCTCCGAACACAAGCACGACGCCGAGGGCTGCGAGCGCACGGCCGTTCATCGGGCGCTGCAGGAGGAGCGCTCCGGCCGCCGCGAAGAGGGCTGCCGAGACCAGCCAGAGCGACCCGACGACCCGCTCGCCCATGTTGCTCAAGTCGTCGCTCTCCCCACTGAGGAGTGAGATCCCGGACAGCACTCCGATCAGGGCGAGGAAGAAGAGGAAGAAGGCGATGCCGATGCGCGCAGCGTTCATGCCCTGAAGCGTAAGGTCTGGCCCATGGCCGTCGACCTCGCCGCCGCGTCGCTCGACGAGCTCTGCGACGAGGCGCGAAGGCTCCGGGAGGCCGGTCACGGCTCGCTCGTGACCTATTCGCCGAAGGTCTTCATCCCGCTGACCAAGCTCTGCCGCGACGTCTGCCACTACTGCACGTTCGCGCAGCCGCCGAGGCGAGGCGAGCGCGCGTTCCTGTCGGAGGAGGAAATGCTCGACGTGGCGCGAGCGGGCGCCGCTGCCGGTTGCCACGAGGCGCTGTTCACGCTCGGGGACAAGCCGGAGCTCCGGTACCGGGCCGCGCGCGACGAGCTCGCGGAGCTCGGCTGCGAGACGACCCTCGAGTACCTCGCGCGCTGCGCTCGACTCGTGCTGGGGGAGACAGGCCTGCTGCCGCATCTGAACCCCGGTGTGCTGAGCGCGGCGGATCTCATCGCTCTGCGAGAGGTGAGCGTCTCGCAGGGGCTGATGCTCGAGACGGCGTCGGAGCGGTTGTCGGCGCGCGGCGGTCCGCACTTCGGATCGCCGGACAAGCTTCCCGCCCGGCGCCTGGAAACGATCGCGGCCGCCGGGGAGGCCGGCGTGCCGTTGACGACCGGGATCCTGATCGGAATCGGAGAGACCCGGGCCGAGCGGGTCGAGGCGCTGCATGCAATTCGGCACCTCGGCGAGCGCTACGGCCACGTCCAGGAAGTGATCATCCAGAACTTCCGGGCGAAGGCGGGGACGAAGATGGCCGGCGCTCCGGAGCCGGCGCTCGAGGAGCTTCTGTGGACGGCGGCAACCGCGCGGACCCTGCTCGGCGCGGAGTGGAACATCCAGGCGCCGCCGAATCTCAGCTACGCGGACTTTCCGCGCTTGCTCGACGCGGGCATCAACGACTGGGGCGGGATCTCGCCCGTGACGGTCGACCACGTGAACCCCGAGGCGCCCTGGCCGGAGGTCGAGCGGCTTCGCGCCGCGACCGAGGAGCGTGGCCTGCGCCTAGCGCCGCGGCTCGCCGTGTACCCCGAGTACCTGGAGGAGCCGGATCGGTGGCTCGATTCCTCGGTCGTACCCCATCTCCTACGGCGATCCGATGCGGAGGGCCTTGCGCGAGAGGACGCCTGGGCAGCCGGGGTCGCCGGTCAAATCCCGCCCCGTATTTATGGTGTTCCCGGCCTCCTCCCCAATTCGATCGTAGTCGGGAAGAGCGCGCGCGTGGGTGTCGGCTCTGAGCCAAAAGTGACGCCGTCCGTCGCCACCGCGCTGGCCAAGTCCCGCGAGGAGATCGCGATCGACGAGGACGATGTGACCGCGCTCCTCACCGCTCGCGGCCCGGATGCCCACGCTGTCGCCGCGGCTGCCGACTCGCTCCGCCGCGAGGTCAACGGCGACACCGTCACCTACGTCGTCACGCGCAACGTCAACTACACCAACGTCTGCTACTTCCGCTGTGGCTTCTGTGCTTTCTCCAAAGGTCGCCTCGCGGCCAACCTGCGCGGCCGGCCCTACCTCGTTCCGTCGGAGGAGATCGCTAGCCGCGCGCGCGAGGCATGGGAGCGAGGCGCGGTCGAGATCTGCCTCCAGGGCGGGATCCACCCCAGCTTCACGGGCGACTTCTACGAGGACGTCTGCGGGGCGGTGAAGGAGGCCGTTCCGGAGATCCATGTGCACGCCTTTTCCGCCCTCGAGGTCTGGCAGGGAGCGGCCACGCTCGGGGTCGAGCTCGGCGACTACCTGTCGCGCCTTCGGGATGCCGGCCTCGCCTCGCTGCCGGGCACTGCGGCCGAGATCCTCGACGACGAAGTCCGACGGGTGATCTGCCCGGACAAGGTGACGACTCGGCAGTGGCTCCATGTGCACGACACGGCGCACCGCGTCGGCCTCCCTTCGACGACGACGATCATGTTCGGGCACGTCGACCACCCCCGTCACTGGGCACGGCATTTCCTTCGGCTGCGCGAGCAGCAACAGCGCACCGGGGGCTTCACCGAGATCGTGCCGCTGCCATTCGTGCACATGGAGGCGCCGATCTACCTCAAGGGCCGCGCGCGCCAGGGGCCGACCTTCCGCGAGGCGGTCCTGCTGCACGCCGCCGCGCGGCTCGCCCTCCATCCCTGGATCACGAACGTCCAGGCCTCGTGGGTGAAGCTCGGAGTGAACGGCGCGCAGGCCGCTCTTCGCGCGGGGGCCAACGACCTGGGCGGAACGTTGATGAACGAGTCCATCTCGCGCGCCGCAGGCGCCGCGCACGGCCAGGAACTGGTGCCCGAGCGGATGGAGGAGACGATCGCCGCGGTCGGTCGCACGCCTCGCCAGCGGACGACCCTGTATGGCGATCCGCCACCCGAGCAGGTGCGGCGCTCCTTCGGCGCGGCGCCTCTCAGCGAGCCACGCAACCCGAGCGTGAACGACGCCGGGCTCGGCGCGCCGCCGAGACTGGTCCGCCCGGGCTTCGCCGTCGCCGCGCGTTAGATGAGCCGGCTGCGCGCGGTCCTCGGGAGTGCCACCTTCATTCTCTTCGGCGGGCCGACGATTGTCGCGGGCCTCGTCCCGTGGCTCCTGACCCGTTGGGCGTCAGATGACCCGTCGACCGCTCTCCAGTTCCTCGGCGCCGTGCTGATCGCGATCGGCGTCGGCCTCGTCCTGGAGACGACAGCCCGCTTTGCGCTCCAGGGCCGCGGCACGCCGGCGCCATTCGCCGCGCCCGAGCGCTTCGTGGCGCGCGGCTCCTACCGGGTCGTGCGGAACCCGATGTACGTCGGCGTGCTGGCCGTGATCGCCGGCCAGGCGCTGCTGCTCGGCCGCGAGCTGCTCCTCGGCTGGGTCGGCGTCGCGGCGATCCTCTTCCAGCTCTTCATCGTCCTCCACGAAGAGCCCGAGCTCCGCAAGCGCTTCGGCTCCGAGTACGACGACTACCGCCGGCGGGTCGGCCGCTGGTTTCCTCGGGTCAGTCGTTCCACCAGTTCTGCTCTGTAACCCCATCGCCCGGCCCCGTATTGGGCGCGCCGACGATCACGAACTCCGCGCCCTCGGGCCCGGCCTCGATCGAGCGCATCGTGTCGTTCGGGGTGCGGACGGCGGTCCAGGGCTCGAGTTCCACGATCTCGTCGTCTGCCTTGAGGTGAGCGCTCCCGGAGATGAGGAGGTAGATCTCTTCCTGCACCTTGTGCTTGTGTCCGTAGGTCTGGCGGTAATTCGGCTGCAGGCGCATGTAGCTCACGCCGCAGTTCTCGCAGCCGAGGTCGTTCCGGAGAAATCGGATCTCCATGCCGGGCGCGTGGCCCATGTTTGGCCCTTGGTCTTCCACGTCCGAAACCTTCACCACCGAGTAGTCCGCCATTTCGTTCCTTTCGTCTCAGGACAGAGCGTGGTATCTTTGCGCGCAATGAGCACGGACCTTCTCGTGTAGCGCAGGGAGCCACGCGGCGGCGCCGCGGCGACTCCCTCTGGCCTCTCCGAACCGAGAGGCTTTTTTGTACCCGGAGACGGAAATGGACAGATACGACCCGCAGACAATCGAGGCGAAGTGGCAGCGCGTCTGGGAGGACGAGCGGGCCTTCTACGTGCCGAACCCTGAGCCCGGCGCGGAGCCTGACAAAAAGTTCTACATGCTCGAAATGCTCCCGTATCCGTCCGGGACGCTCCACATGGGCCACGTCCTCAACTACACCCTGGGTGACGTTCTCACGCACTTCCGGCGGCGGAACGGATCGGTCGTCCTGCGGCCCATGGGCTACGACTCCTTTGGCCTGCCGGCGGAGAACGCCGCGATCCGGGAGGGAAGGCACCCACGCGAGATCATCGATCGTAACATCGAGCACATCCGCGGCGAGATGCGGCGGCTCGGCTGGGCGATCGACTGGGACCGCGAGGCATCGGCGCACGAGCCCGACTACTACCGCTGGACACAATGGCTCTTCCTGAAGTTTTTCGAGGCTGGGCTCGCATACCGAAATGAAGCGCCCGTCAACTGGTGCCCGAACGACCAGACGGTGGTCGCGAACGAGTACGTCATCGACGGGAAGTGCGAACGTTGCGGCGCCGAGGTCGTCGCCAGGAACATGGAGCAGTGGTTCTTCCGGGTCACGGCGTACGCCGACGCGCTCCTGAACGATCTCGCCGCGCTGGACTGGCCTGAGCGGACGAAGACCATCCAGCAGAACTGGATCGGCCGCTCGGAGGGCGCCGAGGTGCTCTTCCGCGTCGACGAGCTCGACATCGACATCCCGGTCTTCACGACGCGTCCGGACACGTTGTTCGGCGCGACCTACTTCGTGCTCGCACCCGAGCACCCGCTGGTCGACCAGCTCGCGAACGACGAGGTGCGCGAGTACGTCGGGAAGGCCGCGGCCCGGTCGGTGACGGAGCGCCAGACGAAGGACAAAGACGGCGTCTTCACGGGTCATCACGCCGTCAACCCGGTCAACGACGAGCGCATCCCGATCTGGGTCGCCGATTACGTCCTGATGGAGTACGGCACGGGCGCGATCATGGCCGTGCCCGCCCAAGACGAGCGTGACCGCGAGTTCGCCGATCGTTACGGCCTGGCGGTCCGCCCAGTCATCGAGGAAGAGACGACCGTCCTGATCGACTCCGGCGACTTCACCGGGCTGCCGGCGGACGAAGCCAAGGCGAAGATCGTGGAGTCGCTGCGCGAGCAGGGCCGGGGCGCTCCGGCGGTCAGCTACCGGCTGCGCGACTGGTCGTTCTCACGCCAGCGCTACTGGGGCTGTCCGATCCCGGTCGTCCACTGCGAGGAGTGCGGCGTCGTCCCCATCCCGGAGGAGGACCTGCCCGTCCTGCTGCCCGAGGTCGAGGACTACCGGCCGAAAGGCAAACCGCCGCTGGCCGCCAACGAGGAGTGGATCAACGTCGCGTGCCCCCGCTGCGGCAAGCCCGCTCGCCGAGAGGCGGACACGATGGACACCTTCGTCGATTCCTCCTGGTACTTCCTGCGCTACTGCGACCCGCACAACGACCAGGCGCCGTTCGAGCGCCGCCTCGTCGACTACTGGATGCCGGTCGACCAGTACATCGGCGGCATCGACCACACGACGGGTCACCTCCTCTACTCGCGCTTCTTCGTCAAGGCGCTGAACGACTTCGACCTCGTCGGCTTCCGCGAGCCGTTCCAGCGGCTCTTCCACCAGGGCTGGGTCCGGCAAGGCGGCACGAAGATGTCGAAGACGAAAGGCAACGTCACCGGGCCCGACGAGCTCGTCTCGATGTACGGCGCTGATGCGGTTCGCCTCTACATCCTCTTCATGGGCCCTGCCGATCAGGACATGGAGTGGAGCGAGGATGGTGTCGAGGGGATCTCGCGTTTCCTGCGCCGCCTCTGGCGGGTCGTGAACGAGGTGGCCGAGAAGGCTCCGGAGGGAGAGTCGGAGGTCACCGACCTCTCGCGCACCGCGCATCGCACGATCGCGCGGGTCACCGACGACATCGACCGGCGCTTCCAGTTCAACACGCCGATCGCGGCCGTGATGGAGCTCGTCAACGAGCTTTCGCGAGCGCCTGCGGACCCAGCTGCCAGGTTCGCGGCCGAAACGGCGCTGACGCTCGTCCAGCCCTACGCGCCGCACATCGCCGAGGAGCTGTGGGCGCGACTGGGCAACGAGCGCTTGTGGGAGCAGCCGTGGCCCGAGGCGGACGAATCGCTGCTCGGCCGGGACACGTTCGTGCTCGTCATCCAGGTGAACGGCAAGGTTCGCGACCGCGTCGAGGTGCCGGCCGGCGAGCCGGAGGACGAGCTCGTCGCGCGCGCCAAGGCCTCGCCGAAGGTTCAGGGCTTCCTGGACGGCAAGGAGATCCGCAAGGAGATCGTCGTCCCGGGCAAGCTCGTGAACCTAGTTGTGGGCTAGGAGCGAGTCGGTCGACCGCCGTCGCCTGGAGCGCTCGGCGACGAGCGCAAGAATGGCGAGCAGGACGAACGGGCCGGCGACCACTAGCGCGTAGAGCAGCCAGATGAGCTCGGTCCCGAGGATCTTGCTCGCGTCGTCCCAGAAGGTGCGAAACGCGCCTGGGACCTCGCGCTTCTCGGCGGCCTTGCTCGTCGTCAGCTCCAGCGTGACCGTCGCGTAACTGGCCTCGCGCACGAGGCGGGAGCGGCGTCCGGTCAACGACTGGAGGTCGCGGCGCGCGTTCTCGAGCTGGACTCGCTCGTCGACGGTCAACCCGCTTCGGCGGCTCTTCGCGACGAGCTCGGCGATGCGGCGCCGAAGCTCGGTCGCGCTCTGCGAGAGCCGGTCGGCCTGCGGCTGCAGGTCGTTGATCTTGACCTGCTGCGAGACGATCGTCCCCAGCTCCGTGTAGCGCGCGACGGCTTCCTGGACCCGCGCCACGGGCACCCTGAGCACGAGGTTCGCATCGCCCTGGTCCTCGGGTCGCGTACCGAAGTCGATCGAGGCGACGAAGCCGCCGAGGGCTCGGGTGTCGCGCATCGCGCGCTTGGTCGCGCGGTCGAGGGCGGCGGCATCCTTCACGCGAAGCCGCATGCGCGCGTCGTAGTCCTGGAGCCGGCGTCGGGCGGGTGGAAGGGCGGGGAAATAATCACCGCGAGCCGCATCCTCTGCGCCGCCCGGCGCAGCTCGAAGGTCGGGTGTCTTCTGCGCCTCGGCCTGCCAAGGGCCAGCTGGGCCCAAAGTCTCTGCATCAGGGCTTGCCTGTCGACCGCCTTGGTCACCAGACCCGTTGAGCCCGTTGATCAGTGCTGCTCCGATCCCCAGCGTCACGGCCGTCGCCGCGGCAAGCGCGAGACCGTGACGGAGCCCAAGGTTCCAGCGGCGTCCGACGGTCCGCGGGCCTTCTGAGCGGGCTGTCGCACCTACCCGCTCGCGTAGCCCTTCGGGCGCGGGCGGCGCCTTCTGGCGCAGCTCATTGACGATCTCCTGGAAGCGTGGGTCGCCGAGATCACGCTGAGACATCTGATTCCACCCTTTCTGCCAACTTGGTCAACGCGCGTGAA
>JACCXX010000035.1 GCA_013696805.1 Actinomycetota bacterium
GCCCGCACCGACGAGCACGAGCGCGGAGACCCGTGAGCCTTCGAGCGAGCGGTCCGCGGCGTACGCCACGACGCCGACCGCCGCCCAGAGGGCGCCGTAGCCGCCGACCAGCGCCGCCGTCGAAGCAGCCGGCGCGCCGCGCCTGTAGACGAGGACGAGCGGGGCTGCAGAGGGCAGCATCATGGCGGCCATCATCACGGTCCAGGCGCCGAGGAACGCCGGTGCGCCCATCCCCTGCTCCCCAGTCCGGAGGAGCCAGGCCCAGGCGGCGATCGCGACGCCGGCGAGCGCCACGCCGGTAAGCCACGTGTCGCGAGCGATCCGCGCCTGCTGAAGCTGCACGGCCATGCCTTAGCCGTCCGGCTTGAATGCCTTCACGGTCGTCCCGTGGGCGCCGAACTTCACCGCCTTGCGCCGGGTGTCCTCGAACGTCGAGCGGGCGTACGTCGCAACCAGGTTGCCGCTCTCAATCCTCTCGAAGCCGTTTCGTTTCAATGTCTCTGCGTACTCTGCCTCCAGCAGAGCTCCGGCAATTCAGCCGGTCCAGAGGTCGATGTCGCGCCGGCCCTCCTCGCTGACCGGGTTCTGAATGGTGACGTCGGCAAGCTGAATGCGCCCGCCGGGTCTCAGCACGCGACGGAGCTCGGAGAACTCCGCATCCTTGTCAGGTATCAGGTCGATGACTCCGTTCGAAATGACGACGTCGAAGCTCTCGTCCGGGAACGGGAGCTGCTCGGCTTCGGATTCGATGAACTCGACGTTGTCGAGACCCATCTCCGCAGCAGCGCGCCGAGCATTCGCGAGCATCTGCGGAGTCATGTCGATCCCCGTGACGCGCCCGTCCGGCGCGATCATCTGCGCGGCGACGAGCGAGTCCGTCCCGGCCCCGCAGCCAACGTCCAGGACGCGCTCGCCCAGCTCCAACGTCCCGAGTGAGAATGGGTTTGCGACGCCCGCGAACGACGCGGCGGCGGTGTCGGGCACGCGCGAGAGCAAGTCGGCCGGGTAGTCGAGGTCGAGCGCCCAGGCCCGGCCCGTCGGGAAGACGAAGTCCTTCTCGGGCTCCTCCGAGACGGAGGCGTACGTCTTGCGGATCTCGGCCTTCAGTACGTCGACGTCGATCTCTACCTCGACTGCCATCAAGGCCTCCTTTCGTGCTCCAATGTTTGCATGTCAGCCCGCCGCGTCAAGGCTTTCGCGGCTGTCGGAACGATCGCGCTGCTGCTTCTCGCCGCGCCGGCCTCCGCGGCGCCGCCCAGGGCCGGCGTGCTCGCCCCCGCCAAGAGCCTCGGCGGCCTCGCCCTCGGCGCGACCCCTGCCCAGGTGCGAGCGGCCTGGGGCCCGCGCCATGGCACGTGCCGAGGTTGCCGTGCGCCGACCTGGTACTTCAACTTCGCGCGGTTCGAGCCCGAAGGCGCAGGCGTAACCTTTCGAGGAGGACGAGCGGTCGCGCTCTTCACGATCTGGGCGCCGAAGGGCTGGCGCACCGACAGGGGGCTGAAGATCGGCGACGACGCCTCACGCGCGACGACGCTCTACCGAGGGCTCGTCCGCATCGCGTGCGGGACGTACTACGCGCTGACCCTGAACGGCGCGAACGCCGTCACCTCGATTTACGTGCACGACGAGAAGGTCTGGGGCTTCGGCCTCAGCCGCCCTCGGGAGCCCGTGTGTCGGTAGGCGCGCCGTCGGTCACTCCGAGGGATGCGCCGAGCCGCCCGAGCGCCTGGTTGAACTCGCTGGGGATGATCCAGAGCTTGTTCGACGCGCCCTGGGCGATCTGCGGAAGCATTTGCAGGTACTGGTAGGCGAGCAACTTCTGGTCGGCGTTCCCCTCGTGGATCGCCTTGAAGACGGTCTCGATCGCCTGCGACTGACCCTCGGCCTCGAGGATCTGCGCGGTCTTGTGGCCCTCGGCCTTGAGGATCGCGCTCTGCTTCTCGCCCTCGGCGGTGAGGATCTGCGACTGCTTGACGCCCTCGGCGGTGAGAATCGCAGCCCGGCGGTCGCGCTCGGCGCGCATCTGCTTCTCCATCGCCTCCTGGATCGACCCCGGCGGGTCGATCGCCTTCAACTCCACGCGGTTGACGCGGACGCCCCACTTACCGGTCGCCTCGTCGAGCACGCCGCGTAGCTGCGCGTTGATCTGGTCACGTGAAGTGAGCGTGTCCTCGAGCGTGATGCCACCGATCACGTTGCGGAGCGTCGTCACCGTCAGCTGCTCGATCGCCTGGATGTAGTCGGCGATCTCGTAGCTCGCCGCCTTGGGGTCCGTGACCTGGGAGTAGATGACCGAGTCGATGTGCACGACGAGGCTGTCCTCGGTGATCACGGATTGCGGAGCGAACGTGATGACCTGCTCGCGGAGGTCGATCAGCGGACGCAGCCGGTCGACGAAGGGGATCACGATCGCGAGCCCGGGCTCGAGGGTCCGCTGGTAGCGGCCCAGGCGTTCGATGACTCCCGCCCGTGCCTGCGGCACGATGCGGATCGTCCTCGCGAGGACCAGCAGAACGAGTGCGGCGACGACGAGCAGAACGATCAATCCGGCGGTCATGGAGAGCCTCCTAGTTTCCTAGTTCGCCTATTTCGTGGACGAGCGCCGTTGCGCCCTCGATCTTGGCTACCTCGACCCGCGCGCCGGGCTCGATCACCTGGTCGTCGAAGAACGAGCGTGCGCTCCATTCCTCGCCGCCGAGCTTGACGCGCCCCCGATCGGCGTCCACCCGCTCGAGGACGAGCGCGCGCGCGCCGACCAGGGCTGCCGTGCCGGTTCGCAGCCGTGCCGGGGTTCGCAGGTGGCGAACGGCCAGCGGGCGGAGTAGGAAGAGTGATGCCAGGGAGCCGACGATGAACGCGAAGAGCTGAAATCCGAGGCCGCCTCCGACCAGCGCCACGAACGCCGCCAGCACTGCAGCCATCGCGAGCGGCCCGAGGAAGAAACTCAACGTCAAGACCTCTCCCGCAGCGAGCCCGACCGCCGCGATCACCCAGAGGATCCAGGCCGACACGGCCGGATCGTACCGCGCTAACTCTCGGAAACGGGAAGGCCGAGCGCAGCCGGCAGGGCTCGGAGATCGGTGAGGCGGCCCTCGAACTCGGGGAAGCGGTTCTCGCGATCGATCAGGAAGGCTCGCATGCCCAGGGAGCGCGCGCCCTCTATGTCGTCCTCGGGCGAGTCCCCGACCATCGCGGACTGCCCGGCCTCGACCTCGAGGCGGTCGAGCACCGCCTGGAAGATCGTCGGGTCGGGCTTGACCTTCCCGTGCGAACCGGAGCCGAGTGCGACGTCAACTTCCAGTCCGTGGTGCGAGATGAAGGCCTGCAGGTCGCGGCCCGTGTTCGACACCAGCCCGATCTTCAGGTCATGGCGGCGCAGCTCTTCCAGCACCGGCAGCGTGTCCTCGAAGAGCTCGAAGTTGTGCGCGTGCTCCCAGCCGCGCGTCATCTCGACCGCGGCTTCGTAGGCGCGATCCGAATCGCCCCCCATGCCACGGATGATGCGCTCTGTGAAAAGCACCCAGATCTCCTCGTCGTGGTCGAGCTCGGGATGCTTCTCAAGCGTCTCGATCGCGGCTGCGCGGGCCTCGGCGTGCCTGGACGGGTCGAGCTCGAGCCCGAATCGACGGCCCAGCAGCTGATAGCCCTCGGGCCCGAGGTCGGGGCCGGGCTTGGCTAGCGTGAAGTCGACGTCGAAGAGGACTGCCCTGAGGGTCAAACCTGCACAGGCCACTTGTAAGCCGACGGCTGCCGGTTCGCCAGAGAGGGCAGCTGCCTCCGCACTTCCTCGACGCGGGCGCGGTCGAGCTCAGCCGAGATCACCGTCTCCTCGTCCGGCGCCTGCGCTAGGACCGTCCCCCACGGGTCGACGATCAGCGAGCGACCGTAGCTCGGACGGCCAATCCCGGTGACCCCAACCTGCGCCGGCGCGGCGACGTAGAACGTGTTCTCGACGGCGCGGGCTCGCAGGAGCAAATGCCAGTGGTCCTTGCCCGTGTGGAGGGTGAAATGTGCGGGCACGGTCGCAAGGAGAGCACCCTCGAGCGCCAAGATCCGATACAGCTCGGGGAAGCGCACGTCATAACAGATCGTCAGGCCGACGGGCCAACCCTCGACCTCGGCGACGACGGCCTCATCCCCCGGCTCCTCGGCCTCGGACTCGCGGTACGCCTGGCCGCCGACATCGACGTCGAAAAGGTGGATCTTGCGGTAGGTCGCGACCAGCTCGCCGGCGGGATCGAAGACGAGGCTCGTGTTCGAAAGCTTCTCGCGCCCCTCGCGCTGCTCGGTGATCGAGCCGCCGATGAGCGTGACGCCGTGCTGCTTCGCCCAGCCGCGCATCGCCTCGACCGACTCGCCGGTCTCGATCGTCTCGGCGGCGTCGTGGAGCACCCCGGGATCGCCGATCGCGTTCCACTTCTCGGGGAGGGCGAGGACGTCCGCCCCCATTGAGGCGCCGCGCGCGACGAGCCGCTCGGTCTTCTCCAGGTTGGCGGCCTTGTCGGTGCCGCTCGTGAGTTGCACGCAGGCGAGGCGGATCCGATCACTCATCGTTCTGAGGATAGTCGCGGGCCCGGGAGACACCCCGGGCCCGTTCTATCGGGGTGCCCAGATTTGAACTGGGGACCTCTCCGACCCGAACGGAGCGCGCTACCAGGCTGCGCCACACCCCGAAGGAAGCAACAGATTAGCTCAGGCTGTCGAATTCGACACCTGCCCGGCACACACCCGTTCGATTAGCGGCGCTACGTTGTCTCTTCTGCCAACGAAAGGAGCAGGGTGAACAGTGTCGTGCTGACCGGAAACCTCGCGACTGACGTGGAAGTAAAGGAGCTCGGTGAAGACCGTCAGGTAGCCAACTTCGTGCTTGCCGTCGACCGGCTGGGTAGCGAGGAGGCCGATTTCTTCCGCGTGGCCGCATGGAACAAGCAGGCCGAGCTCTGCGGCCGCTTCCTCGCGAAAGGCAGGCGCATCGGCGTCGACGGACGCTTGCGGAGCAGCTCGTGGGAGGACGGCGATGGCAACAAGCGGAGCGCGGTCGAGGTCGTCGCGCACCACGTGGAGTTTCTCTCGCCGCCGCAAGGAGCCGGGGGGTCAGCGCAGGAGGTGCCGTTCGAAGCCGCGGGGGTCTAGAGAGCCGCACCGACCTAGAATCGGCACGTGGCCGACCGGGACGAGATCCTCGCCTTCGCGCACGAGTTGCTCGATCTCGACGCCTACCCCGACTACGGGCCGATGGGCATGCAGGTGCCCGGTGCGCGCGAGGTCTGGCGCATCGTCGCCGGAGTCTCGTCGTCCCTCGAGCTCTTCGAGCGTGCGGCCGGGGCAAAGGCAGATCTGATCCTCGTGCACCATGGTCTCTTCTGGGACCGTGACCCGCGCGCGATCGACGAGACGCTCAAGCGCCGGCTGAAAGCGCTCTTCGACGCGGACATGACGCTCGCCGCCTATCACCTCGCGCTGGACGCGCACCCGGAGATCGGAAACAACGCGTTACTGGCCCGTGAGCTCGGAGTGAAGCCGGAGCGACGGTTCTCGGAGCTCGGTTTCGGTGGAAAGCTCGCAGAGCCCGTCGACATCGGCGGGTTCGCCGCCCGGACGAAGCAAATCCTCGGCGCCGAGCCCATGGTGTTCGACCACGGGCCAGGATTGATCGAGACCGCGGCAGTCATCACGGGCGGAGCAGGGCGCCACATAGCCGACGCAGCGCGCGAGGGCTACGACCTCTTCCTGACGGGCGAAGCCGACGAAGGGAGCCTCCAGGCGGCGAAGGAGCTGGGCATCCACTTCGTCGCCGGCGGGCACTACGCCACCGAGCGGATCGGGATCCAGGCGCTGGCCGGGAAGCTCGCGGAGCGCTTCGACCTCGAGTGGCAGTTCGTCGAGCTACCGAATCCCGTCTAAAGGGCACGGGGGAACCCCTGGTTCCCCCGTGAGCCCCCTCCTTGCGGGCGGCGGCTCGTCTTGGGTGTTTCAGGAGCCGGCGGCTGGGGGCGTGGATCGAGCGTTCCCCTCTCCTTTGTGGGCCTCCCGCCGGGCTTAGCCCGGCTCCGGCGGCCCTTCGCGGTGGCTTCTCGGCGACTCTCGCTCATGCACGACCCCGGTTGGGAAATCCTCGATCGCCTCGGCGCAGGCGTCGGGGCGCTCGCCGATCAGCAGATGCCCGCAGTCCGCGATCAACCGGAGTGGAGCCCGCAGCCGCCGCGCGTACTCGAAGGCGTCCTCGACCGTGATCTGATTGTCCCGCGCTCCCCAAAGGAGGAAGACCGGGCAATCGACGCGCTCGAGGTCGAGCCGGGGGTCGTCCTGCAAGAGGGCCCGTCTTGCAGTCGCCGTATCTGTGTGCAAGTCCAGCCCGGACAGGAATCCATCCACGGCGTTGTCGGTCATGGCGAGCGGATCGGACGCTCCGAAATAGCCGAAGACGAGCATGCGCGCGACAGGGCTCCGCGAGATCCACACCCGGTGGCGCCCGTAACGGCGCGTCGGCCGCAGAATGGCCGCGAGGTTCAGATAGCGCTCGGCCTCTCGAGTTGACGAGCGGATCCCGGCTGAGGCGGTCAATACGAGAGCGCTGACCCGCTGCGGGAAGTTCACGGCGAGGCGCAGCCCGAGAAGCCCGCCTAGCGAATGTCCAACCACCCCGGCGCGTTCCATCCCCTCCAGATCGGCCAGGCGATCGAGGCGGTCGGAAAAGGGGTCGAGCGAGGCTGCCGCTGCGAGCGGCGCCGATCCAGCATGACCGGGTAGGTCCGGCACGAGGAGCCGGTAGCGGCCGACGAGCCTGGTCACGACCCCGCCCCAGTTCGCTGCAGAGCCCCCCAAGCCGTGGACGAGGATCAGCGGCCGCCCCTCACCGCCGACGTAATAACGAAGGTGAACGTCCTTGATCTGGGCCGTGCGCTCCTCCAGGAGGGCGAGGCCGTTGCAGTCGTCGCGCGCGCCCATTATCGTTCGACGTGATGGATGTTCTCGAAACGCGGTGCCGGTGAGCTCCGCGGTGACATGCAAGCGATTGAGCGAGCCCGCGCGCCTTCGAGCGCCGGGCTTTTTTCATGCTCAGAAGGAGGACTCATGGCGAATCACCTGACGCCCGAAGAGCTCTCGAAGGAGTTGGGGATCGATCGCAGCGACGTGATCAGGGTCTGCCTGGAAGAAGGCGTCCCGATCTATCACGGCAAGATCGACAAGACTCTTTTCACCGCACAGCTCCAGGCGTTGGGCTCGCGCCCACCAGAGGCGCTCGCCTCATAGAGGATCTGTTCAGGCGCTCTTGCGCGCCGGAACGCGTTTTCGAGAGCCGCTCTTCGGGGCGGCTCTCCCGCGCTTTGCGGGCTGCTTGCGCTCGGTGACCTCGGCGACACTCTGCTTGAGCGCCTCCAAGAGATCGACCACGGGCGCCTCGGTCGGGGCTTCAACAGGCCTGGCGATCTCCTGGCCCGTGAGCTTGGCCTCGAGCATCTGCCGCAGATCGGTTCGGTACTCACTCGTCAAATCGGCCGGATCGAACTCGGCGGCGAGGCTGTCGATCACCTGACGCGCCAGGTCGAGCTCGGCCTCCTTGACCTTGCTCTCGGCCACGGTCTCCTCGATCTCCGCCTGTGAGTTCACGTCTTCCGCTAAGAACATCGTCTCGAGCGCGAGGGTGTCGCCCTTGGCCCGAATGAGGCACAGGTGCTCCGTGCCCTGGCGCACAAAACGACCCAGCGCGGCCTTGCCCGTCTCCTGCATTGCGCGCAGGAGCAGGACGTACGGCCGGCGCGCGGCGGGCTCACGGGCCGGCGCGAGGTAGTAGGTGCGGTCGAAGAACACGGGGTCGACGTCCTCGGCGGCGACGAAACCCGTGATCTCGATCGATTTCGAGTCGTCGGCCTGCGCGATCGCCTCGAGGTCGGCGTCCTCGACGACCACGAACTCGCCCTTCGCGACCTCCCAGCCCTTGACGAGCTCGTCGCGCTCGACCTCCCGTTCGTGCGTGGGGCACCAGCGCTTCTGCTTGATCGGCGTCAGGCACTCACGGTGCAGCGTCCGGAACGACACGTCGGACTGCCTCGCGGCGGGCTTCGTCGCCAGGGCCATTCCGACCGGGATGTTGACCAGGCCGAAGGTGAGCGAGCCGTTCCAGATCGTGCGCATGGGCCTCCGAATTGTAGTCGGACCAGGGTTGTTCTCCCTGCATACGTTGTTCCCTCCTAAGCTCTGCTCGTGACCGGGAAGCGCACGATCGCCAGCCTCTGGGACACCGCAGTTGCCGAGGGACGGGCCACCCCCGCCTATCTGGTGGAGGAGCCCGACGGCACCTGGCGAGAGGTTTCCTGGCCCGAGGCGGCGCAAGCGGTGGACGAAATCGCCCACGGGCTCCTCGCACTCGGTGTCCGCAAGGGCGACGCGTTCGGGGTCCTCGCCCACACTCGGCTCGAATGGTCGCTCTTCGATTTCGCGCTCGCTCACATCGGAGCGGTCGCGGCCCCCATCTACCCGTCCTCGAGCCCGAGCGAGTCGCGACACATCCTCGAGGACTCCGCCGCGATCGGCGTCCTCGTCGAAGGGGACGAGGAGCTGCCACTGGTCGAGGAGGCCCGCGATCTTCCCGCCCTGGAGCACGTGCTGAGGTTTGCCGATCTGGACGAGCTGCGCGCTCGAGGCCGCGAGCATGCCACGAAGCACCCGGACGCGGTTGAGCAGGCGGCTGCCCAGATCACGGACGACGACCTCTTCAGCTTCATCTACACCTCGGGAACGACGGGCCCGCCAAAGGGCTGCATGATCCTGAACAGCAACTACTTTGAGATGGTGCGATCGGCACTCCTCGTGCAGGACTTCTTCCTGCAGACGGACGTCCTTCTGCTCTACCTCCCGCTCGCACACAACTTCGGGCGTTACATGCATCTCCTGGGGCCGCAAGTGGGCCTGACGATCGCCTTCTGCCCCGACCCGAGACGACTCGGCGAGGTGATGCCGGAGGTTCGGCCGACGATCATGCCCACCGTCCCTCGCGTGCTCGAGAAGGTGCATACGGGCGTGACCTCGAGCTTCGCCGAGGCGACAGGCGTGAAGCGCCGCCTGATCGACTGGGCGCTCCGCGTCGGGCGCAGGGTGAGCGAGTTGCGCCAGGCCGGCCGGCCCGTCCCGGCCGCGCTGGCCGCGCAGCACCGGATCGCCGACAAGCTCGTCTACTCCAAAGTCAAGGCCCGCCTCGGCGGGAGGATGCGCGCCATGATCTCGGGCGGCGCGCCGCTTGCAAAGGAGATCGGAGAGTTCTTCCACACGCTCGATCTGCTGATCCTGGAGGGGTACGGCCAGACGGAAGGGACGACGGCCTCGACCTGCAACCTGCCGGACCGTTACCGGTTCGGCACGGTCGGCCCCGCCCTGCCGAACATCGAGGTGCGGGTCGCCGACGACGGCGAGATCCTCGTGCGCGGCCCAACGGTCTTTGCCGGCTACTTCAGGAACGAGGAAGCGACGCGCGAGGTGCTCCGCGAGGACGGCTGGCTGCGCACCGGGGATGTGGGCGAGCTCGACGACGACGGATTCCTGAGCGTCACCGACCGCAAGAGGGACATCATCGTCACGGCCGGGGGCAAGAACCTCTCGCCCCAGAACATCGAGAACGACCTGAAAAGCTCGAGGTACGTCTCCCAGGCCCTGGTCGTCGGAGACCGCCGGCCTTTCATCAGCGCCCTGGTCACCCTCGACCCGGAAGAGGCCGAGAAATGGGCGCGCGCCAAAGGGCTCGACGGCGACATGGCGGAGCTAGCGGGGCGCGAGGAGGTTCGCGAGTTGATCCAGGGAGTCGTGGACGACGTCAATGCCGGCCTGGCCCGCTTCCAGCAGGTTCGTGCCTTCGTCGTCCTTCCCCGGGACTTCACCGCCGAGGACAACGAGGTCACGCCGACGCTGAAGTTGCGCCGCCGTATCTGCGAGGAGCACTTTGCCGAGGAGATCGAGTCGCTCTACGCCTGAGCCTGGGCACGCTCAAGGTCGCGAGCGAATCGCCCAGGTGCGGCCGCCATCCTGCGAGTGGACGATCGTGCCGTCGTGCAGCGCCACATACAACTCGTCCCCCTTGGTGACGACCAGCGCCGCAGGCTCACCTTCGACTCGACCAACTGTCCGCCAACGGCGGGACAGGCCGTTCTTCATCCGCACCGCTCCGCTTAGGGTGACGAGATAGAGCCGGTTCGTATCCGGCCAGCCTAAATAGCCCAGGCCGTCGCCGAGCCAGCGCCAGCGGCGACCTTCGTCACGAGATTCCCAGAGCCCGCCGGCGCCCGACGCGGCGATGTGAGACCCGTTCGCCGGATCGACGACAAGATCGTGGAGTGGGGCCGGTGGCCGACGGCTGCGCCAGGACCGGCCTGAATCGGTGCTGACCATGAGACGCCGGCTCGTGGAGTCGAACCCGTAGACCCGCTCCCTCGCAGTCCGGAGGATGTGGAAGTCCGCCTTCCCCACGAGGGAGATCTGAGACCACGACTTGCCGGCGTCGCGCGATTCGATCAGGCCGAGTTGCGAAGGTAGCCCCTGAGCTCGAGCCTCGCGCGGGTCAGGATGTCCACTACCGACAAAGTGGTCTCGCCCGACCACGGCGAAGCCCATGGTGTCCTGCAGGCGGTCCGTCACTCTCTCCGCCTTCTGCTCGCCCGGCGCACTCCGCCAGAGACCGGTATGCGTGGCCACGAGGAGCGCGCCGTCCCGCGGGTTGATGCCCAGTCCGTGGACGTGGATCGGACCAGGATCGGACGAGGCGACGAGATCTGCGAGGGATGCCGGCGCAGGCTGCTCACGATCGCGCCACAAGACGATCCCCAGCACTGTCGCGAATGCCAGCGCCACCCCCACCGCGAGCAGAATGGTGGAGCCGGTTCGCGAGCCGGCAGATTCATTCACTAGTGCTGCATTCCCCCGCCGGCATGCTTCTCCATCACGGCAATCTCGCGTTCCTGCGCTGCGACGATTTCCTGCGCGAGCTCCTTCACTTCCTGATGCTGCGCCTTCTCAGCCGCGGCTTCGGCCATGCCGACAGCGCCTTCGTGATGGGGGATCATCATGTCCGCAAAGGTCATATCAACGTCGGTTGCCTCGAGGATCTCCTGAGCGCCGCCGTGGTCCATGCCGAGCTCGGACTCCGGGATGCCGAGCACTTCGGGGAGCACAGGGCCCAACGTCCGAGATCCGTACCACTGCTCGCGCCACCCGAGCATCTGGTCGATCTCGCGCTGTTGAGAACCGACGATGTCGTTCGCGATCGTCTCGAGCTCTGGCACTGTCAAACCTCGTGTCGTCGCCGCCTTGGCCATCGCAATCGCGCTGCGATGGTGCGGGACCATCGCATCGATGAACGCCTGGTCGAACGGCACGGCGGAGCTCGAAGCAGTGGTATTGCCCGAGGCGTTGGGTGTCCCGTCGTCATCGCCCCCACAGGCGCCGAGAACGACGAGCGCTAGCACGGCTACTACGATCAGCTGGATCTTTCGCAACGTTGAGTCCTCCAAAGGTTCGACTAGGTACCCCGGTAGGGTATCTTATGTTCGTCGAAAGGAGAAGGTTGCAAACCAAGACGTACACCGTGCCAGGGATGCACTGCGGACATTGCGAACAAGCTGTTAAAACAGAGCTTGGAGCAGTACCTGGGGTTCAGTCTGTGCAAGTCGAGCTGGACGACCAGCTGGTCACCGTCCAAGGGGAACAGCTCGACGACGGAGCCCTACGGGCTGCGATCGACGAGGCCGGCTATCAGGTCACCGGCTGATGACGGCTGTTCTCCACGAGCGAGTCGACCTCGAGATCGACGGCATGACCTGCGCCGCCTGCGCCTCGCGTATCGAGCGCAGACTGAACAAGCTCGAAGGTGTCGAGGCGACTGTCAATTACGCGACAGAGAAGGCGGCCGTTCGCTTCGATGCCAGCCGCATCGACGTCGAGAAGGTGATCGCGGCCGTGGAGGCAATCGGCTACGGCGCCGCGCTGCCACGAGCGTCGACGGACGCCGCGCAGGACGAGATCTCAGAGCGAGCGGCCCGCTGGTTACGCCGGCGATTGCTCGTCGCGGCGGTGCTCAGCACGCCGCTCGCTGTTCTCGCGATGGTGCCGCCCTGGCAGTTCTCGGGCTGGGAATGGCTTGCGTTCGCGCTCGCGGCGCCGGTCGTCGCGTTCGCCGGCTGGCCCTTTCACCAGGCGGCTGCGCTGAACCTCCGCCACGCCGCGGCAACCATGGACACTCTGATCTCGATCGGCACTCTCGCTGCGCTCTCGTGGTCGGCGGTGGTGCTTCTCGCCGGGCTCGACGAGCACACGTACTTCGAGGTTGCCGCAGTGATCACGACGCTGATCCTGCTCGGCCGGCACCTCGAGGCGCGGGCACGGCGGAGCTCCAGCGCGGCAATTCGCGCGCTGCTCGAGCTCGGAGCAAAGGAAGCGCGGCTCCTGCGCGACGGTGAGGAGATCCTCGTCCCGACGACCGAGCTCGGGGTCGGGGACCTCTTCGTGATCCGGCCGGGCGAGAAGGCCGCCACCGACGGAGTGGTGCAAGAGGGGGAATCAGCTCTCGACCAGTCGCTGCTGACCGGCGAGTCGGTACCGGTCGAGGTTGGGCCCGGCTCGGAGATCGCAGGGGCAACCATCAACACCTACGGTCGGCTCATCGTGCGTGCGACGCGTGTCGGGGCAGACACTGCGCTGGCACAGATAGCCCGACTGGTGGCCGAGGCGCAGGCGGGCAAGGCTCCAATCCAACGGCTCGTCGATCGCATCTCGGCGATCTTCGTCCCGGTCGTGATCGCTCTGGCTCTCGCCACGCTCGCCGGCTGGTTCGTCCTCACCGGTGAGGCGGGCGACGCCTTCACCGCCGCCGTGGCCGTCCTGATCATCGCCTGTCCGTGTGCATTGGGCCTCGCCACGCCCACTGCGCTGATGGTCGGCACGGGACGCGGGGCGCAGCTCGGCATCGTCGTCAAGGGCCCGGAGATCCTCGAGCAAACCCGGCAGATCACCACGGTGGTGCTCGACAAGACGGGCACGATCACCGAAGGGCGTATGCAGCTCGTCGACGTGGTGTCCCGAAACGGTGCGGGCCGAGGCGAGGTCCTGCGGCTGGCGGGCGCGCTCGAAGCTGCTTCGGAGCATCCGATTGCCCAGGCGATCGCTTCGGCTGCGCGGGCCGAGATCGGCACGCTGCCGCCCGTGCAGGGCTTCCGAAATCACCCAGGCGCCGGTGTCGCCGGTGTCGTCGAAGGGCGGGCAGTCGAGGTCGGTCGCGGACGCAACGGAATCGAAGTGCGCGTAGATGGCGCCGAAGTGGCGACGATCGTCGTTCGCGACACCGTGAAGACCACGAGCGCCGAGGGGGTGCGCGCACTCCGCGAGCTCGGCCTGACACCGGTGCTGCTGAGCGGGGACCGCGCCGACACGGCCGAGGCCATTGCCGCCGAGGTGGGCATCGACCGCGTGCTCGCCGAGGTCTACCCCGAGGAGAAGGTCACCGAGATCCGCCGGCTCCAGGCTGCGGGCGAGGTCGTTGCGATGATCGGCGACGGCGTCAACGACGCTCCTGCGCTGGCGCAGGCCGATCTCGGGATCGCCATCGGCACTGGCACGGATGTCGCGATCGAGGCCAGCGACCTGACCCTCGTCTCGGGCGATCTCCGAGCCGCCGCGGACGCGATTCGGCTGGCCCGGCGGACACTGGGGACGATCAAGGGCAATCTCTTCTGGGCGTTCGCTTACAACGTGGCGGCGATTCCGATGGCCGTCGCCGGCCTGCTGAATCCGATCGTCGCTGCCGCGGCGATGGCGTTCTCCAGCCTCTTCGTCGTTTTCAACTCGCTACGGCTGCGCCGTTTTTCGAGCGTTCGGGAAAGGAGCGCGACATGAATCAGGGACACGGCTACGACAAGGACGCGCTGAGCAAGCGCCTGCACCGCATCGAGGGCCAGGTACGGGGGATCGAGCGGATGGTCGAGAGCGACCGCTACTGCATCGACATCCTCACGCAGGTCGGTGCGGTGAGGACTGCTCTCGAAAGCCTCGCCTTCCAACTCCTGAACGACCATGTCACCCACTGCGTGGCCGACGCGCTCGCCTCAGGGGAAGCGACCAAGGCGGATGAGAAGAGCCGGGAGCTGCTGGAAGCCGTCAAGCGCTTCGCCAAAACCGCCTGACACCGGCACCGGGCCACCTACGGTTGTGACAACGCACGCTGCTCGTGCTGCTTGCGCCGGCCGTACCGGGTCATGCCCCGCGGCTTGTACACGGCCAGCGTCGTGGCCACGATCAGCAGCATGAGGGCGGCACCCGCGTGGAGCACGGGGGATGGGCTCCTCAGCCCGCTGAGATCGCCACTGGACAATGTCGCCTCTTCCGCTACATCTCCTAGGTAGCTCAATGTCTGCATGTACAGCAGCAAGACGATCGTGGCAACGACGTTTATCAGCAGCTTGAACAGGACCCAGTAGTGCCGGAACAAGCCCCACTTGGTGCCCAGTGCCTGGACAAGCCCGGTTAGGAGCGAGGCGACGGCAAACGGGACGAGGACGAACCAGGCGGCCGGCTCCATCACGAGATAGGCGCCACGCACCACTTGGGCATCCTGGCTGGTCAAGCCGACGACAGCGAGAGCTAGGAAGGCGGCGACCGCGCCGAGCCAGCCGACCGAGGAAGTGACATGCGCGGTGAGCGCGAACTTGCGGAGGCGAGGTGTCATGGTCATGGCTGTGGATGTCCTGGGATGCCGCGGGGAGGTCCACTGTGTCGACCAGGGCCGTGTTCACCACCACGGCCCGTCAGCAACACGATGGAAAACAGCAGGATCACGAGGACGGCGATGGCCCCGAACACCTTCACCCAGCGTGGTGCTCCAGCGTCGGGGTGGGGGTTCGGGTCAGTCATGTCAGCGACAGTTTATGAGACAGTATGTCGATGTCAAATCATAGTGTCTCGATACTGATGTCACGTAGGCTCGCCTAGTGCCAAAGCTGTGGAACGAATCGATCCAGGCGCACCGGCGGGCCGTGCGGGATGCGACTCTGGACACCACCGCGGCGCTGGTGGCCGAGCACGGGCTGCGGTCGGTGACCATGTCGCAGATCGCCAAGGAAACCGGCATCGGACGTGCGACTCTTTACAAGTACTTCTCAGACGTCGAAGCGATCCTGGTTGCCTGGCACGAACGCCAAATCACCGGCCACCTCGAAAATCTCGCCGAAGTCCGCGACCAAGCCGACGCCGCCGGCAAGCGGCTCGAAGCCGTGCTCGAGGCCTACGCGCTCATGTCCCACGCGCACCACGGCACTGAACTCGCGGCGCTCCTCCATCGAGGCGAGCACGTTGCCCGAGCGCAGCAGCAGCTCACCGACTTGATCCAGGACCTACTGAGCGAGGCCGCAGGGACTGGCGACGTCCGAGATGACGTCGCGCCTCAAGAGCTCGCGAGCTACTGTCTCCACGCTCTTACCGCAGCCAGCAGCGCGCCGTCCAAGGCTGCGGTTCGTCGGCTTGTCTCGATCATTCTGGCCGGCTTGCGCCCCCGCTGAATCAGACTCGCTCCAGTGCTTACTTTGGCTTGCTCGTCCCGCAGAGCGGGCAGACGAGCGGCATTCGCTTCGTCACACTGACCTCCTCTAGAAAACGACGGCGATAGCGTAACCGCGTTGCCAGATGCCTCCGACCCTCAAGGGTGTCCATGGTGCTCGTGGACCACGGCGTGGCCCCGCCCACGGGCGATCAGCCACCGGTTGAACGGGTACGCGACGACCCAGGCGACGGCGAGCGCGAAGGCGAGGCTGCCCCAGAAGAGCATGTTGTCGAGGCCTGCCTCCATCGCGCCCGGCACCACCAGCATGATCGCGTTGTCGACGATCTCCATCACCGTGATGCTGAACGTGTCGGCCGCAAACGCGAGCGCGGCCACAGCACCGAACGCGATCCCGGAGCGCACTAGCGGTATCGCCGTGAGCGAGTAGCCGAAGAAAAAAGCGAGCACGACTGCCAGTGCGATCGTCTGGTAATCGCCCCAGCCCAGCGAGGTTCCGATGATCATGCCGAGCACCTCGCCGATCGCGCAGCCGGTCAGGCAATGCGT
>JACCXX010000050.1 GCA_013696805.1 Actinomycetota bacterium
GAAATACGTCCAGGGGATCGGCAGCCCCCCGTACCGTGCGAGAACGCGCCCGTTCCCGTCGCGGACGACGGGGAACGTCACGCGGTAGCGATCGACGAACCGCTGTGCATCACCGGAGAAGTCGGTGGTGTTGACGCCGATGAAGGCCACTCCGCGGCCGCGGTAGCGCTGCCACGCCTGCTCGAGCCTCGGCGTCTCCTTCTTGCACGGCTCGCACCAGGACGCCCAGAAGTTGATGACGACGACTCTCCCGCGCAGCGATTCGAGCCGAACCATGCCGTCACCACGGAGCCGGCGAAGCACAAACGACGGAGCCGGCGGAGTCTCCCCTTGCGAGAACTGCGCCGCCGGGTTGCCGCCCTCGTCCTGCGCCACTTTCCACACCAGCAGGCCGAGCAGCGAGGCCACAAGGCCGATCGCGACCCCCTGACCTACCAGCCTGAGCCGTTTCATGCCGAGACGATGAAGACCTGGCTGCCGACGTCGACCGTGTTGAACAGCCACTCGGCGTCAGGGATGTAC
This sequence comes from Actinomycetota bacterium, assembly GCA_013696805.1. GTDB lineage: Bacteria > Actinomycetota > Thermoleophilia > Gaiellales > Gaiellaceae > VAXT01. Next base: position 523 of record JACCXX010000050.1, read on the forward strand.
ATGCGGATGCAGCCGTGCGACACGGAGTAGCCGATCGAGCCGCCGTTTGGAGTCCCGTGGATCCCGACGCCTGGCACCGAGAGCCCCATCCAGCGACTCCCGAGCGGGTTGTTCGGCCCCGGCGGGACCGGTTTCAGGCCCTTCGCCCACCGTGAGTTCGGCGGGTACCACCACGGGTTCCGCCACTTGACGACGACGCGGAAGCGGCCGAGCGGCGTCGGGTAGACCTTCTCTCCGGTCGCCACGCGGAAGCGCTTGCGAAGCCGCTGATAGTTGAAGAGCTCGAGGCGGTTCGAGCCGCGGTGGATGACGATCGTCGTGCGGAAGGCCCGATGGGTCAGCTCCGGCCGGCTCTTCTGCGTGCGGATCTTGACCGGCACGCGGCTCATTGCGGTCAGGCGCCGGTGGATCGTGGCGGTGAGGTCGGCGCGCAGGATGGTGACGCCCATCCGCTCGGGCACGATCTTCGGGCGAAGCTTGTGGAGAACCAAAGCCGCGTCCACCGACTCGCGGTTGAAGCGGCGCGCCACCGACTGGACGTAGTCACGTGTCGTGTCCCCGTTGATGAGGACGGTCAGCCCGACCTCATCACCCGGCTGAGCGTTACGGGCGCGCTCGACTGCCTGCTCGATGCGGACCGTAGCGCCGAGCGCGTACGGCGAAGGCGCCAGCCGGGGCCGGCCGTTGAAGATCAGCGGCAAGCCCTGCTCGAACCGCTCCTGGACGGTGAACGTAGCCGCCTCGGGCGAGAGCCCGCCGACGGCGATGCCTCCGATCGTCACGCCCGGTGGGATGAGCGCAGGGGGAGCCGGCTCGGTGGTCGACCCGGTCGTGGCAAGTCCCTGAGCGCCCACTCCGGAGGCGAGGGCGAATGCGAAAAGGACGCCTGCGAGAGCGCAGGCGGAAAAGGCGGCGAGTGCTGTCCCGTAGCGTCTCACGTCTGGAATATAGCCTGGAAAACAGACGGATCGTCGGTTATCACGCCGTCGACCCCCATCGCGTCCAGCCTGGCCACCAGAGCCGGATCGTTGACCGTCCACGCGAAGACTGCTGCGCCCAGATCGTGGCAGCGCTCGACCACCGATCGGGTCACGACGCGGTAGTTGAGCGTCGCTACCGCAGCCTCCGCCCGCAGAACTAGGGCGCCGATGCGCCGGGGCAGCACCCGCGGCACGCGCCGCCAAGTCGCCGCCCGGGCCCGGTTGCGCGGGTAGGTGACGCTTCTCCCGATGCCGGGCTCGAGCCGCCTGACCTCTCCCAAGATGCCCAGATCCATGGTGCTGACGAGGGTGCGTTCGACGAGCCCGTGGCGGCGGATCGCTTCGACCAGCTCCCGCTCATAGCCCGAGTTCTTGACGTCTGCGAGCAGGCCCACAGGGGCTTGCTGGGCCAGGAAGGCGAGCGCATCGTCGAGGGGGAGCGGGTCCGGACCGAGTTCCCGACTCGAGTGGGAGAGGACGAGGCCGCGGCCAGGTTGGCCAAGAACGTCGAATTCGACGATGTCGACCCCGGCCTCCAGCGCAAGCTCGAGCGCGCGCAGCGAGTTCGGCGGAGCGAGCGCGGCGGCCCCCCGATGGCCGATCTCGAGCAGCGGGCCGCCGTCGCGCCGGACTCTCACGGCGCGGTCGGCAGCGGGAACTCCTCGAACGTGCCTCCGCTCGCAGCGAATTCCACGATCATCCGGTCGGTGATCCATTCGACGGGCGCGCGGTCGTCCGACCAGGCGTTGCCTCGGAGCCGGCTCTCGCGGAGTCCCTCCGCGAGCAGCAGGCCGAGCGGCCGAATCTCGCCGGGTGCCCGCAGCGCCCGTTCCCGAAGGACTTCCGGTGACGTGACCCGGTCGAGCCCGATCACGATCTGGTTGAAGCGCAGCGGTTGCCAGGTCACGACCTGTGGCAGCTCGCTGCGGAGCGTCCGGGCGATTCCCTCCGCGAGCCGGCGGTCGCTGGGCACGGTGGCCACGTTCAGCGCGATGGCCCCTCCGGGCTTCAGCCGGTCGCGGGCGAGCGCAAAGAACTCACGGGTCGCCAGGTAGAACGGCACGTACGGAGGCCTGTAGGCGTCGACGAAGATCAGGTCGTAACGCTCATCGGTCCGCCGCAAGAACGGGCGCGCGTCAGCGGTATGCACCTCGAGTAGCGGGTTGTCGCCGAGTCCGAAGTAGCGCCGGCCGACCTGCGACACGGCCCCGTCGAGCTCCACGCCGTCGATTCGCGTGTCCGGGTAGAAGCGCCCGAAAGCGCGCGCGGTGGTGCCTCCCGCATTCCCGAGAATCGCCACCCGCTCGGGTGGCCGCCCGAGAAGTGGCGGCAGCGCGAGAAACGTGTCCCATACCCCGCCCGTGAGCAGCTCGTCCGACCGCCAGACCGAGTGGACGGCGATACCCTCGTTGAGATAGAGCCGATGCGCGTCGCCACGCTCGACGACCTGGATGTACTGGTAGAGCGATTCCTCCTCGTGCAGGAGCCCGGCCTGAGGCTTGATCGCGCCCGTCGGCACCGCGAGTAGCGCTGCAATTCCCACGGCGACCAGCAGCCAGCGCCCGCCGAGAAGCAGGCCACCGGCCAGCGCCACGAGCGCCGCGCTGAGGAGGAGGGTGCGCTGCGTCCCGATCAGCGGGATCGTGACGAGCGCCGAGAGGAACGTGCCGAGCAGGCTCCCGATGGTCGAGAGCGCGTAGAGGCGGCCGGCGACCGAGCCGGCGTCCGCCACGTTCGTGATCGCCAGGCGAATCGCGAATGGCGCAACCATGCCGAGGAGGGTCACGGGCGGCGCGAAGAGCAGGAGGACCCCGAAGAACGAGCCGATCACGGCACCCGCCGACAGCTGATCCAGGCCCTCGACTGAGAGGTCGAGCAATGGCCTGGCGACGAACGTCACGGCCGCAATCAGGACGGCAGCGCTCAACACGATCCCCCCGAGAGCCCGTGGGCTCGGGTGGCGATCCGCGAGCCTGCCGCCGAGCCAATAACCGAGCGAGAGCGAGGCCAGCACGAGCCCGATCACGTTCGCCCACACGACGGTCGACGATCCGTAGTAGGGAGCGAGCAGGCGCGCGGCTCCGATCTCCGTCGCCAGCGAGCCTGCGCCCGCGCAGAAGACGAGCGCGTTGAGACGCATCAGCGGCGCCGGATGACGACGATCGCGCAGTCGTCGACGAGCTCGCCGCCGCCGAAGGCCCGGCAGTCGGCGACGACCTGCTCGGCGAGCTCCTGCGCGGAGAGGTCGCGTCCTGCCGCCAGCACCGCATCGAGCCGTGCGTCGCCGTACTGCTCGTCGCCCGCCCGCGCCTCCACGAGCCCGTCCGTGTAGATGCAGACAGTCGTCCCCGACGGGAATGGCTCCCGGATCTCGTCGTAGTGCTGCCCCGCATCGACCCCCAGCGGGAGGCCCTCCGGCGCGAGTTGCGAGACCTTGCCCGAAGAGTCGATCAGCCGTGCGGGCGGGTGTCCTGCGCGGGCGACGGCGAACTCGTTGCGCTCAGGATCGAGGACGATGTACAGCATCGTGATGAACTTGCCGCCGACCAGCTCCTCGTGGGCGACCTCGTTCGCATGCGCGAGGAAGTCGCCCGGCTCGGGATGTTCGCGCGCCAGCGAGCGGAAGACGAACTTGGCCAGGGCCATGTCGGCCGTCGCCTCGATTCCGTGGCCGGCGACGTCGCCGAGCACGGCCGCCAGCCGGCCGTCCGGAAGGACGAGGAAGTCGTAGACGTCGCCGCCGACGTCGACCCGCGCCGACGACTCATAGACCGCTCCGACCTCGAGCCCCCCCACATCCGGAAGCTGCTGCGGTAGGAGCGAGCGCTGCATCGTGTCGGAGAAGCGCTTCTGCTGTTGATAGAGACGCGCGTTGTCGATCGCGAGGGCAGCCTGCCCGGCGACTGCGAGGGCGGTCTCGATCGCCTCGCTCCCGATCCTCCGCGCGGGGTCGAGTGAGACGACGGTGAGCGTCGCCAGAAGCTCCGCGGGGGTCGCGATCGGAATCACGGCCGCTGTCGACCCCTGCTCCAGGAACGGAACGAGCAGCTCGTACGAAGCCCCTAGCCGTCGCGCGCTCTCGGAATCGAGCACCAGCGGCTTGCCCATGCGGAAGAGGCGGCGGCCCGGCAGGCCCTCGAGCTCTTGTGGGCGCTCCAGAAGAGGCAGGAGCGCGTCGGCCAGCCGCGGATCGGGCACATGAGCCGCTCGCGGTACGAGCTGGTCGCCGCGCTCGTCGTCGGGAACACGGATCACGGCCGCATCGACGCCGAGCAGGTCGACGGCCGCGCGTACGACGGCGTCCAGAGTGGCGTCGAGGGAAAGGCTCGTCGCAAATGAGCTCGTGATCTCGTGCAGCGCGCTCAGCTGACGGGTCCGCGCCGCCTCGGCGCTGAGGGCGCGCTCGGTCTCAGCGGCGAGGCGCTTCACATCCTCGTGGAGGCGAGCGTTCTGCACCGCGACCGCGAGCTGGTTGGCGAGCGCTGCCAGCAGCGCCGACTCGTTGGGCGAAGGCACATGCCCGAGCGGCAAGTAGACGGCCACGATGCCGATTAGCTCCTCGCGCACGAGCAGAGGAACGGCCACCACCCCCTCGATCCCCGCTTCCAGGACGGCATCCCGCACTGCAGCCAGCCGCAAGTCCGCTCCGGCATCGGTCACGTGGAGAACGCCCTGTGCACGGGAGGGGCCGAGGGAGAGCTCGAGCAGTCGCTCGGCCACGGTTTCGTGCGGCCCGACGAGGCCGCGTTCGTGGGCTGCGTGGAGTCGCCCCTGGTCGCGGAGGTAGACGGCGATGCGATCGACGCGGAGCAGCTCGGTGATGCGGTCGGCGACCGTGCCCAGCGTGTGCGTGAGGGAGAGGTGGGCAGTCGCCTGGCCGACCACCGCCAGGAGCGCCTCGGTGCGCTCGAGGTCGGCGGACATCGCAGTCGCCCTCTCGCCCGCCCGAAGAGCGTGAGCGGCCCGCACGCCGAAGCTCCCGAGGCGGTCGAGCACGGGCTTCGACGGCGGGGTCTGGGTGGAGAAGTAGAGCTGGAGGACGCCGAGCGGCGGATGCCCGAGCCGAATGGTGACCAGCGTGGGCGCCTGCGGGAGCGCCTCGTCACGCACCAACATGACGGCGGAGGCCTCCTCGAGGCCACGATGGGCCGCCTCTGAAGCCGTCTTATCCGCCTGCGCGGAGCCTAGGGCTCCGGTGGAGATGAGCGGGACGAGCTCGCCCTCGGCCGTTACTCGCCAGAGCCTGGCCGCTTGGGCGCCGGTCGCCTCTGCGGCGAGGTGCGTGATCTGGTTGGCGACCCGAGTCTCGTCGTGACCGGCGGCCAGGGCCTCACCGGCAATCCCGAGCGCGTGCTCTGGCGAGGCGTGCGCCAAGTCGGAGCCGTTTCCGGCCGCGAACGCAACCAGCGCCAGTGAGAGCTGGGCCGCGACGACTCGCGCGAGGGTGAGCTCCTCGAGGTCGAAATCTTCCCCGGCACGCATCACCTCGAGGCTGGCGGCGGGACGCCCCGCGATCCAGACCGGCAGGAGGCACACCGCGTCGGCATGCACACGACGGGCGGCGGCTCGTACGGCCGACGGTAGCGCCTCCGGATTCGAGCTTTCCTCACGCGGAAGTTCAACCGCTCCGAACCACGAGCCCTGGAGCTCGGCTCCCACGGCTTCCGACCGGGCGGCGACGGCGCGCAGGCGCAGGTCTCCGCCTGGATCAGCGACGCGAACGACGGCGATCTCGGCCCCCGCGGCCGAGCGAGCCGCGTCGGCAACGGCGCTCAGGGCTCCGTCCAGCCCCGATTCCCCCGCGATGCGGCGGCCGGCGGTGGCCAGCGCCCCTAGCGCTTGATGCGCGAGGACGTCCATCCTCTTGCCAAGTATCGCGGTCGCGCCGCCAAGAGGTGCCTGGACGACCGGGATCGGGCCGATTGGCCGATTGGGCCGACCGGTCATTTCCGACGGACGTACGGAAAACCCCCGCATCCTGGTGGTCGGCACCGCAAGCGGTGCCTTAGACTCATTCGTATGGCCCAGCCGGCGCGACGACTGGATCCGGAAGACGCGCTGCAGCTCGACCCTGCTGCCGTGCAGCAGGCGTACCGGCTGCACCGTGCGCGGCGCCGTGCGCACCGCGAGCGCGCACGCGAGGTTTCGCGTGCCCGGCTTCGGTTCTGGCTTGTCCTGGTCGTGCTCGCCGGGCTCAGCCTCTGGTTGACCGTGGTCGTCTGGCACCAGATCGAACGGCTCTTCGGGCTTTAAACTCCCCCGTCGTGGAAACGCCTGAGCCATTCCCACCCGAGCACGGTTCGCCACCCCGTCAGGAGCGCGACGTGCTCGTCCCCTTGCCCGCGGGTATCTGGGGGGCTGGGGAGCGCATCACGACCCTGGCCGGCATCACGCTCGCCCTGTCCGCCTTCATGAGCTGGTACGCGGGCTCAGGTGAAGGCCTGACGATCGCGGTCATCGGTTGGCACACCGGGGTGCTCGGCAAGCTCGTTCTCCTGATCGGGCTCGCCGTAGTGGCACTCGGCGTGCTGCGGGAAGTCGGCATCGATCTGCCGCCGACGGTTCCCGAGAGCCTCATCGTGATCGTCCTCGGCTCGCTCGCGACGATTCTCGTGTTGATCAGGCTGATCGCGGTACCAGACCGCTTCTTCCCGTACGACGGCCGCGGAATCGGGATTTGGATCGCCTTAGCCGCTTCGCTGGCATTAATCGCCGGCGGGCTGTTGCGAGCAGGCGAAGAACTTTAGGAAATCCCGGCCTTCCGGCGGGACTCGCGCAAAGTGTTTCGCACTTGTCGCGACGAAAAGCTCTCCGCCTCAGGGGCCAGCCCTCCTGACCATCGGGTTCGCTAAAAGGCCGGGACTACGTTGGGAGAAGCTGTTTCGTCGACTCGATGAGCTGCTGCGGGTTGAACGGCTTTCCGATGAAGCCCTGCGCACCACGCGACGCCGCGCCCCTCAAATCCTGCTCGTCGACCTTGCCGCTGAACATGATCACTGGGATCGAGCCGACGCCGTGGCGCTCCTGAACGCGGCGGAGCATTTCCCAGCCGTCCATCTTGGGCATCATCACGTCGAGGAGAATCAGATCGGGCGACTCCTCGTCGAGCGCCGCGAGCCCCTCTTCGGCGTTGGCGGCCTCGCGGACGGAGTAACCCTCCATCTCGAGGTTGACGCGAACGAACTCCCGGATGCGGACGTCGTCGTCCACGATCAGGATCCTCCGGGCGCGACCGCTGTTGCCTGCGCGGGGTTGTGCCCCTCCGGACTGCGCGAGGAATGAGTCGAGGTCGCCACGGCGGTAGCGCCGGTGACCTCCAGGCGTGTAGAACGCCGGCACGCGCCCGCTGTCTGACCACTTCCTGATCGTGCTCTGCGCCACGCCGAGGTGCCTGGCCGCCTGGCCAAGCGTCAACCAGTCAGGCTCGTTCGCCGGAACGGGCGTTCGGTGGCTGTCGTCGCCGTCGGTCGCCATGACTCGGAATCTAGCTAAATATGCTCTTTCCTCGTAGGTCGGATCGGTAAACCTCACGGAGTTGTCACAGTGACGGTCGCAGTTTGAGCAGGGAGGGTCTCGGGCTCGAGCGTTCGAATCGAGGTGCGCGTCTCGCCCCCGCCCCGGTTCTCCTCGAGCGCCTGGCCGAGGGCTATGCCAAGCGCGAAGAGGAGGATCGCGCCGGCAATCGGAGCGCCCCATCTGAAGAGCGACGGCCGGCGCCGCTGCCTGGTTCGCCGCTGCCCGTTTCTCAAGGCACGTAGTCGACGGCGCCGCGGGCATAGAGATGAAAGGCGGCATCCTCGACAGTCGTTAGGTCCCCGGGCCGCGCCGTCTCGGGCGCACCGGCGAGCGCGGCGTCCCGGCTCCAACGCTCGGCGCCTGCGTAGACGGTTGCCAGTTGCTCGAGCGTGAAGGTCTGCCCCACCCGCTTCCGGAGCTCGTCCAGGAGCGAATCGACCTGCGCGTACAGCCGCTCGTAGACGGAGCGGTCACGCGCACGGGATTGGAGCCTTTGGTGACCCTCTTCCCATTGCTGCCGTGCATGTTCGACCGCCGCCGTGGATATGGTCGACCCCTGGGAGGTCACACAGCGACCCCACGAACGTTCATGCAACAGGTTTCCGGCCAGAGTGAGCCGATGTCGGCCAGAACGCCTTCGCCCAGCTCGTAGCCCGGCCGGGCGAGAGCAAACGCCGCGTGCGCGTGGAGGCACTTGAGCCGCTCGGGACGCCGTGCGCCACCGATTCCGAGCTCGAGTGACGACCCGTCGTCCCGGCCGACCTTGCTGCCCGCGAGCTCTCGCCTCACATCGCGCTGTTCGCGCGTCGCCCGCTGCAGGCTCTCGGCCAGAGCCGAGTCGGTGGCGACTCGCTCGCTCCAACGCTCGACGCCCCCGGCCGCCTCCACCCGCGAAACCTCAGCCACGAGGTGTGGGCACGTCAGGTAATACATCGTGGGGAAGGGTTCGTCAGCGTCGTCGTAGGGAGTCTGCTCGGTCACGGCCGGCATGCCGAACGGGCACCGGACCACCACGCGGTGAAATGCGCGTGGTGGCCGGCCGAGCTGGCGCTCGACGACCGCGCGATCCTCCATGGTCGCGGATGCTAGCGGCGGTCTCTCCGGGCGGCCCGCCGCGCCTGGGCGCGCCGCCAGGCGTCGATGCCCTTCACGATGAAGAGCCGCTCCCCCGGCTTCACGTAGCCAAGACGGCGAGCCTCGCGCGCGAGCGCCTCGGGCGTGTCCGCCTCGACGAGCCGCCGCTCCAGCGAGCGTTTCTCCGCACGAAGCGCTTGAACCTCGGCGGAGCGCCGCTCGAGCACGTCGCGCGTGTCGACGTAGCTCCGCAATGGCTGGTAGTAGAGAAATGCGACGAAGCCGAACACGGCCAGAATCAGCCAGCGGACGAGAAACCGCCCGCGCGGAATGCGTTTGCGCTGCTTGATACGCCGCTTGGCCATCTCGCCGATGTCGTTCGCGCCCAAGGGTCGGCGTTCCTGCCACGCGTCCGCCTTTCGGCACGAAATCGACACCCACGGATGCGGATTTTCTCAATACGATTGCCAGAGGGAGGAGGTCGGGCGCGCCTTAAACAGAGGTGACGCGGCTATAGATCGCCTCGTGACCGCAAACCAGCCGTGGCCGGAGCCGGGCTCCGCCCGGCGGGAGGCCAAGGTCTTGTCGGCCGACTAGAACTGGAAAGCAAGGGCGCGCACGGGGGAAACCCGTTTCCCCCGTGAAGCGAGCACAGCGAAGCGGCGCTAAGCGACGTCGACCTTGATCACGTTCGTAGAGCCCGGCATGTTCACTGCCGTGCCGGCCGTGATCACGACCAGGTCGCCGGAGTCGATGAGCCCCCGTTCCCGGGCTGCGTTCAGCGACTCCGTCCAGAGATCCTCGACGTCGACGCATTCACGAACCAGAAGCGGTGTCACCCCCCACTCGATCGCCAGTTGGGACACCGACCTGGGGTGGTGCGTCAGAGCGATGATCGGCTTGTGGGGCCGCAGCCTGGCGACCGCGGATGCCGTGCGACCAGTGAAGGTCGGGACGAGGAGCGCCTCGGCGCCGAGCGCCTCAGCGAGGTCGCACGCCGCGTTTGACATCGCCTGCCCCACGGTGGGATCGTCGCCTTGCTCCGGAAGCTGGTGCCTGTATCCGAGGGCGGGTTCCACGGCCTTCGCGATCTGATCCATGTACGTAACGGCCTCGACCGGGTACTCCCCGATCGCCGTCTCACCCGAGAGCATCAGCGCCGAACTACCGTCGAGGATCGCGTTCGCCACGTCGCTCGCCTCGGCCCTCGTGGGCTCGGGCAGGTGCACCATCGACTCGAGCATCTGCGTGGCGGTGATCACGGGCTTCGCGCGCTGAAGGCTCGCCAGGATGATCCGCTTCTGGATGAGCGGGAGGGTCGCGACGCCGATCTCGACGCCGAGATCACCGCGCGCGACCATCACAGCGTCGGTCTCGATCAGAATCGCATCCAGCGCGTCAACCGCTTCGGCTTTCTCGATCTTGGCGATCACATGCGCCTCGGAGCCGGCCTGGTCGATGAGCGACCGAAGATCGCGAACGTCGGCGGCCGACCGAACGAACGAGAGCGCCACGAAGTCGATGCCGAGGTCGAGCGCGAACTCGAGGTCGTCCACGTCCTTTTTGGTCAGCGACGGAATCGGCACGGGGACCCCGGGGACGTTCACACCCTTGTGCGAGGTCACGACACCGCCATTGACGATGAGGCAATGTGCCCTGCCTGCTTCGACACTCTCGACTCGTAGCCGGATCTGGCCGTCGTTGATCAGCACCTCGTGCCCGACCTGCAGCACTTCCCCGATCGCCTCCGGAGCGATGGGCAGCTCTCCGTAGCGGGCGGCTTTCTCCGACGCGACGAAGATGTGTTCTCCGCGCGTAACCGTGATCGGCTCCTCGAGGTCGCCGACCCGCAGCTTCGGTCCCTGGAGATCGGCGATGAGCGCCAGCGGGCGCCCGATCTCGAGCTCCACGTCGCGCACCAGCAAAGCGCGTTCCGCGTGCTCCTCGTGCGTCCCGTGTGAGAAGTTGAGGCGGGCAGCGTCCATCCCGGCCCGAGCGAGCGCGAGCACGGTCTCCCGCGTCGACGACACGGGGCCGAGTGTCGCGACGATTTTCGTGCGGCGTGGGCTTACTGCCGCCATGGTCTCAGCCTACCCCGCGCCTCGAACGGCACACTGCCGTGATGAACCTCCGGGATGCCTGGGAGCAAAACGCAGCCGACTGGGTGCGCTGGGCCCGCGCGCCGGGCCTTGACAGCTACTGGCGCTTCCATCGAGAGCGGTTCCTGGGCCTCGTCCCGCCACCCGGACGGCTGACGCTCGACGTCGGCTGCGGCGAGGGGCGCGTCACGCGCGACCTGAAGGAGAGCGGTCATCGCGTGGTTGGCATCGACGGTTCGGAGACCATGGCCGCGGCTGCTCGAGAGGCGGATCCCGCGGGCGAGTACCTCGTGGCAGATGCCGCCGATCTGCCGTTTCCGGACGGCCGCGCGGATCTCGTCGTCGCTTTCATGCTCCTCATGGATCTGGACGACATGGCAGGCTCCGTTCGAGAGCTCGCGCGCGTCCTCGAGCCGGATGGGAAGCTCGCGCTGGCCGTCGTCCACCCGATCAACTCGGCGCACGACGTCGATCGGGAGCACCCAGACGGACGCCTGGTCCTGATCGAGGACTACTTCGATCGCCGGCGTTACAGCGACTCGATCGTGCGTGAGGACCTGCCGATGACCTTCGAAAGCCGGCACTGGACGTTCCAGGACTACTTCGACGCCCTGCTCGGTGCTGGATTTCGGGTCGAGGCTGTTCGCGAGATCGGCGACCCCGAGCATTCGCGCTGGTCTCGATATCCCCTCTTCTTACACGTGCTCGCCGGGCTCCCTACGGACGAGCAGCGGCGCGAAGCAACTAACGGCTAGCGCGCGGAAATGCATCCCAGCCGGGATACGCCGCTTCGGCGCCCAACTCCTCCTCGATGCGGAGCAGCTGGTTGTACTTGGCGACGCGATCACTGCGCGAAGGCGCTCCCGTCTTGATCTGGCCGACATTCGTGGCCACGGCGAGATCCGCGATTGTCGTGTCCTCCGTCTCTCCGGAGCGATGCGACATGACCGACCCATAGCTGTGCGAACGGGCGAGGGCAATCGTGTCGAGCGTCTCCGTCAGCGTGCCGATCTGGTTGACCTTGATGAGGATCGAGTTCGCGACCCCCTCCTCGATGCCCTGGTCGAGACGCTCGACGTTCGTGACGAAGAGGTCGTCTCCGACCAACTGAATTTGATCGCCGAGTCGCTCTGTGAGCTTCTTCCAGCCGACCCAATCGTCTTCGGCCGCACCGTCCTCGATCGACACGATGGGGTACCGATTCGCGAGCTCGGCCCAGTACTCGGGAAGCTCGTCGGGCGCAGCCTCGCGACCCTCGAACGCGTACCTGCCGTCGTCTCGGACAAGCTCGGTCATCGCAGGGTCGAGAGCGATCGCGATCCGTTCGCCGTGCCCGGCCCGATCGGCTGCGGCCATGATCAGATCGAGCGCAGCCTCACTCGACGGCAGGTCCGGGGCGAAACCGCCCTCGTCGCCGACCGCCGTCGCGAGCCCCTGCTCTTCGAGCAGTGACTTCAGTGTGTGAAAGGTCTCGACGGCGATGCGAAGACCTTCGGTGAACGTTTCCGCGCCGCCGGGGACGATCATAAACTCCTGGAGATCGAGCGAGTTCTTCGCGTGCGCGCCGCCGTTGATCACGTTCAGCATCGGCACGGGCAACACGTGGGCCTCGGTGCCTCCGATCCATCGGTAGAGCGGCACTCCGGCCTCGGCGGCGGCCGCCTTGGCCGATGCGAGCGACACGCCGAGCACTGCGTTGGCTCCCAGGCGAGCCTTGTTTTTCGTGCCGTCGAGCGAGACGAGAGCGGCGTCGACTGCGCCCTGATCGGCGGCGTCGAGACCGGTCAGCGCTGGCCCGATCTCCTCACGAACGTTGCGAACCGCTTGCTGCACGCTTTTCCCGAGGTACGCCTCGGAGTCACCGTCGCGCAGCTCAACAGCCTCGTGCTGGCCGGTCGATGCGCCGGACGGCACGGCCGCGCGCCCCACCTGCCCGGAGCTCAGCTCGACATCGACCTCGACGGTTGGGTTGCCGCGGGAATCGAGGATCTGGCGTCCACGGACAGCAGCGATCTTTGTGCTCAAAGTTCCTCCTTGGCGAGGTCGAAGTAGCGATCTTGGGCGTCCAGATCGAGGTCGGCGAAACGCTCTCCCTCGCGGCGCGCGAGCTCTTCTGCGCGCTCGACGCGACGGGCAAATCGATCGCTCGCCCAGCGAAGCTCCAGCTCGGGGTCGACGTTCAGGCGCCGGGCGACGTTCACGCAGGCAAAGAGGAGGTCCCCCAACTCCTCCGCCACGCGCCGGTCGGGCGGGGTCTCCGGCTCGGGGTCCGCCGCGCCGAGCTCACCCTTCACCTCTTCGAGCTCACTCTCGAGGTCAGCCAGCGCCCCCGCGACGTCCGGGTATTCGAAGCCAACAGCCGCGGCGCGGCGCTGCACCTTGCGGGCGAGAAGAAGCGCTGGAAACGTCTCAGGCACGTGATGGAAGATGCCTTCGCGCCCCTCCTCCTCCTTTAGGCGCTCCCAGTTCTCGCGGACGTGGCCCGGGGTGCGAGCCTCGACGTCGCCGAAGACATGTGGGTGGCGCCGGACGAGCTTTTCATGAACGGCGCGCGCAACCTGCTCGAGATCTCCGTGCCCGCGCTCTGAGAGGAGCAGAGCCAGGAAGTACACCTGGAAGAGCAGGTCACCCAGCTCGTCGAGCAGCTTCTCGGGCTTGTCCGCGAGAGCAGCGTCCGCGACCTCGTACGCCTCTTCGACCGTGTGCGGAACGATCGTTTGGGCTGTCTGCTCGCGATCCCAAGGGCAGTCGCGCCGCAGGCGTTCGGTGAGCTCCTGCAACTCGAGGAGCGCGTCGGCGAGCGCCAACGCTACTGCTGCTGCGTGCCGGTCTTGCCGGTCTCGGGCGGCGAGTAGCCGACCTGGTAGGTCGTCTTCTGCGCGAAGTCCTTCTTGATGCCGTCGACCCACGCCGTCATCTTCTTCTGCTTCTTCTCCTGCACCAGCTGCTGGCGGATGGCTTCCTTGACGTCCTTGAGCGGCGTCGTCTTCGTCTTCTTGACTGAGCCGAGCGGCTGAATGATGTGGAACCCGTACTGGGTCTTGACCGGCTTCGAGATCGCCCTGTTGACCAGCGAGAAGGCGGCCTTGTCGAAAGGTGGAACGGTCTGGCCGCGCGAGATGGTCAGCTTGCCGCCCTGGCCCTTCGAGCTCGGGTCCTGCGAGTACTTCTTGGCGAGGGCTGCGAAGTCGGCGCCACCCTTTAGCTGCGAGTAGAGCGAGTCGGCGAGCGGCTTCTTCTTAACGAGGATGTGCCGCACGTCGCGCGTTGCCGGCTGAACGTACTGGCTCTTGTTCTTCTTGTAGGTCGCGTCGATCTCCTTGTCGGTTACCTCGACGCCCTTCGTCACCTCGGCGTAGATCTTCTCCTGGAGCAGCTGGGCACGGATGTCGTCCTTCACCTGCTCCTCGTCGAGGCCCTGCTGCTTCAACTGCTCCCTGTATTTCTTCTGACTGCCCTTGAAGTACTGCTTCTTGAGCTGAGCCAGGCGGGCATCGACGTCCTTGTCCTCGACCTTGATGTCGAAGTCGCCGGCCTTCTGCTCGAACTGGGCGCGCTGGACGAGGAACTGCATGGCCTGTCCGCGCAGCGCCTGATACTCCTGCGAGCCGGGCTTCGGGAAGGCGCGCTTCTGCTGTTTGTAGCTGCCCCGCGCCTGGCTGATCAACTGGTCGAACTCGGACTTGCTGATCGTTTGGTCACCGACAACGGCCACAGCGTTCGACGGCACCGCCTTCTCGTCGCCGCCACACCCAGCCAGGCCGAGCGCGGCAAAGGCGAGAAGTGCGATGATCGTAAGCCGTTTCATAGAAAAGCGCCAAGCGCAGCTCTTGTATTCAAGCTGCCCGGCGCGACTCGAGTATAGCATCGACCAGCCTGATCGCCCCGGTGAAGTTCCCGTCGCGCAGGGAAACCTCCTTGCTCCCGGTCGTGTAGATCGCCGTATCCACGCGGTCTCGGAGCTCCCGAAGCTCGTCGGAGCCGAGCACGAGCGGCCCGACGGTCGAACGCCCCGAACGAAAGACCAGATAGTCCGCTCCGAGCTGTGCAAGCTTGAGCTTCGCATCCTGGATCGCGAACAGGTTCTCAACCGGCTCGGGCAGCGGGCCGTAGCGGTCCACCGTGGCCGCTTCGAGTTCGCGCAGCTCGTCCTCGGACTCGCTGAGGGCAAGCCGGCGGTGAAGATCGATCTTCTGCGCCTCCGAGTCGATGTAATGCGCGGGCACGTAGGCGTCGATGCGTGCGTCGACGCGGACTGGGCGCCCAACGGTTCGGCGTTGGCCGGAGAGCTCGGCAACCGCCTCGCCGAGGAGCCCGACGTACAGCTCGAAGCCGAGGGCGGCGAGGTGGCCATGCTGCTCGGCCCCGAGGAGCTCTCCGGCGCCACGGATCTCGAGGTCGCGCATCGCGATCGCGAACCCGGCGCCGAGCTCCGTGTGGTCGGCCAGCGTCGAGAGGCGGGCTCGCGCCTCGTGGGTGAGGTCCGACGCGTCCGGATAGAGGAGATACGAGTGGGCGAGGACGTCGGAGCGGCCGACCCGTCCGCGGATCTGGTAGAGCTGGGCGAGCCCGAGCGCGTCGGCCCGCTCGACGACGAGAGTGTTCGCCTGTGGGATATCGAGGCCCGACTCGATGATCGTCGTTGAGACGAGAACGTCCGCGTCTCCGCGCAGAAAGCCGAGCATGTGCTGCTCCAGCTCCCGTTCGGGCATCTGCCCGTGGGCGACGATCAGCCGCAGGCCGGGACACAGCTGCTGCAAGCGCTCGGCGGCTTCCTCGATCGATTCCACACGGTTGTGGAGATAGAAGGACTGGCCGCCGCGAGCCGTTTCCCGCTCGAGGGCGGTCTTGACGAGCTCCTCGTCGTACTCCCCGACATGGGTGCGGATCGGTCGGCGGCCCTCCGGCGGCGTCTCGATGACCGAGATGTCCCGCAGGCCCGCGAGCGACATGTGCAGCGTTCGTGGGATCGGCGTTGCCGTCAAGGCGAGCACGTCCACCTCGAGCCGCAGCGAGCGCAAAAGGTCTTTTTGCGCGACGCCGAAACGCTGCTCCTCGTCGACGATCACGAGGCCGAGCTCCTTCGGGATCACGTCGCGCGAGAGGACACGGTGCGTGCCGATCATGAGGTCGACCTTGCCCTCGGCGAAATCTGCGAGCACCAGCTTCACCTCCGCGGGCCGGCGGAAGCGTGAGACCATCTCGACCCGCACGGGGAAGTCGCGGTAGCGCTCGCGGAAGGTGTTCCAGTGCTGCTGGGCGAGGATGGTCGTCGGAACGAGCATCAGCGTCTGCTTGCCGTTGAGCGCAACGGCGAACGCTGCCCGAACGGCGACCTCCGTCTTGCCGAAGCCGACGTCGCCACACACGAGGCGATCCATCGGGCGCGGCGCCTCGAGGTCCTCCTTGACTGCTTCGATCGCCCGCTGCTGATCCTCCGTCTCCCGGTACGGGAACGAGGCCTCGAGGCGCTCGAGCCACTCCTGGTCGAGGTCGAAGGCGATGCCCGGAGCCGACTGCCGCTCGGCGTAGAGCCGCAGGAGCTCGCCGGCCAGCTCACGCACACTCACACGCGCGCGCGTCTTCAGCAGATGCCAGGCCTTACCGCCGAGCTTGGAGAGGGCAGGCGCCTTTCCGTCGACACCGACGTAGCGCGACACCTTTCCCACCTGCTCGTGCGGGACGAAGAGACGGTCGTCTCCGCGAAAGCCGAGGAGCAGGTAGTCGCGCGTCACCTCGGCGACCTCGCGGGTCTCGAAGCCGAGGAGCTTGCCGATCCCGTGCTCCTCGTGGACGACGTGGTCGCCCGTACGAAGCTCGGCGAACGACTGGAGCGCGCGACCGACGGAGGGACCGGTCCGGCGGGGGACGCGCTTGCGAAAGACCTGCGTGTCGGGGAGCAGGACGATTCCCAGGTCCCGCCAGACGAAGCCTCGCCGGGCCGGGCTGACTGCGAAGAGAAGCTCGGCCTCGGCAGGGAGCTCTTCGCCGGCCTCGATGACCCGCGCCTCGGCCCGGCGGAGCATCTTCTCGGTGCGGAGAGCTTCGCCGCGATGCGGGAAGGCCACGACGACGCGCTGCCCGGCGCGGACAAAGGCGCGGAGCTCGTTCTCGGCCTCGGCCAGACCGCGGGCAGCGACGGCAGGCCGCTGCGCCTCGAACGCGAAGGGCTGACCCGAAGGCAGCGGGTCGAGCTCGGAAACCCCCTTCAGGATCGAGAGCTCCCGCCCGAGCTCTTCTTGCCACACCGCGCGCACCTCATCGGACTGCCAGACGAAATCGGGGCCGCCGGGCACGATGGAAACCAGGTCACCCGGCGCCGCCCGCAGCTCACCGTCGGCGAGCAGTTGCGGCCCGACGAGATCGACGCGGCGCTCGGCCGCGGGGTAGAGAAGCGCTCCATCGACGGGGTGAAGTGTTCGCTGGGTGAACGGCGAGAACGCCCGCATGCCCTCGATCTCGTCGCCGAAGAGCTCGATGCGAAGGGGCTCCCGCCCGGTAGTCGGGAACACGTCGATCAGGCCGCCGCGAACGGCGAACTGGCCGCGCTCGTCGACCTGCTCGACTCGTTCGTACCCCGCCAGCGCCAGGCGCTCGGCGAGTGAGTCGAGCCCTGGTTCGTCGCCGGCGGCGAGCGAGATCGGCTCAGGCCGCGCGTTTGGCGGCGGCATGCCTTCGGCGATCGCGGTCGCAGACGCGCAGACGAGACCACCCGCAGCGAGCACGTCGAGCGCGCGGGCCCGTTCGCCCACAAGGTGCGGCGGGGGCTCGAGCCCGGACTCCCAGCCGACACCGCGGCTGGGCAGGAGCGCGACGCGATCCTCACCGATGAACCAAGCAGCCGCCTCGGCGGCGTCGCGGGCATCGGCGTCCTCGGGCGCGAGAACGAGGAGCGCCCTTTCGAGCCGCTCGTGCAGCGCGGCGAGGACGAGCGGCAACGCCGGCTCGGACACGCGAGCCCGGGCAGGCAGAGCCTCGATGAAGGCAGTGAGGCGCTCGCTGACAGCGAGCTCGCGGGCCAGTGGGTTGAGAACGGGACGGTCCATGACGATTGACGGAACGCGCGTTCCGCGCGGCCATCGTACTCGCGCGCTTGGGGCTTCCCGGCGGCGATGCACCTAGTCCCATCCCTAACCCCCACCCACCCACGGGGGCAGGATTGTTGCGGGTCAATCCGCGCGGGTCTGTGCCGGATCGGGGTCGAGGTACGCACGCGCCTGGAGCGCGAAGAGCTCCGCATAGAGACCGCCTCGCTCCATCAGTTCCTCGTGCGGGCCCTCCTCGACGATCCGCCCTTCGTGGAGCACATAGATCCGGTCGGCTGAACGGACGCTCGAGAAGCGATGCGAGATCAGCACGACCGAGCGGCCCTCGAGCAGCTCGCGCATGCGCTCGAAGAGCCGGCTTTCCGCGCGAGCGTCGAGCGCCGCGGTCGGCTCGTCCAGGATCACGAAAGGGGCGTCACGGAAGAAGGCGCGGGCAAGGGCGACGCGCTGCCACTGCCCGATCGAGAGGTCGAAGCCACCTGAAAATTCCCGTCCCAGCATCGTCTCGTAGCCCTCGGGCAAGGTCTTGAGAAACTGATCGGCGTCCGCCCGCAACGCTGCCTCGACGATCGCATCCACGTCGTCGATCCGCTCCCTGCGCCCGAGGCCCACGTTCTCCCGGGCGGGCAGCAGGTACTTCTCGAAGTCCTGAAAAATCACGGCTATCGAGCGCCGCAGCTCGTCGGCATCGACGTCGGCCAGGTCGGTGTCGTCCCAGAAAATCCGACCCGACTCGGGCCGGTAGAGGCCTGCAAGCATCTTCGCGAGGGTGGTCTTGCCCGACCCGTTCTCGCCGACCAGGGCGACGATCTCGCCACGCTGGATCTCGAGCGAGACCCGGTCGACCGCCGGCCGGGTCGCATCGGGGTACGCGAAGCTGACCTCCTCCGCGGTCAGGCGCTCGAACCCTCGGGGTGCAGGTCGCGTTCCCTCCTCGATCTGATCTCCAAGAGTGAGAAACGAGGAGTAGTCCCGAATGAAGAGGGTCGCCTCGTACAGCGAGGTCGCGCTCATGTGCAGCCCGCGAAGCCTCCCGGCCAGCTGGTAGAGCCCGAACACTGCCGCGCCCGTGGCGGCCAGGCTCATTCGCTCCGTCACATAGAGCCACGAGAGCATCCCGATCGTCCCGACGGTCACCCCCGAGGAGGCGACAGAGCCTATGAGCGACCTCGCGGTCCGGCGACGGGCGAGCGAGCGTAACTCAGCGATGCGCTCGTCGTACAGCCGGTCGTAGCGGCGGCGTAGAAGCGCCGGTAGATCGAAGGCGCGCACCTCTTTCGCTGCGTTGCGGCTCATGAGCACGTTCCCGAGGTAGTTGCGCTGACGCTCGTTCGGCGTCATCTCACGGCTGAACCGGTAGAGGTCACGTGTGTTCAGCGAAGCGACGATCCAGAGCGGCACGTAGCCGATGAGGATGAACGGGAGCAGCAGCGGCTGGAGCGCGGCCAGGGCGATGATGATCCCCACGGCGGTGACGGAAGAGCCGACGATGCCGAGCAGCCCGTTGACGGTCTGGAGCGAGCGGTATTGCCCCTGCGCCCGGGCGCGTTGGAGCCGATCGTAGAAGTCGGGCGACTCGAACGCGAGCAGGTCGACCCGCGTGGCGACATCGAGCACTCGATCGAGTGCTCGCCTCCCCACGAGCTCGCCGAGCACCCGGCTCTGCTCGTTCTGGATCGCCTGCGCGAGGTCGAGCGCGACGGTAATCCCGACGAGCGCCGCCAGCACGGGGACGAGCTCGCCGAACGAGACGCTCGACCCCGCGCCGAGCACGGTGTCGAGAACTTCCTTGCCGATGAACAGCTGCACGGCGACTCCGACCGCCGTCAAGAGCTGCAGCACGGACGTGACGAGGAAGACGTTGCGCCCCGCACGCCACACAAGTCGCAGCGAGTCCGCAAGAAGCGCGGGGAGATCTCGCCACGTGCCCTGCGACCCCTCGGGGTGCTGCACCTCCCACCAGGTCCGTCCGCGCCGAGGCCCCGGCTGGGATCCGTCTCCGCGCGCAATCACGTTCATGGCAGTTAGTTGTACCGGGCTTGTGTCTCCTCGAGCCCGTCGCGGGCGAGCACCTCGACCGCGTCTGCGGCACGACCGACGAGCGCATCGACGTCGAACTCGGGCCCGAACTCCGACAGCACGTAGTCGGCGACGGGGCGCGGATCGCCCCGCTCGGGACGGCCGACCCCGACACGTAGACGCAGGAAATCCTGGCTTCCGAGCGCGGAGGCGATCGAGCGCAGGCCGTTGTGGCCCGCCAGTCCCCCGCCGAGCCGAGCTTGCAGGCGACCGGGCACGAGGTCGACGTCGTCGTGGACGACCAGCAGATCCTCCGGCTCGACCTTGAAGAATCGTCTCGCGGCTCCGACCGACTTGCCGGAGACGTTCATATACGTCTCGGGCTTCAGGATCCCGACCCGCAGCTCCTCGATCCGGACCTCGGCAAGCTGGCCGCTGAACTTGGAGCGGAAGGCACCGTCGTGCCGGCGCGCGAGCTCGTCGGCGACGAGGAAGCCCATGTTGTGTCGGCTCCGCGCGTATCCCGCTCCTGGGTTCCCGAGACCCGCGACGAGCAGGTCGAGCGTCGAGGCGTGCTCGCCCCGACGGAAAAGACGCATCTAGCTCTCTTCGACCTGCTGCTGTTCGCCGCCGCCATCGCCGTCGGCGGCTTCGCCCTCGGCGGTCGGCTCCCCGTCTTCGCCCTCGGGTGCCTCTTCGCCCTCGGCAAGCTCAGCGCCCTCCTCGAGCTCCTCTTCCTCGGGCTCGGGCTCGACGATCGCTGCCGGCACCTGAACAGAGGCGAGAACCGTTTCCTCGGGATCGTCGAGGTAGCTGACCCCCTCCTGGGCGGGCAAATCGACGAGACGGAGGCTGTCCCCGATGGCCATTCCGCTCACATCGAGCTCCAGGTGGTCGGGAATCTCCATCGGCAACGCCTCGACGTTGATCTCGCGGGTCACCTGAGAGAGCACGCCGCCCTCCTTGACGCCGGCGGCCTCGCCGACGAGCATGACGGACACCTGCGCTTGAATCGGCTGGTCGAGCCGCACCTCGTGCAAGTCGATGTGCGACAGACGTCCGCTCGGGACATGCTGTTGGTAGTCCTTGAGGACAGACGGATGAGTCGTCTTCTGGCCGGCGAGCACAACGTCGAGGATGGCGTGCAGCCCGCTGTCACCGGATAGCACCCGCCGCAATTCGCGCTCGGGCACGGTGAACGCGTGCGGCGGCTTGCCGCGACCGTACAGAACGCCTGGGATCAGGCCTTCCCGGCGCAGACGGCGCGAGTCGGCAGAACCGCTCCCTTCGCGCTCCTTGACTTCCAGCTTGATTCGTTCACCTGCCATGACGGCGGGGAAGTCTAGCCAGAAGGGGCGCTACTTCTTGATGTGGAGGTCGATTCCGAGCAGAACGAGCGGCCAGAGAACGATTGCGAGCAAGGCCGATAGAACTTGCCGCAGGGTCTTCAGACGCTCGAAATAGTCGTACGAAGCGGCGATGGCAACACCGACGACGATGTAGATAAGGCCGATGAAGCTCGGTCGGAACATCTAGAAGAGTTGGTTCTCCCCGCCGAAGATGGCCGAGACGGATTCGTCGGAAAAGACGTTCATGATCGTCTCGGCGAGGAGTGCCGAGACCGGCAGCACTGTCATGTTCTTGGGCTGCGCGGTGGGATCAATCGGGACGGTGTCCGTGACGACAATTCCGGTGATGTCCGAGTCGCCGAACCGTTCGAGCGCACCGCCGCAGAAGAGCCCATGTGTCGCGAAGACCCAGACGTCGCCGACGCCGTGCTCTTTCAGAGCCTTCACGTTAGCGAGCAGGGTGCCGCCGGTCATGATGACGTCGTCGCCAAGGACCGCCGTCTTACCGCGCACCCGCCCGGCGATCTCTGTGACAGCGACGGTGTCGTGCGCCGGTCGCGTCTTATGCATGATCGCGAAGTCGGCCTCGATCATCTCCGCGAAGCGGACGGCCATCTTTGCGCGCCCCGCGTCGGGCGAGACCGAGACGACTTGCTGCCCTGTGAGCCCAAGATCCCGAAAGTGGCGCGCGAAGAGCGGTAGCGCCGTCATGTGGTCGACCGGAACCGTAAAGAAGCCCTGAACCTGGCCTGCGTGGAGATCCATCGTAAGCACGCGATCGGCGCCGGCGAGCTGGAGCATGTCGGCGACGAGGCGCGCGGAGATCGGTTCACGCGGTTTGGCCTTGCGGTCCTGACGCGCGTAGGGGAAGAGAGGCATGACCGCGGTGATGCGCTTCGCCGACGCGAGCTTGGCCGCCTGGATCATGAAGAGCAGCTCCATGACGTTACGGTCGATTGGTTCGCAGCCGGTCTGGACGATGAAGGCGTCCGCGCCGCGAATCGACTCGCCGAAGCGGCAGTAGGTCTCGCCGTTCTCGAAAGTCTTCACCTCCACCTCGCCGAGCTCGACGCCCAAACGCTCGGCGATCCGCTGGGCGAGAGCCGGGTGCGAGCGGCCGGCGAAGACCATGAGGCGCTTCGACGGACCGCGCTCGATGAAGTGGCCCGGCACCGGCTCCGACCGTGGTTCGGACGTCTCGAGCCCCGGAAGGGTGGGCAGCTCAATCCCGCTTTCGATCGTCATACCCCTCCTTGTTGATCTGGCGCGAGCGCCCGAGGGCGAGCGCTCCGGGCGGGACGTTCTCGGTGACGACCGACCCGGCCGCAACCCAAGCATTGTCGCCAAGCGTGACCGGAGCAACGAACACATTCTGGCTCCCGGTGTGGACGTTGCGGCCGATCGTCGTCTTTTGCTTGCCGCTGCCCTTCTCAGGCCGGTAGTTGGCGGTGATGGCCCCCGCGCCGATGTTGGTGCCCTCGCCGATCTCGGCGTCGCCGATGTAGGAAAGGTGCGGCACCTTCGCACCTTCGCCGATGTGCGAGTTCTTGATCTCCACGAATGTCCCGGCCTTCGCGCCCGCCTCGAGCACGGTTCCGGGGCGAAGGTAACAGAACGGTCCGACCGTCGCGCCGGAGCCGATCTGCGCGTCGATCGCGACGGCATGCGGTCCGATCTCGGCTCTCGCGGCAACTCGCGTCTCGCCCCGGAGAATCGTGAACGGGTGGATCGTGGCATCGGGCTCGAGCGCGACGTCGGCGTCGATCCAGGTCGTGGCCGGGTCGACGATCGTCACCCCGGCGAGCATGTGCTGCTCGTTGACCCGGTCGCGTAGGGCAGCGGCCGCGAGCGCCAGCTCCGCCCGCGTGTTCACGCCCTCGGCGGCGAGCGCCGGGTTGGCGACGTGCGCGGCGACGCGCTCACCGCCCGCGACGAGGTGCCGCACGGCATCGGTCAAATAGAGCTCGCCCTGCGCGTTCCCGGCTTCCAGCTTGTCGAGCGCGAGCCAGAGGCTCTCCGCGGCGAAGACGTAAATCGAAGAGTTGGCCTCCCCGATTCGCAGCTGCTCCTCGCTCGCGTCAACCGCCTCGACGATCTCCCGAACCTCACCGTCCTCGCCCCGGACGATCCGTCCGTATGCACCCGGATCGTCGGGCTCGAAGGTCAGCACGGTCGCGGCGCTTTCGTCACGCCGGTGGGTCTCGACAAGCCCCTCCAGAAGCTCAGACGTGAGGAGCGGCGTGTCACCCGAGACGACCAGGACATCGCCGGCGAACCCGTCGAGCGCCTCGCGCGCGGAGACGAGAGCGTCGCCGGTGCCCCGTGGTTCGGCCTGTATCGCGACCTCGACGCCGTCGAATGCATCGCGGGTGTACGGCGAGCTGACGACGACGAGTGGGGCCGGTTCGAGGGCACGGGCCGCCTGGATCACCCAGTCGACCATGCGCCGGCCGAGCATCGGATGGAGGTGCTTGGGCGTTTCCGAGCGCATCCGGGTTCCGAGGCCACCGGCAAGGACGACAGCTGCGAGGTCGCGTGCGGTCACTGTGGGGAAGGGACGTGCTGGGGCGCCAGGATTCGAACCTGGGATCGCGGGACCAAAACCCGCTGCCTTACCACTTGGCTACGCCCCAAAGATGACCGATCAGGTCCTAGTTTGCCACGACCTAGCGGCGGTCGCCGAGGAGCACTAGCAGGGCAATGACCGCGATCACGGCGAGAACGGTGAACGCCAGGATCGTGGCCATGGTCAACAGAATCGGGACGAAGATCACCACCGCCTGGGAGGCGGCTCCGATCCAGGCCACCTGGCGGGCAGTGCCCGGCAGGCGGTCTCGGCCCCAGAAGTACCCGGCGATCAACGCGATCGCGATCACGATGGCGATGCTCCACGGGATCACGTGGAAGACGATCAGGACGCCCTCGATCACCGCGATCCACAGCGCGAGCCGTATGCGGCGCTCGCGGAGCCAGCGCCCGCCTCTCGTGCTTCTGTGCTCGAGGACCTCGCTGCGCCCGAGCTCGGGCCTGCCGAAGGTCATGCCTCAACCGTACCAAGCCGGCACCGTGAGCCAGGTTTTTCCGAGCGAACGCACGCTTCTCCTGGCAGCGACTGCATCGTCTCGCCCGGTGAAGAGGCCGTACACCGTGGGACCGGCGCCGCTGGCGTCGGCACGGAACGCGCCTCGCGCGCGCAGCTCGTCGGCGACCGGAGACGAGACGAGATCGTTGGGCGGCAGCGCGGCCAGGTCGCGCGGGCGCTCGACCTCCGCCAACGCTCGGCGCAGGGCTGCGCGCCGGTTCCGGAAGCCCTTCGCACCGGTGCGCTCGTCGAAGGCCGCATAGACCGCGGCGGTCGACGCCTTCTTCTGCCCGCGGGGAAGGACGAGCACGACGTAGTAGTCCTGCGGCAGCTCGAGCGGCGAAAGCTCTGTGCCGTCACCCTCCCCGAGCTGGGGGCCACGCGTCAGGAAGAACGGGACATCGGCGCCGAGCCTCGCGGCGATCGCGGTCAACCGCTCGGGGGGCAGGGGGTCCGCCAAGGTGTCGTTCGCCAGTCGGAGCGCCGTCGCGGAATCAGAGCTACCGCCTCCGAGGCCGGCTGCGACCGGAATGCGCTTGGTGATCGTCGCTGCCCAGGCGGGTTGAACCCCGGCCGCCGCTGCGAGCGCGGCCAGCGCATCGCGGACGAGCGCGTCCTCGGCAAAGCCACGCACTTCGAGGCGGATCGCCGGCCGCAGTTCCACACGGTCCGCCAGATCGATCCGCTGGAGAATCGTGGCAACCTCGTGCTTGCCATCGGGCCTGGTCGCGCCGACCACGAGCGCGAGGTTGATTTTGGCCGTCGCGGGCCGCCGGTTCACCGAAGTGCCTCGGCCAGCGCGGCGAACTCCTCGGGCTCGAGCGCCTCGGCCCGGGTCCCCGGGGGGCGGCCGATCGCACCAAGGGCCACGGCTGCTCTCTCGCGCTCGGCCAAGCCGCTGAGCTCGACTGAGTTCGGAAGGGTCTTCCGCCGGTGTGAGAAGCCGGCCTCGACTACTCGCTTTACGTGGGCGTAGTGGGCTGGGAGCTCGCGGCGCCGGAATGCAATGAGCGCCGAATCGACGTTGGGCGGCGGCTGAAAGACGGTGCGGGAAACCGGATGGAATCCGGTGCGCTCGGTGGCCAGCTGGACGAGGACGGATACCGCCCCGTACGCCTTCGTCCCGGGACGCGCGAAGAACCGGTCGGCGACCTCGCGCTGAACCATGACCGTCCAGAGCTCGAGGCTCGGCAGCCCGTCCAGGCTCTCGACGACGAGCGGCGTGGCGACGTTGTACGGCAGGTTGGCGACAAATTTTCCCGGCCGAGGTAGCAGCGCCGAGAGGTCGGTGCGCATCGCATCGCCGTAGACGAGGTCGACGTTGTTCCGGTCGTCGAGACGCTCGGTGAGGTGTGGCTCGAGCGAGCGGTCGAGCTCGACCGCGTGCACGTGGGCAACCCGGTCGGCGAGGTACGTGGTCAAGACGCCGAGCCCGGGCCCAACCTCCAGCACGACGTTCTCGGCAGCGAGCTCGGCCAGGCGCGCGATGACCCCGAGAATGTTGTCGTCGACGAGGAAGTGCTGTCCGAGGTCTTTGTTCGGTGTCGGCGGCAGCGTCACGTGAGCGAGAAGGCGATCGAGGCGTTCGAGTCGATCTGTGCCGCGAGCTCGGCGGCGTCCTCTCCTCGGGCGGCGGCCAGCACCTCGACGGTGTGAATAACGTTGGCAGGCTCGTTCGGACGCCCCCGGCGCGGCTGCGGCGCGAGGTATGGACTGTCGGTCTCGGCCAGGATTCGCTCGGCCGGAACGCGCGAGGCCGCCGACCGCAGGGCCTCGGCCTTCGGAAAGGTGACGTTTCCCGCGAACGAGACGTAGTACCCGCGATCGAGGGCCGCCTCGAGCAGCCCCGGCGACGAGAAGCAGTGCAGGACGACCGTCCCCTGGAACCCGGCCAGGACCCGCGCAGTCTCGTCATCTGCGTCGCGGTTATGAATCACGACCGGCTTCCCAAGCTCGCTCGCCAGGTCGAGCTGGGCCTCGAACAGGCGGCGCTGACTGTCGGGCGCAGCGTGGTCGCGGAAGAAATCGAGGCCCGTCTCGCCCACCGCGACCGCCCTGTCGTGCGTGAAGAGCTCCCGGAGCTCGTCGATCCGGTCCGCCTCGCTCCCGCCCGCCTGATGCGGGTCGATACCGAGCGCCGCGAACACCTCATCGTGGCGGTCGGCGAGCGCGACCGCCTCGCGAGACGAGTCGATTCCGGTGCCGACCGTCACTACGCGATCGACGCCGGCCTCGCGCGCTCGTCGCAGCAGCGCGGACGGCCGATCTGCGCACGCATCGAGGTGCGCGTGCGTATCGATCAAGCGGCCGCGGTCGGAAGGTCGATGCGCGGGAAGAGCGGGTCGGCGGCCGCGATGCCCTCAGCGGGCTGCGCGCGGCTGGGCGCGACGAGCTCCCAAGCTAAGTCGGCGGGCTGTCGCAGGGCCGTCAGGATCCGCGCCGAGGTTTCGGGAAGAAACGAGGAGATGGCAACGGCAACCGCGCGCAGGCCGTCGGCCAGCTCGTAGAGCACCCGGTCGAGCTCGTCCGCTCGCGACTCATCCTTTGCGATTTCCCACGGCTTCGTCTGCTCGACGTGCCGGTTCAGCCCCCGGACGACGTCCCAGATCGAATCGAGCGCACCCGTGAGGTCGTACTCGTCGAACCGGGCGGGCACCTCACGACCGATTCCCGCAACTGCCTCCGCGACCTCGCCCGAGCCACCTGAAGCGCCCAGCTTTCCGTCTCGAAACTTCGAGATGAGTGCAGTAAGCCTCGAAAGCAGGTTTCCGAGATCGTTGCCGAGCTCGCGCTCGTAGCGTTCATGGAGCTCCTCGACCGAGGCGTTTCCGTCCTGGCCGAACCGCGCCGCCCGAAACAGGTAGTACCGAAGGGCGTCGGCGCCATAGACGTCGACCAGGTCGAGCGGCTCGATGACGTTGCCAAGCGACTTCGAGATCTTCCGCTGGTCGATCGTGAGATACCCGTGGACGAAGAGTTGCTTCGGAACCGGGTACCCCGCGGAGAGGAGCAAGGCGGGCCAGAAGACGCAGTGGAAACGGAGGATGTCCTTCGCGAGCAGGTGCCGGACCTCGGGCCAGTAGCGCTCGACGAGGTTCTCGCCCTCCCGCGCATACGAGAGCGCACTCAGATAGTTGATGAGCGCGTCGACCCAGACGTAGGCGACCTGATCCGGTGCCCAGGGGAGCGGAACCCCCCAGGGCTGGCCCGCGCGGCTGATGCTGAAATCCTGCAGGCCCTGCTCGATGAAGCTCCGCGCCTCGTTGGCGCGAAACGTGGGCACGACGAAATCGGGCCGCTGCTCATAAAGCTCGAGCAGCCGGTTCTGATAAGCGGAGAGACGGAAGAAGTAATTCTGCTCCCGGATGTACTCGGGCTCAACCTCGTGTTCGGGGCACTTGCCGTCGACGAGCTCGGCTTCTGTCTTGAAGGCCTCGCAGCCGACGCAATAGAGCCCCTCATACGTTCCCTCGTAAATATCCCCGTTGTCGTAGACGCGCTGGAGGAAATCCTGGACGAACGCCTTGTGCCCCTCGTCGGTGGTGCGAATGAAGAAGTCGGGCTGGGCATCGATGCGCTCAGGAAGTGCGCGCCAATGCTCGACGATCTGGTCGGCGTACTCCTTGGGCGCGAGGCCCTGCTCCTCGGCCACGCGCGCCACCTTGGACGCGTGCTCGTCGGTTCCCGTGAGAAAAAAGGTCTCGTCGCCTCGCTGGCGGTGGTGGCGCACCAGGACGTCCGCCGCGATGGTCGTGTACGCATGACCGATGTGCGGCGTCGAATTGACGTAGTAGATGGGTGTCGTCACGTAGAAGCGCATCGCGATCAATGATAGGGCTGGCCGGCAGGCGCACCGGCAGGCGCACGAGCGTCCGACGACGGCTCAGGCCACGGAGCCCGAAGAGGACGAGCGCGGAGCCCATCGACAACCCCATCAGGAGTGTAAATCTGTCCCTCCGCGTGCCCGCCGAAGCGCGAACGGCGGTCTCGGGTCGTCGAGCTTCACGGCTGCGAGCGGCTGGGACAAGCTCTACGGGGGTTCGAACCGGTCGTCGAGCCGACAGGGGTTGACGCGCGTCCCGCGGCCCGCTCCACGTCGGTACCGCGACGGAAGGTCGGGTCCGGGCGCGCTCTCCTCGGGCTGCGGAGTCGGCTGAGCCCAGCGTCGCTACTCGCGGACGAATGGGAGCCACGCGCTCGGGGGCCGACCGGAGAACTGCAGATACCCGGGTGGGGCCTCGCACAGGCCGCGATCGCGAGCTTCCTCGTGTGATCGGAGGCGCAGTGCGAACGGGCGTCACGGCCACGCCCGTCGACCCTGCTGTGACCGCAGGCTGCGGAGTCGCCGGCCCTACCGGCACCAGCACCGGCACCGGCACCGGGGGCGGCTCGGTCTTTAGCGACCGCTCGGGTAGCAGGCTCAGTGGGTCGAGGTAGCCGTGAGGCTCCGCTGTGACCCGGATTCCGAGGTGCATGTATGGCTCGGCGTGCTCAACCTCTCCGCTCGGGCCAACGGTGCCGACTGCCTCGCCCTCCTCGACCTGGGTGCCGACCCGGACGCCGATGGAACCGAGGTGGATGAGCGTAATCGAGTGGCCCTCCTCGGTGCGAACCGTCACGCCGAGTCCCGCGTGCGGAACCGACCCGGCAAACGCGACCATTCCGCGCGCGGGTGCGCGCACGTCGGACCCCGAGGGCGCCCCGATGTCGACACCACGGTGCTGTCCGCCCAGGTACGGATCGTCCTCAGCCGAGAACCCGGCGAGCACGGGACCGTCGACGGGCCAGCTCCAGGCACCGCCCGCCGGCGCGAAAGCAAGCGCACCCGCCACAGTCAGCACCATCACCGACACGCTGTTGCCAATTTTGGAAACCACGAGGCCGGCACGGTAACAGGGTGGTCGGCTGTTGTCAACTTTGGCTACAACGAAGTGCGATAGAGGCGGTTGCGCGCCACGCCCGTGAGTCGCGAGACGATCTCCGCCGCCCGACGGCGCCCGACCCCCGCGGCAACGAGCTCGGCAACCGCCTCGAGAGCAGGGCCATCTTCGAACTCGACCGCCGGGGCGCTTCCAACGACGACCGTGATCTCCCCTTTCGGAGCCTCCGAGTAGCGCTTCGAAACCTCGGCCGCGCTCCCCCGCACGACTTCCTCGAAGCGCTTCGTGAGCTCTCGGCAGACCGCGACCGGCCGCGCCGGATGCGCCTCCGCAAGCGACGCGAGGCTGGCGGGAAGCCGGCGCGGCGACTCGAAGGCCACAACTACTTGCGGCCAGGCGCGAAGCTCCTTCCACAGGGCGCGCAGCGCGCGCTCGCCACGAGGCAGGTAGCCGACGAACTGGTAACGCTCGCCGACGAGACCGCTGGCCACGAGCGCCGACTCGACCGCTGAGGGCCCGGGGAGCACGGTCACCGGCATCCCGGCCTCGATCGCTGCGGCGATCAGCCGCGCCCCGGGATCGCTAACGGCTGGGAGACCCGCGTCGCTCACAAGAGCGATCCGCTCGCCGGCCTTGAGCCGCGGGAGCACTCCAGCGATGCGAGCCGCCTCATTGTGCTCGTGGTAGCTGAGCAGCCGAGCACGAATTCCATGCCGCCCCAGGAGCTTTCCCGTGTGCCGCGTGTCTTCGCAGAGCACGAGCTCCGCTTCGGCCAGCTCGCGCAACACGCGCAGAGTGACGTCCTCGAGGTTGCCGATCGGGGTCGCGCAGACCGCGAGCGGCACTAGTCGAGGGCCTCGTAGGCGACGAACCCCGCGCCCACGAGGCCTGCCCTCGGCCCGAGCTCGGCCGGGACAATGCGCACGGTGTCGCGCCCCGGAGGCAGCGCCTCGCGCGCGACCACCTCGCGGGCCGGGCCGAACAACAGCTCACCCGCCTGCCCGAAGCCCCCGCCGAGCACGACGAGCTCGGGCTCGAAGATGTTGATGAGGCCTCCGATTCCGGCGCCGAGACGGCGTCCGATCTCGGCGAGGGCTTCGATGCATGCTTCGTCGCCGCCGCGCGCCGACTCGACGAGCTCCAAGCCCGCTGCGTCAGCTCCGAAGATGCCCTTCGCAGCCTCGTCGGCGGCCCGCCCCGAAGCCAGGGTTTCGAGATGACCGGTGCCCGTACAGGTCCCGGCGCAGGCGGGGCCGCCGTAGGAGATGACCATGTGCCCCAGCTCCGCGCCCGCCCCGGATGCGCCGCGATAGGGCTTCCCGTCGAGAATCAGACCGCCCCCGACTCCGGTGCCGAGCGTGAGCATGATCATGTTTCGCGTGCCGCGCCCCGCTCCGATCCGCCACTCGGCGATCGCAGCGGCATTCGCGTCGTTGTCGATTCCAACGGGCATCCCGAATCGCGCCTGCATCAGCGATCGCACGTCGACGTCGACGAGCGGGATGTTCACGGAGCCCACGACCCGGCCGGCTCGCTGGTCGATCGTCGAGGGCAGACCGAGGCCGATCGCAGCCGCCTTGTCGGAGCCCACTTCTTCGACGAGCGCGCCCAGGCCTCCGAGAAACTCCGCCTGCGAGCCGGTCGGCGTCGGGTGCATGACCACGCCTTCGAGCCGGCCGTCCTCGCTCACGAGCGCTGCGTTCATCTTCGTGCCGCCGATGTCGACGCCGATCACAGGGGGCCTGGCCACGCGGCTACGATACGCCGCCGATGAGCCGCCAGGACAAGCCGTACCGCGTGTACCGCGGCGGGCGCGTCAAGGGCCGAGTCCCGACGGTTCCGAAGCCGGAGCGGACATCGAGCCGCGACGGACGCCGACGACCCCCGCTCCGCTACCCCGGTCCTGGTGCCAAGGAGAAGCCGAAGAGGCGCATCGGCTGGCGCACCCGGATCCTGCTGATGCTGGGCCTGCTCTTCCTGCTTCTGATCGTGTGGGTCGTGCTCGGTTTCCTGGCGGTCCGCAAAGGTGCCGACGAGGCGAACGCCCGCCTGGGGCCGCGCGCAGGGGCCGCCCTCGAGCCTCAGGACGGCCTGCTGCTCTCGCATCCGAGCGTCACGCTGTTACTCGGGACCGACCATGCGGCCTACCAGCGCCAGCGCAAGGGCTTCCGGCGCGCGGACTCGATCATGCTCGTCCGCACCGACCCCGGCCGCGGTCGCATCGGCTACCTCTCGATCCCGCGCGACCTGCGCGTCGAGGTTCCCGGTTACGGCTTCGAGAAGATCAACTCGGCCATGCAGATCGGCGGGCCGGCGCTCGCGATCCGGACTATTCGACAGATCATCCCGGAGGTCAACCACGTCGTGATCGTGAACTTCGACGCCTTCAAGGAGGTGATCGACAAGGTCGGCGGCGTGACGGTCGACGTGCCGGGGCCGATCCTCTCCAACAAGTTCGACTGCCCGTACCCGACGCAGGAGCGCTGCGACCGCTGGGCCGGCTGGCGCTACGCCAAAGGCCCCCAGAAGATGGACGGCCGCCGTGCGCTGATCTACTCTCGCATCCGCGAGAATCGGCTCAACCCGAGCGAAAGCGACACCACGCGAGGCCGCAGGCAGCAGGACGTGATCCAGGCTCTGCTCGGGCAGATGACGAGCGTCGGAGTGTTCGTGAGGTTGCCATTCATCGGCGACGACGCCATGAGCCCGCTGACGACCGACCTCTCGGCGGGTGAGTTCATGCAACTCGCGCTCGTGCAGAAGCGCAGCAGTCGTGAGGTTCGCTGTCGCCTGGGTGGCACGCCGCAGGACTTCGGCGGTGGATCGTTCATCCAGCTCGACGAAGAGGCCCGCCGCACGATCCTCGCGTTCCGCGGTCAGTCCGCCCCGCAGCCTCCGCTCCCCGGCTCGACGTTCGGCTCGGGCTGCCAATGAACATTCTCTCGTGGATCCTCTTCGGGCTCGTCGCCGGTGCGGTCGCGCGGCTCGTCGTGCCCGGCCGTCAGAGCCTCGGCTGCCTGGCGACGCTCGCGGTCGGCATCGTCGGCGCGCTGATCGGCGGCCTGATCGGGGAGGTCGTTCTCGGCGAGGAAGTCCGGTTCCGCTGGGATCTGGGCCCCTTCCTGCTGGCCGTCGCCGGTTCAGTGATCCTGCTGCTCGCGCTCGAGGCGCTCAGCGGGCGGCGGCGCTAGACCCGCTCGCGCATCAGCTCTCGGTGACCTTCTTGACGTCCTTCTTGTCACCCGAGTCCGGCTTCGAGGCCTTGTCGCCCTCCGGCTTCGAGGCCGCCTTGTCGCCGTCCGACTTCGGGGGCCCGTCGCCGTCCGGCGAGGGCTTCCTGCCCTTGCGCCCGTAATCCGTCGAGTAGAACCCCGAGCCCTTGAAGTGGGCCGCGACTGGATACAGAACCTTCTGCAGGGGGCCCTCACTGCACTCCACGCACACTTCCGGCTGGGCGTCACTCATCTTTTGAAAGAGCTCGAACACGTGCCCTTTAGGGCACTTGTACTCGTAGATCGGCACCGCGAGAAGGCTAGCAACGGGGTCTGAAGGCTCCGCTTGCGGAGCCGCCCTCAGGACCTGCGGGCTTGCCCGCGTGTCCGTCGGAAATGACCGGTCGACAGGACTGACCTCCGGCCAGAACGGCCACAAGTGCTAGCTTCGGCGGCCCGTGGCCCAGGCGCCTGCGACCCGACCGAGAGAGCCGCGGGACCCGCCCGCATCGAGCCGTCCCGCCCGAGCGGCATACGTCATCCGGGAGGCGGCGCTCGAGCCGACCCTCAGGACATTCTGGCTCGGCGTGTCGGCGTGCTCGGTCGCCGTCACCGGTTTCCTCCTGGCGCGCCTGACGGCCTGGCCACCCCACGAGGACGAAACCCTCGCCCTCTTCGTCGGCCGCGAGTCGTTGCCGGACCTGCTCGAGACGGTGCAGGGCGAGCGCGGCGGCGCGCCGCTCCACTTCCTGGTCGCCTGGCTCGTCGCGCATCTCGGCGGAGGCCTCGAAGCGCTTCGCCTCTTCTCGGCGCTCTTCGCGGTGGCGAGCCTCCCGGTGATCGCACTTCTCGGCGCACGACTCGTAGGGCGGGCGGCGGCGCTGATCGCGACGGCGCTCGTCTCGGCCAGCTGGATGCTCCTTTTCCACGGCATCTACGGGCGCATGTACTCGCTCTTCCTGTTGACGAGCACGCTGTCGTACCTCGCGTTCCTCGTGGCGGCCGAGCGCGGTGGCCGACGTTACTGGGCTCTGTGGGTCGCGGCGATCCTCGGGGTTGTCGCCACCCACCCCTACGGCGCGCTCGTGCTCGCGTCCCAGGCTCTCTATGTTCTCGCGCGCGTGCGTACGCGGGCAGCGATCGGGGCTCTTACAGCCGTGGCCGTTCTCGGCATTCCGTTCTGGTACTCGGACTTGATCCTCGCAGGACGGTTCGACGTCGGGGTCGGGCCCGGCGGGGAGAAGCTGGTCGGCCCACTCCCGATCCTCGACTACCTGGGAGGCGTCGCCGGGGACTTCACGGCCGGCTTCGCCGTGATCCTGACCGCCGTCCTCGTGCTCGCCGCGCTCGGGGCTCGGCGGTTGTGGCTGGGAAACCGGACGGGCGCCCTGCTCACCGCCCTGGTCATGCTCGTGCCGAGCCTGGCGCTGGCAATGGCCGAGCTCGGCGACTCGACCTCGCCGGAGTCGCGCCATCTCATCTTCGTGCTCCCGTTCTTCGCCTGCCTCGTCGCGCTGGGATTGCTCGATGCCTCCCGCCGGCGACTCGCCGTATTGGCCGCGGTGCTCGCTGCCCTGCTCGCGGCCGAGGTTGCCTGGGGCTGGGACAAGACCCCGCCGCTCTACGAGGGCGAGCCCTCGTCGAGGGTGCAGGCTCGGAAAGCGGCCTCCGCGTGGCTCGCCGCCGACGCGCGGCCGGACGACGTCCTCTTCGGCTACGAGCCGGTGTACCTCGGAGCGTGGGAGCACGAGCGAACGGGCTTCTCACGGACCGTCGTTCCCCGCGCCGACGCAAAGCTCGCGCTCGCCGAGCTTCGATCGGCCCAGGCACTCGGACGCGGGATCTGGATCTTTGACGCGAGCGACACGAACAACTTCGTGATGCGCTCGGAGATACCGCTGCGATATCCGAAACCGAGGGAGAGCTACCAGGCGCGCGTGTTCGGTCCGTTCCTCGTCATCCGAGGCAAGGGCCGGACCGAGACTCCGCGTGCCTTCCTCGAACAGGCGCGAGCGGTGCAGCTCGTCGGCAAGTCGCTCTACATCGGGGACGCGGACGTGAACCTCGTCACGGTTGATCAGGCGCTTGCTCGCCTCGACCGCACGCCTTGACCGCTCCTCACTCGATCGGCTCCTCATGACACGGCGTGTCCTCGCCGAGGCACCGCTTGCGGTGCGGACGTTAGAACGGTCGGGCTCCGCCCGTCCGTCCGTCTGAAACGACCGGTCGACCTGCCTCTTCGCCACGCGCCTGAACGGCCTCGCGATCGATTGTTTCCCCATAACACGGGGCGTCCTCGAACGCCGCTAGTCCCGCCGCATGGCGCGGAGCTCTTCGCATGCTCTTTCTGCGGGCCGCGGCAATCACCGCCGACGCTCCGAGCAAGCCGCCGACGAGAAAGGAGCGCAACCGCCCCGCGCGGTGCTCGTCGCCATCCACGGAAGCATTCTCTCAGGTGCGCACCCACGAAGGCTCGCACGGCTGTTAGCGGGCGCTTCGTAGGTCGGCACCTCGGTTACGGACAACTTCCTGGCCTGCCGGAGAGTCAGATTTATCCACCACCCGCTACCCAGGCGGTACGTTTCCGTCATGGCTAGAAAAGTTCTGATCGTCAGCACCCTCGAGCATGGGGACGACGTTCTCCGCGCACAGGTCGGGGAGGCCGACACAATCAAGGTCGTGGTGCCGGTCGTACGACAGGGCGTACTCGACTGGCTCGCCAACGACCAGCGAGCGTTCGGTCGGGCAGAGCGAGTCGCCGAACGCACGGCCGAGCAGCTCCCTGGCGAGACCGTTGACGCAGTTGCCGGCGAAGCGAACATCGGCCTCGCCATCCGCGATGCTCTTGCGACGTTTCCGGCGGACGAGATCGTCGTTGCGGTTCGTCCAGACGAAGAGGAAGGGCTCGTCGAGTCGATCGCCACCGACAGCGCACCGCAACACTCCCTCGAGGGAGTGCCCGTCCGCTATGTCGTAATCCGAGACTAGTTCGACTCGGGCGGGGTACTCAGCGCTTCGCATTCCGCTTTTGGCGCTCGGGTTGACTCAGCGCCAGCCCTGCCACTTCGTAGTGCCGGGCACTCTTTCGAGCCGAATCCCATGCGCCTCAGCTACGTGGAAGCATTGTAGGAA
This sequence comes from Actinomycetota bacterium, assembly GCA_013696805.1. GTDB lineage: Bacteria > Actinomycetota > Thermoleophilia > Gaiellales > Gaiellaceae > VAXT01. Next base: position 35,912 of record JACCXX010000050.1, read on the forward strand.
TGTTGGTCTGCGCCCTCGGCGACCTGCTCCTCGACGTGATCGTCCTGACGGAGGGTGGCGTCGAGTCGGACTCGGAGGGCTCCGCGCAGACCAGAACCGGGGCCGGAGGCCAATCGGCAAACGTCGCGGCGTGGTCGGTCGAGCTCGGGGCCGACGGACGGTTCGTCGGGAAGCGTGCGGCCGACGCCGCGGGTGAGATCGTCTCGACCGAGCTCTCGGGACGTGGTGTCGACGTCGTCGGCCCGATCGTAGACGGCCGCAATGGCATCGTCGTGTCGCTGGTCGACCGCGACGGCCGCCGAACGATGCTCACCGATCGCGGCGTCGCGCCGGAGCTGCGCGCCGAAGAGCTCGAGATGGCCTGGTTTCGGGGGTGCGACGCGCTCCACCTCTCCGGGTACTCGCTCTTCCGCAATCCGATCGCAGAGGCTGCCGCGAAGGCCGCGGGCGCGGTGCGGACCCTAGGCGGCCAACTCAGCGTCGACCTCTCGAGCGCAACGGGCATCCAGGCGGCACGCGACGCGTTCCTCGTCCGGCTCGAGCTGCTCCAACCCGACATCGTGTTCGGGAACGAGACCGAGCTGACCGCCCTCGGGACGGACCCGCCCGCCCGGACCGTCGTCGTGAAGCGCGGGGCTGCCGGCTTCACGGTCGACGGGCGCGAAGTGCCTGCTGCCCCCACCGAGGTCGTGGACACGACAGGAGCCGGCGACGCGCTGGCAGCAGGGTTTCTCGTCGGCGGGCCCGAGCTCGCGGCCGAGGCGGCGGCGCGGTGCGTGGCCAAGCTCGGGGCGATGCCGTGATCCGCCTCTCGCGCGAGGTCGAGGAGGCGATTCGTAGCCGGGGGCCCGTCGTCGCCCTCGAAACGACGCTCGTCGCACACGGGTTCCCGCCCGGGGAAGGCGTAGCGGTCGCGCTCGAGAGCGAACAGCGAGTACACGAGGCGGGAGCTCTGCCGGCCACGGTGGGCGTTCTAGACGGGGCCGTGCGGGTCGGGCTTGGGGAAGCCGAGCTCGAGCGCTTCACGGTCGACGCGCGCAAGGTGGGCCCGCGAGACCTGGCCGCGTGTGTGGCCCAGGAGGCGATCGGGGCGACGACGGTGGGTGGCACACTGGCCGTCTGTCGCGCGGCCGGGATCGGCTTCCTGGCTACTGGGGGCATCGGCGGTGTCCACCGCGGCGAGCGCCTCGACGTTTCCGCCGATCTGGGTGAGCTCGGCCGGACCGAGGCCTTGGTCGTGTGCTCGGGCGCCAAGTCGCTACTCGATGTGCCTGCCACCGCAGAGCTGCTCGAGACGCTCGGCATCCCCGTCCTCGGCTATCGAACCGACACGCTGCCTCGCTTCTACTCGGCCGCCGGCGGCCCACCCGTCTCGGCCCGTGTCGAATCGGCTGCCGAGGCCGCCGGGATCGCGAGGGCGCACTGGGGCCTCAAGCGGCACTCTGCTCTCGTCCTCGCCAGGCCTCCCGACGAAAGCCTCGAGGTCGACGAGCTCATCGAAAGCGCGCTCTCGGAGGCGGAAGAGCGAGGTGTCGCGGGGCCAGACGTCACCCCGTACGTGCTGGCGCGCCTCCACGAGCAAAGCGGCGGGCGCACGCAGGCAGCCAATCGCAAGCTAATCGCCGACAACGCCGAGCTAGCCGGCGAAGTCGCGGTCGCGTATGCAGGGGGTTAGCTGAGCGTCTGGCCGGATTTGGATCGCCCAGTCGACCCTGCTGCTTCTACGCGCTAGTCGTTGTGCGGGCAGCAAGGGAGGCGGGTTTTAGTCGCCGCAAGTGCGAAGCACTTTCGGCGAGTTCCCGCCCCGCGGGCGGGGACCTTCAGCTAAGGGCAGCCAAGAGCTCGTCGATCTCGAGCGCCTGGAGTGTCTGCAGCTTTGCGCTTCCGCGAGCCCCGAGTGCGACCGAGACGCGCGCGATAGTCGCCGCGTCTGGAGCCTCGACCACGTTGATGAAGTCGAAAGGGCCGAGGGTCGCCCACTGGTGAAGAACTTTGGCGCCGAGCTCCTCGACGTCCTTGTTCACCGCCTTCAGGCGATCGGGGTTCGACTTCAGGGTCTGCACGCCCTGCGCAGTGAGATTGGAAAGCAGGATGAAGATCGGCATAGAGCAAGCCTAACCCCGTTCGATCACTTCGCGCGCGGGGTCGTACGCAGGGTCTCCCTCCGGCAGCGCGTCGTGGGCCCACTCGCGCGTCTTCCAACCCGGTAC
>JACCXX010000078.1 GCA_013696805.1 Actinomycetota bacterium
AGCGTCCTACCAGGTTTCTTCGGCCTGCCGCCACCACTTCGCGAGGCCGGGGAACAGGTCGACTCGTGGGTCGTCCGCGTCGAGCAGCTTCGACCGATCCAATGGGATCACCTCGACCAGCGGCGACACCGATCGGCGATGCGGGTGCCTGTGGGGTGCGTTAATTCGGTTCCGCCTGCAAATCGGCACGTTGCGAGCGACCGACCTGAGTTTTGGCACCCCACACGATCTAATCCGCTATTACCTTGACCTCGCGCCCTGCCTGCTCCACCACGTCCAGCGACGACCAATGCAGATGCTCCGCTACCCGGACGGCGTGGACGGCTTTCGCTTCTATCAAAAGCGCGTTCCCGAGCCGCACCCGACGTCCTCGAGCGCATGCGACGGCTTGAGCGCGTCCGCCGCCTCTTCGGTCGCATAGTTAGCCTCGGCGATCAGTTGACGATTGCTAGCTTCCTATCAGGGTCGCGGACGAAGCACAGCCGCGAGCCGCCTGCACGCACCTGGTACGGCGGTTTCTCGGGCTCGATGCCCTTCTCAGCCAGCCGCGTGAGCGTGCCGTCGAGGTCGTCGACCGAGACCGCGATGTGCCCGTAGCCCGTTCCGAGCTCGTACGAATCGACGCCGTGGTTGTACGTCAGCTCGAGCCGATCGGCGTCTCCCGGCAGTCCCATGAAGACGTTGGTCGCCTCGTCGCGGATCGGCATGCGCTTGCGCTCCTCGAAACCGAGCGCCTCGTAGAAGACGACCGAGCGGTCGATGTCCGTGATCCGATAGCAGGTGTGGATGAGCCCCATCACTGCAGATCTTCGCGGATCAGGCCGAACATGACCCCGTCGACCCACTCGCCGTGCCGCCAGTACGCCTTGCGCTTGACGCCTTCGCGCACGAAGCCGGCGCGTTCGGCGTGCTTGATCGCCCGCTCGTTGAACCCGTAGACCTCGAGCTGGAGTCGGTGGTAGTCCAGGTCGACCAGGAGGTAGCACTGCAGGACACGCGCCGCCTCGTCGGAGAGGTGGCGGCCTCGGAAGTCCGGGTGCACCGCCAGCCCGCCGAGGTGGGCGATGCGGCTCCGGCGATTCGCAATGTCGTAGCCCATGATCCCGGCCCGCTGCCAGCGATCGCCGTCCTCGACCTCGATCACGAAGCGGCCCACCTCCTTTGGCTCGGCGAGCGACTCCTCGATCTCCGCCACAATCTCCTCACGCGTGTGTGCGCGCACGACGGCCAGATACGGCTCGACGTCGTCGTGCGAGAGGAGCTCGATGAAGAAGTCCGCGTCATCCTCCCCCGCGCGGCGGAGTCGAAGCCCGTCGCCGGTGATGATCTCGGTCACGGAGCGGTGGCGACTACCTCACGCCGGCGTCGCAGGTGCAGCACGCCGGAGCCGAGTGCCGTCCCGACCAGGATCAGGGCGAGGCCCACGATCGCCTGAACCTTGATCGTCTCGTCGAGCAACAGGGCGCCGTAAAAGAGAGCGGTCACGGGCAGGAGGTAGACGACGAGCGCGGCGCGCGCCGAGCCGTAGCTGAAGATCAACCGGAAGAAGAGCAGCTGGCCGATCACGGTTCCCAGGATCGCAAGCGCGGCGACCGAACCGACGGCCTTCCAGCCGGGAAGCTCACTCGGAGCCTGCAGGAGGCCGAACGGCAGCAGCAGGATCGCTCCCCACATGATCGAGGCCGCGGCGAGGACGAGATTCTCGGTCTCGATGAGCAGAGTCTGCGTATACATCGTCCCGGTCGCGTACGCGAACGAGGCCACGACGACGGCCATCGTCCCCGCGACTCCCCACCAGCCCCCTTCGGGCCGAAAGCCCGCGAGGATGGCGACGCCGGCAAGGCCGAGCATGATCCCGAACAGGCGCAAGCCGGTGGACTTCTCCGCCGGCCGGAAATGGATGGCAAGGGCCGCGACGAAGATCGGCACGGACGCGTTCGCAATCGCAGCGACGCCGGAGTCGACCTTCGTCTCGCCCCAGGCGATGAGGGTGAAGGGCAACGCCGTGTTGACGCCCCCGAGGACGATCGCCGGCTTCGTGATCTTCCCCATCTCGCTCCAGGCCTTGTGCCAGCCATGGCGCACGATGAGCAGACCGACGAGTGGGACCGCCGCGAGCACGAGCCGGGCAGCCATCGTCGTCGTCGGCGCGAGCTCGTCGACCGCGACCTTGATGAACATGAACGAGGAGCCCCAGATCGCGGCCAGGACGAGCAACAATGGGATGTAGCCGCGCACCTTCGCAGGCTACCCACGGGGTCCGGCGCCACGGGCGCCGGACTCGCGGACAATGCTGCGCACTGTCCGCGACCAAGAGCACAGGTCGTCGGAGCCCGGCTGTTTCGACCCTCGTGTTGTTGAAGCGCGCGCCGGGGTCGTCACTAGACTCAGGCACCTGACTTCGGTCGCGGAACAGCCGTTGCACCGTGCCCTCGGGCTGATCGACGAGGAGTTCGACCGTATCCAGGAGTTGCTGGGGCGCGAGCCGAACCACTTCGAGCTCGCGGTTTTTTCGCTCCTCTGGTCGGAGCACTGCGCATACAAGCACTCGGCGGCGCTCCTGCGGCGCTTTCCGACCAAGGGGCCGCGCGTGCTGCAGGGGCCGGGCGAGAACGCGGGCGTGGTCGACCTCGGCGAGGGCGAGGCCGTCGCCTTCAAGGTCGAGAGCCACAATCACCCGAGCGCAGTCGAACCGTTCCAGGGCGCCGCGACCGGGGTCGGCGGGATCCTCCGCGACATCGTCGCCATGGGCGCACGGCCGATCGCGCTGCTCGACGGCCTCCGCTTCGGGGAGCCGGGGTGGCAATTCGAGCGCGCCGTGGCCGGCATCGGCCACTACGGGAACTGCGTCGGCGTGCCGACCGTCGGCGGCGACACCGTCTTCGACGACGCGTACCGCGACAACTGCCTCGTCAACGCGATGTGCGTCGGGCTCCTGCCAGCCGACCGCGTCAAGTCGGCGCGCGCACAAGGGACGGGGAACGTCGTCGTCCTCTACGGGGCAGCGACGGGGCGCGACGGCATCGGCGGAGCCAGCGTGCTCGCCAGCCAGGAGCTCGGTGAGGACGATGCCGAGAAGCGGCCCTCGGTCCAGATCGGCGACCCGTTCAACGGCAAGAAGCTGATCGAGGTCTCGGCCGAGCTCGTCGAGCGCGACCTCGTCGTCTCGTTGCAGGACTGCGGTGCGGCCGGGCTCGCCTCGTCCCTCTCGGAGATGGCGAAGGGCGGCCAGGGAATCGACGTCCACCTCGACCGCGTCCCCCTTCGCGAGGAGGACATGGAGGCCTGGGAGATCATGATCTCCGAGAGCCAGGAGCGGATGGTGGCCGTCGTCCGGCCGGAGCAAGTGGCGGCGGTCGAGGAGGTGTGTGCACGCTGGGAGCTGCCGTGCACCGCTGTGGGCGAGGTGTCCGAGACCGGGGAGTTGCGCGCACTCTTCGAGGGCGAGACCGTGGGCGCGATTCCCGCGGAGCTGCTCACGGACGAGGCGCCGCGCTATGACGTGCCGCGGCAACCGCGGCAGCCCGCTGCGCCCGCACCCCGGCCCGAAGGCCCCGAGACGAAGCAAGCGCTCCTCGACCTGCTCGCGTCGCCGAACATCCGCAGCCGCTCCTGGATCTACATGCGGTACGACCAGCTCGTCGGCTCGCGCACGGTCAAGCGACCCGGCCTCGACGCTGCCGTGCTACGGCTCCTGCCTTCGTACCGCGGTCTTGCAGTCTCCCTCGACGGCGCCGGCCGCATCGCGCGGCTCGACCCGCACACGGGCGGCGCCCTGGCGGTGCTGGAGGCGGCGCGAAACGTCGCGTGCGCCGGCGGCGAGCCCTTGGCTGTGACCGACTGCCTCAACTTCGGGAACCCCGAGAAACCGGAGATCGCCTGGGAGCTGCCGGAGACGATCGAAGGCATGGCGACCGCCTGCGAGGCGCTCGGCATCCCCGTCGTCTCCGGCAACGTCTCGCTCTACAACGAGACGAACGGGCGCGCCATCCACCCCACTCCGGTCGTCGGCTGTGTAGGCCTCGTCGCCGACGTGCGCCGCCTGCCGACGACGTGGACCGAAGGCGATGCGATCCTGCTCGTGGGCGAGCCGAAACTCTCGTTCGACGGCTCGGAATATCAAGCGCTTTACGCAGAGCCTGCCGGCCGGCCCGCGCCGCTCGACCTGGCAGCGGAGGCCGCGCTCGTGCGCGCGCTGTACGGGGCCGCGCCCCGCTGCTCACTCGTTCACGACGTGGCGGAGGGTGGCCTCGCCGTCTGCCTGGCGGAGGCCGCCCTCGCGAGCGGCGTCGGTGCCGAGCTCGATCTGCCCGACGACCCCATCGTCCTCTTCGGAGAAGGAGGCGGTCAGGCGGTCATCGCCTGCGGAGCGGATGCAATTTCCGATCTGCACGTCCCGGCGAAGCTCATCGGGTCCGCCGGGGGCGCTACCCTGCTGGGGGTCCCGATCGAGGAACTGCGGCATGCCTGGGAGGTGGCCGTCTAGATGTGCGGGGTCTTCGGCATTCGCGCCCCCGAGCGTGACGTTGCGCGCGTCACGTACTTCGGCCTGTTCGCGCTTCAGCATCGCGGGCAGGAGTCGGCCGGAATAGCCGTCTCCGACGGCGGCCGCCTGACGGTGATCCGCGACATGGGTCTCGTCGCCCAGGTCTTCACGGAGCAGAGCCTGCGCGGCCTGCAGGGCGACGTGGCGATCGGGCACACGCGTTACTCGACGACGGGCTCGACGCACTGGACGAACGCGCAGCCGATCGTGCAGCACGGGCGGGCGCGCACGGTGACGCTCGGCCACAACGGGAACCTTACGAACGCAGCGACCCTCCGCGACGAGCTCGCCGCGGACGGCATTCGGCTGAGCACGACCTCCGACACCGAGGTGATCGCCGCCCTGATCGCCAACGATCCGGCTCCGCTCGAGGACGCCGTCGCCAACGCCATGAACCGTCTCGAGGGCGCATACACCGTGGTCGCGCTGGCCGACGGGACGCTCGTCGGATTCCGCGATCCATACGGCTTCCGACCGCTCGCGCTCGGACGCATCGACGAAGACCACGTGCTGGCGTCGGAGACATGCGCGCTCGACCTCGTCGGCGCAGCGCTCGAACGTGAGGTCGCACCGGGCGAGCTCGTTGCGATCGACGACCAGGGCCTGCGCTCGCGCCAGGCGCTCCAGCAGGCGAACGGCGGAGCGCTCTGCCTCTTCGAGTTCATCTACCTCGCCCGGCCCGACACGACCCTCGGCGGGATCGAGGTGCACGCGGTCCGCGTCCGGATGGGTGAGCAGCTGGCCGCGGAGGCACCGGTCGAAGCCGATCTGGTCATGCCTGTGCCCGACTCGGGCACCCCCGCCGCGATCGGGTTCGCCCGCGCGACCGGTATCCCCTTCTCCGAGGGCCTGATCAAGAACCGCTACGTAG
>JACCXX010000082.1 GCA_013696805.1 Actinomycetota bacterium
ACCGAACTCGATGTCCGGGACCGCACGGGCGGCGGAGACCACTTCCAGGTCGCGGTCACGAGCCCGCGCTTCGCCGGCCTCCCGCTGGTCGAGCAGCACCAACTCGTCTATGCCGCCCTTGCAGGCCCGCTCGCCGACGGCACAATCCACGAGCTCCGCATCTCAACGAAAGGACCTTGAATGACCGACCTCCGTAGCCAGATCGAGCAGATCATCGAGTCCGAGCCAGTCACCGTCTTCATGAAGGGGACGCCGTCCTTTGCCGCCTGTGGCAACTCGCAGCGCGCGCTCTCTGCGCTTCGGGACGCAGGTGCCCCGGTCACGGCCGTCGACATCCTCCCCAACCCACGATTCCGCCAGGAGCTCTCTGCCCTGTCGGGCTGGCCGACGATTCCGCAGATCTTCGTCAAGGGCGAGCTGATTGGCGGCGCCGACATCGTCGAGGAGCTCGCTGCGAGCGGTGAGCTCGAGCGCAAGCTCGAGGAGGCGCTCGGCCCCGAGTACCGAGCCGCCACCCGGGATGAGCGCGTGGTGACACTCGACGCCGCGTAGCGCGGAAATAGCGGCGTGAAGCCCGCCGCCGCAGGCTTGGTCGTTGCCGCAGCCCTGCTTGCCGCCGGCTCGGCTGCGACACGCGTGCAGCAGTACCGGACGATCGTCGACCGAAACGGCGACAACCGGCTCGAGTACGTGTTCGCCGACGCGATCGAGCCGCGAGAGGATCTCGCGCGCGCGGAGCCCGGACGTGCGAGTCGCCAGAGCCGTCTCATTCATTTTGCGCAGTTGACGGACACGCAGCTCGTCGATGAGGAGTCTCCGGCGCGCGTCGAGTTCGTCGACCGGCTTGGCGAAGCGTTCAGCTCGGCATACCGGCCTCAGGAGGGGTTGCTGCCCTTCGTGCTCAACGAGGAGGTGCGTGCGGTGCGCGCTGAGCTGCCCGAGCTCGTGATGGTGACGGGCGACAACGCCGACAACGCCCAGCTCAACGAGACGCGCTGGTTCATCGACATTCTTGACGGCGGCATCGTCGATCCCAACTCGGGCGCGGTCGGCGGTTGCGACAAGAAACGCGGAGCGCCCTATCAGGGGGTCGGCGGCAAAGGTCGCTACTACGCTCCGAACGGCAAGGCGGACGGCCCCGGCTACTCGTCGTCGGAGCGCACGAACCGCCGGCGCGCGCGCCGCTCGGTCGCGAGCCGCGATTACCCCGGGCTCTTCGAGCGCATGAACAAGCCCTTCCGGGCAGCGGGTCTCGGCTCGATCCCGTGGTACACGGTGGTCGGCAACCACGATGCGCTCGTGCAGGGCAACCTGCCAGGGAACGCGTTCTTCTCCCAGACCGCCGCCGGGTGCGTGAAGGTGACAGATCTCTCGCGCCGCGCGTGGAACCTGGTCCGCCCGCTCACCGTTGGCGGAGTCTCACCGCAGGAGCGGAACCAGATCATCTCGATCCTCTACGGCGACGTCCTCGCGACTCTCTCGAACCCGATGCGGGCCCGCGGGCTCTGGAAGCCGGTGGCAAGGGATACGCGCCGCCGCCTCCTGTTCCAGAAGCCCGACCTGATCAACGAGCACTTCAAGACACGCGGCCTGCCTGTCGGTCACGGCTTTGGTCCCGCCAACGCCGCCATCGGCGAGGGTTACTACTCGTTCAGCCCGAAGCCCGGAGTCCGCTTCGTCGCGCTCGACACGGTCGCCGACTCGGGCGATCAGGGGAACGTCGACGACACCCAGTTCCGCTGGCTGCACTCCGAGTTGCTCACGGCGGAGATCGCGCACCAGGTCGTCGTCGTGTTCGGCCATCATGCGTTGCCGTCGATGGAGCAACGCGGAAACGGGGCCCACCTCGGGCTCGAGGGCGCCTGCCCGTCCGCGCTCCCGGCGACACCACCCACCGCCGACGAGTCAGTGCTCTGCCTTCTCACGCGGCATCCCTCGGTGATCGGCGTCGTCGCCGGCCACAGCCATCGCAATCGGATCACGCCTTACTCGCGCGCCGGCGGCGGATTCTGGGAGATCGTCACCTCTTCGCACACGGACTGGCCACAGCAGTCGCGAATGATCACGCTCGTGGACGACCGCGACGGAAACCTGTCCTTCTTGACGCGCGTGATCGAGCACAAGGCGCCTCCACGCCCTTCGGCGCCGGCAAGGATCAAAGGACGGCTGCTTCCGGCGAGCGAGGTGACGAGGCTCGCCTCCATCGCGCGCGAGCTCGCCTTCAACGACGCCCAGGCGGAGAACGGCGAGAACGGCTTCCCGGACCGCCGGGGCACGAGGCTCGATCGCAACGTGGAGCTGCTTGTGCCGAACCCGTACTAACAGCTGCTTTACAAAACCACCAGGAATCTTTGCGATTCGTCAACCGGAAGTTCACGGGGCCGGGGAAGACTCGTGTTCATGAACAGCAAAACACGTCTCACCGTATTCGGACTGATGGCCCTGCTCGCTCTCTCGGTCGTCGGCGCCGCGGTCGCACACCGCTTCGTCGTCATCCGCGGGACGAACGGGGACGACGTCCTCACCGGCACTCCGCATGCCGACAAGATCATCGCCAAGCGCGGAAACGACTCCATCATTGCCCTCGCCGGCAACGATCTCGTCTTCGCCGGACCGGGTAACGACTCGGTCGACGGCGGCCCAGGCCGAGACCGCATCTTCGGCGGGCACGGCAACGACATCCTGAACGGCTCGGACGGCAACGACGTCATCCGTGGCCGCTCCGGGAACGACACGGTTGACGGAGGCGCCGGCAACGACCGCCTCTGGGTCGGCCGCGGGGTCGACGTCGAGAACGGCGGCGAGGGGGACGACGTCCTCCACGCGCTCGCCAACGACGACATGGTCGACACCCTCGACTGTGGCCCCGGCAACGACAAGGTTTGGCTGAACTCGGCCGAATCCGACGTGCACGTCAACTGTGAGCAGGTACGCGTCGTTACCATCTCGGACACCGACGCCGACTAAATCTCTCCCTCCTCCCTGCTCCCCGCGAGGCCCGCCACCAGGCGGGTCTCGTCGTTTTCTGGAGGCATCCCTGTCGCGAGGGATGTGGACCTACACGCGGGAAGACGATCTCTAGGCCAATCGAGCCCAACGGTGCGGCGAGCCGCGCCGGAGGAAGGGATTCGTGACCGAAAGTGGCGATACCACTCCAGCTCCAGCTACGCGAAAACGGACTCCCCTCCTTGCGCTCGAGCCTAGTCAAGACACCCCAACGAGGGAGGTGAACGAGGTGCAAAAGATCCGCAACCTGTTCGCAGAGTTTCCACGGCGCGAGGAAGGTCAGACGATGGCCGAGTACGGCGTCGTCCTGGCCGTGATCACAATCGCCGTCTTCGCAGCGCTCACGCTCCTGTCCGGCAACATCGCGGACGCCATTACCGCCGTCGCCGGCTACATCACGTAGGTAAGCGAGTCGGAAGCTTCAGCCGCGCCCGTGGCACGGGGAGCGGGTCGCCGCCCGGCCCGCGCCCC
>JACCXX010000096.1 GCA_013696805.1 Actinomycetota bacterium
ATCGGGCAGCTCTCGTTCGTGCAGATGACGGAGGCGGCGGAGACGCCCTACGGCGCCGGCAGCCTCGGCTCGAAGTACCAGGGCCAGGCCGGGCCGACGCCGAGCCGGTATTGGCAAAACTTCGAACGAGAGAGCGCGAAATGATCCTCGTCACAGGCGGCTCGGGGTTCATCGGAGGCCATGTCGTGCACACACTGCGGGGCCGGGAGCGGGCCGTGCGCTGCCTCGTCCGTGACACCCGAAAGGCGGAGAAGCTTCGAAACTGGGGCTGCGAGCTGGCCGAAGGGGATCTCACCGACCCGGCCAGCGTCCGGCGAGCCATCGCTGACGTGGACGTCGTCGTGCACCTCGTCGCGATCCGCCAGGGCAAGGCCGAGCAGTTCCAGCGGGTCATGGTCGACGGCACTCGCAATCTCCTCGAGCTTGCCAAAGAATCCGGCGCGGAACGTTTCGTGCACATGAGCGCGCTCGGCACGAGCGAGGTGACCAAAGATCTCGTCCCCTACTTCGGCGCGAAGTGGCAGATGGAGCAGGACGTACAGAGATCAGGGCTCCCCTACGTCGTCTTCCGGCCGAGCTTCGTCTTCGGCCCTGACGGAGGCATCCTGCCCACCTTCCGCCGGCTCGCGAAGGTCGCTCCCGTGACGCCGATCATCGGCTCCGGCCGGCAGCGCATCCAACCGATCTGGGCCGACGACGTCGCCGCCTACTTCGCCAAGGCGATCGACCACGAGCCGGCCACGAACCGGATCTTCGAGCTCGGCGGCCCCGATGCCGTGACCTGGAACGAGTTCTGGGAGCGACTGAAACGCGCGCTCGGGGTTCGCCGCCGGAGCGTGCACATGCCGATGGCGTTCATGCGGGCGAACGCGCTTCTCACCGAGCGCCTTCCGGGCGACATCCCTCTCACACGCGACCTGCTGAAGATGCTCGAGGTCGGCGACAACGTCGTCACGAACGACGACGCGGTGCGGACCTTCGAGCTCCCCCTGATGCCGCTTGACGACCAGCTGCGCCGAGCCGCCTAGCACCTTGGGCAATCCCCGTGACCCAGAAAACTACGAGCGATTCAGGTTCAAGATCCTCTTCGAGGCCGCGACAGACAGCGAGGGCGTTTGGGAGCCGCTCTGGTACCGGGAAACGAAAACCCGCTGTGCGCGGAGCCAGGCTTTGCCCGGCGGGAGCGCACGTAGCAGCCGGCGCGAGCGAGGTGTGAATACGGAGGCTAACGGGGGAACCCTGGTTCACCCGTTAAAAGAAAAGGGGGTTGGCTGTAGCCAACCCCCTGATCCGGATACCAACGTTGGAGTGGTAGAGGCGCTTGCCGGCCCGATCCGGAGAAACTCGGGCGGCGCGGAAGCGCTAGTCCCCTACGCTGGCTAGACGGTTCCCCGTAGGTCCCGGGGACACGCCTCTACCCGCTGGTACCTCCACTGCCCGTACTGCAACAATCTGTCAAGCCGGACCACCTCCTTTCCGCGGTAGTCGAACTGTAGCTACTCGACGAGGATGACGAGGCCAGGACATGTCTGGTGCCTGGCACCGGACATGTCCCGCTCATCGGCTCGGAGCGCATGGTCACGCGGTCCGTGGTGTCGATAAGAGATATGTCGTTCCGGTGGAGGAGACTTGGCTCCTTAGGCCAGCACTACGGAGAGCTCGAGGCCCCGGTCGAGCGGGAGCGTCACGCTCTCGAGAGTCGGGTCGGCCTGCCGGGTCCGCGAGTAGGCGCCCAGCGTCTCGGAGTGGGAGAGCACGTTGTCCGCGACGATCAGCGCGCCGGGCTCCAGCTTGTTGCGCGCCAGCTCGAGAAGCCGCTCGTAGTCCTCTTTCTCCGCATCGAGGAAGCAGACGTCGAACACATCGGGAATCGCGGGGAGCGTCTCGTACGCGTCGCCTTCGATCAGCTCGGCCCAGCCGTTGAGCCCGGCTTCGGCGACGTTCGCCCGCCAGGCCTCGCACTTGACAGGGTCGTTCTCGAGCGAGAGGACGCGGCCGCCGAAGTGGCGCACGCTCGCCGCGAGCCAGATCGAGGAGTACCCACGCGAGCCGCCGATCTCGAGCACCTCGCAATCGGTTTGCGGCGCGACGAGCGCGAAGAGGAACTGACCGGTTGTCCGCGCCACCTGGCGGGCGCGCTGCTCTCTGGCGACCTTCTGCTCTCGCTCGCCGGCGTCCTGGCGTTCCAGCCGCTCCAGCACGGCCCGCACACGCTCGTCGAGCACTAGAGCTCCACCTTGACGATTCCGTCCTCGACGACCACCGGGAACGTCTCGACGGGAAAGACCGCAGGCAGGCTCAACGCCTTCCCGGTCCGGATGTCGATGCGCGCCCCGTGCCGCGGGCAGACCGCATAGCCTTCCTCCGGATCGAAGTCGCCCTCGGCGAGCGGCCCGTTGTCGTGCGAGCAGCGGTCCTCGATCGCGAACAGCTCGCCGTTCAGGTTGTAGACGCCGACCGAGATCTCACCGGCGTGGACAATCTTCACCGAGCCCGGCGGAAACTCGTCGAGCGGACAGACGTCCAGCGCGGCTATCGGACCTGGAACTCGTCGTCGAGGCCGGCCCACTCCTCTGGCAGCGGCGTGCCCTTCGCTCGGTGCAGCGCCACCTTGAGCACCCCGAGCCCCAGCAGAGCGCACTTCAGGCGGATCGGCGTCAAGGGAATGCCGATCTCCTCGAGCAACTCTTCCTTCGGCAGCGTCGCCACGTCGATCGCCGAGCGGCCCTTGACCATCTCAGTGAGCATCGAGGTCGCCGCCTGGCTGATCGCGCACCCGCGGCCGGAGAACTTGACGTCGTCGATCGTCTCCCCGTCCTCGGCAAGCGAGACGAAGATCGTGACCTCGTCGCCGCACAGCGGGTTCATGCCTTCCGCCTCCGCGTCGGGATCGTCCATCGCCCCGTGCCCGCGCGGGTTGCGGTAGTGATCGAGGATCACCTCGCGGTACATCTGGTCGAACTCGTTCATCGGTTCGAGGGTATCCGAGAGGCTGAGAATCGGGTCGACCGGTCATTTCCGACGGCCGCACAACAAAGTTGTCCGTCCTGAGCCCGGCACCGCAAGCGGTGCCTCAGCGAGCGTACCGGAGGGCGCTCAGCCAAAGACTTTGCGGGCCTTGTGCAGGCCGTCGACGAGCCGGTCGATCTCCTCGGGGATCGTGTACAGGTAGAAGCTCGCCCGGTTCGTGGCGGCCACGCCGAGGCGCTTCATCAGCGGCTGGCAACAGTGATGTCCGGCCCGGATCGCGACGCCCTCGTAGTCGAGGATCTGCGAGACGTCGTGTGGGTGTACGCCGTCGAGGTTGAAGGACACGATGCCTGCCCGATTTTCGGGCAACGGGCCGTACTGCGTGATTCCCGGCACCTCGGCCATCCGCTCGAGCGCATATGCAACGAGCTCGTGCTCGTGCTGCTCGATCGCTTCGAGACCGACCTCCTCGAGGTAGTCGACGGCGGCCCCGAACCCGACGGCCTCGGCGATCGGCTGCGTGCCGGCCTCGAACTTCGCCGGAACGTCCCCCCAGGTCGTGTCCTCGAGGCCCACGGAGCGGATCATGTGCCCGCCGAGGTTGAACGGCTCCATCTTGGCCAGGAGCTCGTGACGCCCCCACAAGGCACCGACGCTCGTGGGACCGCACATCTTGTGCGCCGAGAACGCGAGGAAGTCGCAGCCAAGCGCCTGGACGTCCACGCGCCGGTGAGGGGCGGCCTGGGCGGCGTCGACGACCATGATCGCTCCCTGCTCGTGCGCCCAGGCCGAAAGACGTTCGACCGGGTTCACTGTGCCGAGCGCATTCGAGACGTAGTTCGCCGCGACGACCTTCACCTGGCCCTCGGTCGCGATCTCCTCGAGGCAGTCGAGATCGAGCTCCCCGGCGTCCGTCAGCCGGATCGTCCGGAACCCGGCCCCGGTGCGCTTGGCGATGTACTGCCAGGGGACGAAGTTCGAATGGTGCTCGAGCTCGGTGACGACGACCAGGTCGCCGGCCCCCAGCGTCGGCAGTCCCCACGCGTACGCGACGAGGTTGATCGACTCCGTCGCGTTTCGCGTGAAGACGATCTCGCGCGGCGAAGGCGCGTTGACGAACGTGGCGATCTTCTGCCGTGCCCCCTCGTAGCCCTCGGTGGCGCGCTCCGAGAGCGTGTAGACGCCCCGGTGCACGTTGCCGTACGAGGTCTCGTAGAAGTCCCGGAGCGCGTCCAGCACCTGCCGCGGCTTCTGAGCGCTAACCGCGGAGTCGAGGTACGCGAGCGGCTTGCCGTGGATCTGCTGCTCGAGGATCGGGAAGTCGCCGCGCAGCTTGCGCGCATCGAGCTTCGGCTGAGCGTGGACGGCCACGTCCCTATCGTACTTCCGGGGTCGGGGCAGAGACTCGATCGCTCGTCGTCTGACACGGCGCTGGCCTTGACGAGGCCGTCGCTATTTTCCCGATCGCGTCAGCAGCGTTTTGCGCTTCAATGGAGGTTGTGCGATCTCTCGCTGGCTCGTCCGTAGCGGCTCTGGCCGCTGTCCTTCTCCTATCCGCAGGCTGCGGTGGGGGAGACGAGAAGGCCGCCGAAACGGGGGTCGCGCCTGCTGGCGGCGCCAAGGTCTTCGCCGACGCGAACTGCGGCGGGTGTCACACGCTGCAGGCCGCGGACGCCTCGGGAACGGTCGGGCCGAACCTCGACGAGGTGCGCCCGAACGTCGACCGCGTCGAGCGCCAGGTGAGAAAGGGCGGCGGCAGCATGCCGGCCTTCGAAGACAAGCTGAGCGACGATCAGATCCGCGAGGTGTCCGAGTTCGTGGCCACCTCGGCCGGCTCCGGTGAGGGTGAGTCCAAGAAGTTCACGTTCGAGCCCGACGACAAGAAAATCGACGACTGCAACGGTGACACGCAGTGCATCCAGCAGGCCTTCGGAAATCTCGCCTCCGAGGACGGGCCCAAGGCCGCGCTGACGAAGCTCGACGAGATGCAGAAGACGGATTCGACGATCCAGAGCAACTGCCACCCGATCGCGCACATGATCGGAGCAGGCGGTCTACGCCACTTCGACGGCAACGTCGGCAAGGCATTCGTCGCGGGTAGTGCGACCTGCGGCTCCGGCTACTACCACGGCCTTCTGCAGTGGAAGCTCGCCGGAGTGGAGGAGGACAAGGCCGCCGAGGTTGCGCGCACGGCATGCGATGACCCCGAGATCAAGTCCAACAACTTCAACTACTACCAGTGCCAGCACGGCCTGGGGCACGGGCTGATGCTGTACACGGGCTACGAGCTGCCGATCGCGCTGACGATGTGCCACGGCCTCTCCGGCGAGTTCGAGCAGGTCTCGTGCAGCGGTGGAGTCTTCATGGAGAACCTGAGCTCGTCGTTCGGGCTCAAGACGCGGTGGATCAGGAAGGACAACCTCCTCTACCCGTGCAACATTGTGAGCCGGCAGGACAAGCTCTACTGCTACCTGCTCGTCTCCTCGCGCATCCTCCCCGAGGTGGGCTGGAGGTGGGAGAAGGCGGCCGACTGGTGCCGCAAGAGCGAGAAGGACTTCGTCGACATCTGCTTCCAGTCGTACGGGCGCGACGCGTCGGGGACGGCAACGCAGAACCCCCGACAGGCGAAGGGCTACTGCGCCAGGGCCGGCAACGGCGAGCGCGAGTGCATCTTCGGCGCAGCTCGCGACATCATGAACAACAACTCGCAGGATGTCCGCGGCGGCCAGTTCTGCTCAATCGTCAAGCGCGCGCACCGCTCGTACTGCTTCTTCGGCCTCGGCACGATCCTCGGGACGCAGAACGCTGACCCGGCTGGGAAACGTGAGGCTTGCTCGAAGTTCGCCCGCGGCCGCGATCTCGCGGACTGCATCGACGGCGCGACCACCTAGCGGCAGACGACTCCCATTCCCGCGCCGCACTACTCGACGACGATCGCTCCCTCGATGTCGGGATTGAGGTGGTCGTGGTATCCCCACCGCCCGGCGCGATCGAACGTGAACCTGTACGAGTCGCCGTCCAGGACGGTCTTCTGGGCGTCGAAGCCCGGATAGAGCTCGTGCGTCGGATGAACGTTCGAGGCGGGCCACTTGTCTTCGCCGCTCTCGTTCGTGAATTCGACCGTGGCCCCGGACTTGACCGTCAGGGTGGACGGCTCGAATGAGTCGACCTTCATCTGCACGACGTCGTCGCCCCCGCTGGAAGAGCCTCCGCCCCCTCCGCAGCCCGCGACGAGTAGGCCGACGACGAGGAGCGACGCGGCGGAACCTTTCTTCACGCAGCGACCCCCGCTCCTCGCAGACAGATTCGCGCGTTCTGGCCCAGGGCTCCGCAGCTCGAGCGCAGGGTGGGCTCGTCTCGCGTGCGCGTCCGAAGATTGAGCCCGATTCGCTGATAGCACGCGTTCTTGAGACGCCCTCTCACCTCCGCACAGAACTCCTTCTGCCGATCCGCCTTCAACTGATCGAAGTTCGCCAGGTTGTCCACGCCGGCGACCACGCAGTTCTCACGCCCCGCCGCCGGGAAACGAGAGCAGAGCTGCCAGGCGATCGCGCCCTGCGATTTCTTGCCCGCGTTCCGAGAGAGTTGCGCCTGCCAGACCGGGTTCGTGACCATGAGCCCGATGGACTGCATGCAAGCCGTTCGCTCCCGGCCCTTCACGTGCAAGCAGTACCCGGCGGCCACCTCGACGCGGTCCTGTGCCACGCGCATGAGCCAACCCGCGTGGTTGATGAAGCACTGGTACTTGTACTGCTTCCCAACCTTGTCGCAGGGGGCGAGCGGGTCTTTGCGTGAGAAGACGCCGGTGCGAGCGCGATCGGTCATGCCGGCATTGACGTTCTCCATGAAGACGCCCTGCCAGCAGCCTTCCTTGGCCTGAAAATTCCCCAGGGTGTTGCAGGTGTTGAGCGACTCCTGCAGGTCGTATGCCTGGGCCATCATCACGCCGTGCCCGACGCCGTGGTAACACGAGAAACCCGAGATCAGGAGGCGATTCTTGTCGCCGCTGACCGTCTCGCACACGGTGGTTGCTGCTTCCTTTGGCGTATCGGTGCGGGCCAGGACGTACTCGAAGAAGCCATGTGAGCAGCCGTAGTTGAAGATCGTCGGGCAGAGGTCGAAAGCATTGAAGTTCGAGCCGAAGTCCTTGGCGGTCTCACGGCCGACCGCGTGCGCGACGTCGTGGTCGTTGACCGAGAGATCGACCTTCTTCTCCCGCTGGAGCCGTTCGAGGACCGGGAGGGAGGCCCGGGGACCGTACTCCGCCGTCACGCTGACCAGGAACTTCCGCACGCACATCGTGTCGCGCGAATCACAGCCGAAGCCGCTGTCTGCGTAGACCTGGTCGACGTCGAACGTCTTCGGCGGACGGAACTCCGTGTCCAGGGACTCCTTCGCGCTGCTGCCGGCATCGCTCCCCCCAGTCGCCACGAGGAACGCGCCCGCGACGAGCACTGCTGCGACGAGCACGCCGCTGGCAGTAAGCGCGAGCGTGAGCGCGCGCGGTCGCCTATTCAAGAGACCCACGGCTCATGAGGATAACGAGGGGCCCGAAAAATCCCTAGCGGGACCCGGCGAGAAGGGCGAGAGCGGTTAGCCCTTGGGGATACGCGCCTCGAGCGCCTCGGCGAGCGCCTCCCGCACCGGCTCGAGCTGGATTCGGTCGAGCACGTCGCTGAAGAAGCCACGGACGATCAAGCGCTCGGCTTCGGAGCGCGAGAGCCCGCGCGCCATCAGATAGAAGAGTTGGTCGCGGTCGACGCGGCCAACCGTCGCGCCATGGGTGCATCTGACGTCGTTCGCCAGGATCTCGAGGCCGGGAATCGGCACCGCGTGTGTCGTCGGCGACAGCATCAGGTTCCGGTTCTCCTGGTACGCGTTCGTCTTCTGCGCGTCAGGCTCGACGCGGATCATCCCGCGCCAGACGGCCGTCGAGGTGTCGCGCAGTGCGCCCTTGAAGGCGAAATCGCTCGTCGTGTCGGGTGCCTGGTGGAGCTGGAAGGTGTCGTAGTCGATGTGCTG
>JACCXX010000099.1 GCA_013696805.1 Actinomycetota bacterium
CATTACGAGCTCGCCAAGCGGGCGCTCCAGGCCGGCAAGCACGTCTTCGTGGAGAAGCCGCCGGCCCAGTCGAGCACCGAAGCCGAGGAACTGCTCGCGCTGGCCGAGGAGCGCGGTCTCGTGTTCATGCCCGGCTACCTCCTCCTGTACCACCCGGCCGTGACCAAGCTGAAAGAGCTGATCGACGCCGGAGAGCTCGGCGAGGTGCTCTACCTCTACGGCAACCGGCAGAATCTCGGGCAGATCAGGCGCGACGAGAACGCCCTCTGGTCGCTCGGCGCGCACGACCTCTCCGTGATGCTTTACCTCGTCGGCGAGGAGCCCATCGAGGCCTGGGCCCGCGGCGAGTCCTTCCTCCGCGAGGGGGTCGAAGATGTCGTCTTCTGCTATCTGCGCTTTCCGTCAGGGGTGGTGGCGCACATGCACCTCTCCTGGCTCGATCCGCAGAAGATGCGCAAGCTGACCGTCGTCGGGCGCGACAAGATGGCCGTCTTCGACGACATGGAGTCCGACCGCAAGCTGACGGTGCACGACAAGGGCCCGGTGCTGCAGCCGGCCAGCGAGTGGCAGGTACGGACGGGGGACATCCACATTCCGAAGGTCGCGAACGAGGAGCCGCTCAAGATCGAGTGCCGATCGTTCCTCTCGCTCGTCGAGGGCGCAGCGGACGCCCTCGGCCCCGCGCGGGAAGGGCTGGCGGTAGTTCGCACGCTCGAGCAGCTGCAGAGCTCGCTGGACAGAGCGCCGGCTTGAGCTACGAGCGCGGCGAGAACGTGGTCGTCTACCCGGGGACAGTGGTCGCAGACGGCTGCGTCCTGGCCGACAACGCCGTGGTCGGCAAGCAACCGGCGCTCTCGCCACGATCGACCGCTCCGCAACAGGAGCTGCCCCCCCTCGAGCTCGGTGCCGGAACGGTCGTCTCGACTGGGGCGATCGTCTTCGCCGGGACGAGAATCGGGGCCCGGGTCATCGTGGGCGACCAGGCGTGCATTCGTGAGCGCTGCGTGATCGGCGACGACGTCGTCATCGGCCGCGGCTCCCTGATCGAAAACGACACGACCATCGGTGCGCTCACCACGATTCAGGCCATGGCCTACATCACCGCGTACTCCACCCTCGAGGAGGACGTCTTCATAGCGCCTTGCGTGGCAACGACGAACGACAACTACATGGGCAGAACGGAGCGCCGGCACGAGCTACGCATGGGGCCGACGATCCGGCGCGGTGCGCGCATCGGGGGCGCGGCAGTGCTGCTACCGGGGATCGAAGTGGGCGAGGAGGCTTTCGTCGGCGCGGGGGCCGTCGTCCTTACGGACGTAGAGCCTCGAGCCGTCGTTGTGGGGAACCCGGCCCGGAAGATCCGGTCCGTCCCTGACGACGAGCTTCTCCCGGGGGCTTGACCGGCTTCGTCTTCACGAAGCGAAGCGCGTACCTGCCTGGCCCCGCAAGTGGCGTCGAGAGCTTCACCTGGAGGTAGAACCAGCCCCTCTTGCGAGCCCGGTGGACGACGCTTTTGATCGCACCTTCGCTGTCGAGGGCCACTAGTTGCCTCGAGTCGGTCGTGAAGCCTTCGACGCTCTTCGTCCCGGGGCTCCACAGCCCGAGGCTCGTCTCGGCGCCCCGCGGACCGCGGAGGACGGCGGTCATCCTCTGCCCGCGCCGCAGCAGGACCCGGTAGACGTCGATGTCGTCGTTCCAAAAGTCGAGCGTGGCGTGGATCCGACGGCGCCGCTTGCCCCAGAGGGTGAACGCGCGCGCACCGGCTTCGTCGTTCGGCTCGAACTGATCGGCCGGAGGCCACGGGGACGAAAGCGCATCGACTGCAGCCTTCACGTCGAGGACGCCCGAGCCCGTGTAGTCGTCGCGGCCGGCGGAGCAGCGACGGCAGCCACGAGCAGAGGTTGCGTCAACCGCAGAACGCTCGAGCAGAGCCGTGACCTGGTCGGGGAGCAGTAGCGGGGCCTCGCCGATCAGTACCGCGGCGGCGGCCGTGACCTGGGGTGCGGCGAACGACGTGCCCTCCCCGCGGCGGAACTCCGTAGGTGCGCAGTCGGAATAGCCTTGCGGGGCGCAGGTATTCCGATCTCCTGTCAGCACGCGCGGAAAGGTCGAGAAGATCTGCTCGCCCGGCGCGGCGATGTCGTTGAACACGGCGTCGCGGTTCGAGAACTCCGGAACGGATCCGTCACGAGAGACGGCACTGACACCGATCACGTGCGGCAGCGCGGCGGGGTAGTTGGCGTAGCCCCATGGCTCGTGCGGCGCCTTGTCGCCGTTGCCGACGGCTGCGACCACGAGGACATGCTTCTCGATCGCGTATTCGATCGCAGCGGCCTCCAGCGCGGAGTACGTGTCGCGGCCGGAGTTCGACGGATCGCGAACCCCGCCGAAGCTGAGGTTGATGACCAGCGCGCCCTCGTCGACGGCCCATCTGATCGCGCGCGCCTCGGCTTCCGGAGAGATCGTGCCGTCAGACCGCACGACCTTGGCGATCAGGAGATCAGCCGACGGAGCCAGGCCGGCGATGCCCTGGGCGTTGTTCACCTCCGCCGCAATCTGACCGGCGACGAACGTTCCGTGTCCCTGCGTGTCCTTCTTCCACGAGCTCCCGACGAAGCTCTGGCCCCCCGCGATGCGCTTCTCGAGCTCCGGGTGGTCCGCGTCGATGCCCGAGTCAATGACGGCCACCGGCACGCGGGGGAGGATGGGCAGCTTCGGCCAGGCGTCGAACGCACGGACGCGACCTGCGTACCACTGGCGACCCGCAAGGGGGTCGGACGGGGTGAAGGCAAGGCGGCGCTGGGCCCGGACGCGCTCCACGTAGGAGACGCCGCTCATCGCGGCGAGCCCCCGCGCGCTCGGAACCTCCACGGCCACCGCAAACGGCCCGATGACGGTGACCGGGCGGCCGGTGGCGGCCTCGACTCGATCGGCCACGCGCTCCGCCGAGAAGCCTCGCTCGACGCCGAGCGCGAAGCGGGCACCTGCGGCGTGGGAGGGCAGCGCGAGCGCGAGACCTGCAGCGAGGACGAGGAGGTTCCTCACGCCGGGCCCACCCTCAGCACAGGCGTGACGCCGGGGACGAAACCGCGTCCAGGCAGGACACGCGCTCGATAGTCGCCTGGGATCAGAGCCACCTGGGCCTGGAAATCTCCGTTCTCCTCGACGGTCGTCTGGGCGACGTTGCGCCACGTCGCGCCCTCGAGGCGCTGGATGGCGACGGCGGCATTCGGCAGCACCGGCCGCGCATAGCCGCGCAACGTGGTCGAGTCCGGCAAGGAGTAAAAGCGGACGTAGGGAGCCACCGCGACCCGAACCGCCTCGCTTCGCGCGCTGCGGCTGATGAGGCGGTAGTCGCCGGGCTCGCGTGGCCGGACGACGATGCTGACGGCCCCGTCCTCGGCCGCGCGGGCAGACCCGCTGGCGCGCCATGAGCCTCCGAGCGGGCGGAACTCGAGCGTGACCGCGGCGAGACCGCGTGCGACTCCGGTCAGCGTCAACGGCGTGTTGAAGGTCGCCGGGGCGCTCGGCGCCGTGAGCGCCAGAAGACTGATGCGGAACCAGGTCGAGCGGAGCCCGAGAGCTTGGCGGACATCGGACCCGGAGACGGTCTTCTGGCCACCCGTACCGATCGCGGTCACGGTGCGAACTCGTCCCGACGGGCCGATCGCCAGCCGAACGTCGAGGAGGCGTCCCGGCACTTGCAGCGCTCGCGCAAGCCGCTGGCTCTGCACCGAGAACGGGCCCCACGCGTGGTGCGGAGAGAGCGAGTCGTACGGATCCTCGACGGAGACGAGATACGGAATCCGGCCGCTGCCCGGCCAGACATCGTTGACGGTCGCAGTCCTGCCGCCCGAAGTCGAGAAGAAATACGTCGTCGCGATCCGTCCGCGGTAGAGAACGACCTGGCCAGCGGTGGCCTGTACGGCGGCGCTGGTGGAGACGCGCTCACCGGATATCCCGCCGTAGACCTGACTGCGCACGTCGGGGTAGAGGTCGAAGTCGGACCCGGACTTACGCACCGCGAGCGCGTACGTGCGCGCCGCGACGGCCTGGGCCTTCAGGGCCTCGGGCACCCAGTAGAACGGCATCTCGCCGGGGACGACACCGAAGAGATAGGGCTCGAGCCCGATGTGATTGACAACGCGCACCTGACCGCCAGAGGCGGAGGCGACGAACTGGCCACGGTAGGCACGATCGAGCCTGAGCGGCGCGGTGCCGGGGAGGAAGGTCAGCGGGCCGGTCAGCTGCTGTTGCTGCTGACGACCATTGACGCGAAAGCGCAAGCCGGGCCCGAACTGGTGAGGGCCGGCCGTGAGCTCAAACGTCGCGCCGAGGGAATCGCGCACGCGGAACGGTGCTTCGGAACTGACCGTGACCCGTGCCTGGCCCGGGACGAGCAGCACGCGCACGCGTGAGAGCGGCGCCGGGCCGAGCGTCGTCCCCTGGTAGTAGTGGGCGAGGATCTGGTTGAACGGCACTCCCTGACGCGCATAGCCATATGCGCCCCACTGGGAGAGCCCAACGCCGTGCCCCCAGCCGCGACCGCTGACGAGGAACGAAGCGGGGCCCTGGGGCGGCCTACTGGCCGCCGATTCCGACCCAAGCGCAAGGGCCGCCAGGCTCGCTAGTGAGGCAGCGAGCACGGCGGTCAGCGTGATGCGGCGAAAAGCCATTTCGATACCTGTGTTTTTTGGCGTGGGGCGCGCCACTTTAGAGGCTGGGCCTATGAGCTTTGAGGCTAGCTGATGCGGGTTCGCGCGTCTTCCTCCTTTACAGGAAGTTCACTCTGAGACGATCGTTACGTTTTCGTAGCGCTGGATGTGGAAAAGCGGTTATTTACCGGCCCGTACCCCTCGATGGCGACAACGACGGACATCCTTCCTTCCCGGTACCGCGGGCCCGAGCTGATCGGGCGCGGCGGCATGGGGGAGATCTACCGCGCGGAGGACGAGTCGCTCGGCCGGACAGTCGCCGTCAAGGTGCTTGCAGACCGGTTTTCGGCCGACGAGGCGGTCCGCGGCCGCTTCACTCGCGAGGCGCTCGCTGCCGCGCGACTCTCGAGCGACCCGAACACGATCACGATCTTCGACGTCGGAGAGCACCGGGGCCGGCCGTTCATCGTCATGGAGTACCTGAAGGGCGGGTCCCTCGAGGATCTCTTGCGCAAGCACGGTGCCCAGGATCCCGGCCGTGTCCTCACCTGGCTCGACGAGGCGGGCGCCGCGATCGATGCCGCCCACGAACACGGTGTCGTCCACCGCGACGTCAAGCCGGGGAACCTGCTCCTGGCCGCCGACGGGAGCGTTCGCGTAGCTGACTTTGGCGTGGCCACCGCGGCCGGCCTCGACTCGCTCACGATGACGGGAACGGTCCTCGGCACCGCCGGCTACCTCGCTCCCGAGCAGGCGCGAGGCGAGCCGACGACACCGGCGACTGACCTCTATGCGCTCGCCGTCGTCGCCTTCGAGCTCCTGACCGGTCGGCGGCCCTTCCAGGCCGACAATCCGACGGCGGAGGCGGCGGCGCACGTCCACGCCGACGTTCCCGCGGTTTCCGAGCGGAGCGATCTCCCGCCACAGCTCGACCCGGTCTTCCGCCGGGCGATGGCGAAGGATCCGACCGAGCGCTACCCGAGCTCGGGGGATTTCGTGTCAGCGCTCCGCGAGGCGCTGAGGACGGCCGGGGCGACGACGCGCCAGTTCGAGCCGGTGGTCGCCGCAGCGCCTGTGCCCGCCGGGAAGCGCTTCCCGATCCCCGCACTGATCGGCGGCGGCCTGCTCGTTGCCGCTTTGGCCGGCGTGGGGGTCGCGGCGGCTCTGACCAGGGGCGAGGACGGGCGGACTGCGGCGCAGACTGTCACGACCGAGCGAGTGACGACCGTTCAGGGCGAGCCGACGACGGAGACGATCGTGACGACGGCGCCTGCGACGACTCGGCCGGCCCCGACCCCTCAGCCACCCCCGCCGCCTCCGACAGGCGGCGCCGGCGGGCGGGCCCTGACCGACCAGGCGACGAGCCTGATGAAGGAGGGCCGGTATGAAGAGGCCCTGCCGATCGCGCGGCAGGCTCTGCAGAGGCTCCAGGGCACGGGCCAGACCTACGAGGGCTACGCGAACTACAACGTCGGGCGGTCGCTTGCCGAGCTCGGCCAGTGCGAGGAGGCGCTTCCCTACCTCGATCGCCGCGAGCAACTCCTCGGCCCCGACCCCCGCGTGACCGCTGCACGCCGTCTGTGCGGCCGCTAGTTCGTACGATGCGTTCGTGCGTCTCCTAGTCACCGGCGCGGCTGGGTTCATCGGCTCGAACTTCGTCCACTACTGGCTCGAGCAGCATCCCGACCACCACGTCGTCGCCTACGACCTGCTGACGTACGCAGGCAACCGCGAGAACCTCGCGGGGACCGAGGATCGCGCCCCGTTCGTGCAAGGCGACATCGCAGATCTCGAGCTCGCCGAACAGACCATCCGCGAGCAAGGAGTCGACGTGGTCGTCAACTTTGCGGCCGAGTCGCACAACAGCCTCGCCGTCGTCGACCCCGGCCTCTTTGCGCGGACGAACGTCCTCGGCACGCAACTGCTGCTCGAGGCGTCGCGGCAGACCGGCGTCGCGCACTTCCACCACGTCTCGACGTGCGAGGTCTACGGCGATCTCGCGCTCGACTCCGACGAGTCATTCTCGGAGGAGTCGCCGTACCGGCCGCGCACGCCGTACAACGCCTCGAAGGCGTCGGCCGACCATTACGTCCGGGCCTACCACGAGACGTACGAGCTCCCGATCACGATCACGAACTGCTCGAACAACTACGGGCCTTTCCAGTTCCCGGAGAAGGTGATCCCGCTCTTCGTCACGAACGCGCTCGACGAGAAGCCGCTGCCGATGTATGCGTCCACGCAGAACCGCCGGGAGTGGCTGCACGTTCGGGATCATTGCCGGGCGATCGAGCTCGTGCTCCATTCCGACCGCGTCGGGGAGACCTACAACGTCGGGTCGGGCCTCGAGCGCTCGATCGGGGAGATCGCCGACCTCGTGGTCGAGCTGACCGGCAAGAGCGCCGACCTGAAGCAGATCGTCCCCGACCGGCCCGGCCACGACCGCCGTTACTTGCTCGACTCGTCCAAGATCGAGCGCGACCTGGGGTGGCGGCCGGAGATCGGCTTCGACGAGGGGCTTCGAGAAACCGTCGCGTGGTACAGCGAGAACCGCGCGTGGTGGGAGCCGCTAAAGGCGCGGCTTCAGGTCGAAGAAACCGCCTGGCGCTAGGCTCGCGCTCTTCACCGGCGAGATCACGAACACGATCCGGGCTCGAGCTCGTGGAGAGAGCAGCGATTGGCGCGGGCTCTTCGATCCGTCATGGCGAGACGACCGCGTCGAGTCAGCTACCGCCCCAGACGCGCCGGGCGCAAGTAATGGCGGCCGAGGCCTGCCGATAAGGAACGTGTCAGGTGCCAGGCACCTGACGTGTCCACTCAGCGGGCGACCGCGCACCGAATCGCAGTCCTGCTTTCACGACGCCTCGTCTGCGGAGCCATGGCCGGTGCCAGGCACCAGACGGGTCCGATTAGCCGGCGGCTACTAATCGCGCGCCCAGCAGCTTCGAGAGTCCGACGGCGCCGTTTTTCATGATCACGTGATGGTTGTGGACGAAGACAGGCCGCGCCAACGGAGCCAGCGCGTTCATCCAGGGCTTCGTCGTTTCGACGTTCCACTCGTAGACCGCGGCGGTTCCGGCGTTCCCCTCGTAGAAGCGCCAGATTCCCGTCCCGTTCAGCTCGCCGCGCGTGAAGCCCTCCATCAGGTGCGGCCGGTCGACGTGCGTCGTCTCGGACTCGAACTCGAGCGTGTACGGGAGCCTCGCGCGCCAGCCGAGACGCCAGATGCAGCCGATGTCGTTCTCGTCCCCGTCGCGGATCTTCTTCGTGAAGGCCACGCCCTGCCACCACTCCGGCCAGTGCTCGGCGTCGTAGACCGCGTCCCAGACCTGCTCGACCGGCGCTTCGAGGCACCACGTGGAGACGAACTCGTACCGCGCCATCAGAGCCGCTCCAGCACTGCGCGCAGGCCCTCGCGCCAGTGGGGAAGCGCGGGCGCGCCCTGTTCGCTTCGCAGGACGGAATAGGCCGGCCGCTCGGCGGCTTGCGGGTACTCGGCAGTGGTGATCCGGCGCACACGGCAGTTGACCCCAGCCTCTTCGAAGATCGCCTCGGCAAAGTCGGCCCAGGTCGCCTCGCCCTCCGCGGCGAGGTGGTAGACGCCGTACGGGAGTTCGACCAGGGACTTCGTCACGTCGGCCAGGTGCCCCACGTAGGTCGGCGAGCCGCGCTGGTCGTCGACGACCGCAACCTCGTCCCTTTCTTTCCCGAGTGCCAACATCGTCTTCACGAAGTTCTTGCTCGTCCAGCCGAAGAGCCAGGAGGAGCGGACGATCCAGCCGTCACGCACCACGCGCTCTCCCTCAAGCTTTGTTCGCCCGTAGACCGAAAGCGGATTCGGCTCGTCGGACTCCACGTACGGCTTGCGCTTGCGCCCGTCGAAGATGTAGTCGGTCGAGAAGTAGACGACGGGCGCTCCAAGCGAAACCACGTTCCGCGTACCCCGGACATTCGCTCGCACAGCCTCGGCCGGAGTCGACTCGGCGCCGTCGACGTCGGTCCAGGCAGCCGCATGTAAGACGAGGTCGGCGCGATAGCCGAGCTCCGGCGGATCCTCGACGTCGAAGGTCGCGCGGTCCCGTGCGTCCGCTTCGGGAAACGCTTCGGCGAGCGCCGAGCCGAGCTGCCCCCCGGCGCCCGTTATGACGACGCGCTGGCGTCCCTGTCCGACAGGATCGGCGATTGGGTGCTCCAGAGCTCGCGAACACGAGGATCGTCCCAGGGGACTTCGTGCTCGTCGGGGTCGGCAGGGTCGTACTCCTCGGTGACGTGGTAACAGAACAGAAGGTCGGTGATCGCCTCGAAGCCATGCGCATAGTGGCCGGGCACGTAGACACCGACGGGGTTCTCGTCGCCGATCTCCTCGCAGAACGTCTCGCCGCTCTCGAGATCGAGAACGACGACGCGAGCCGTCCCCTGCAGGCACACGAAAAGATCGTCCTGGCCGCGCTCGTGGTAGTGCAGGCCGCGGATCACGTGCTGCCGCGAAAAGGAGACGTTCGTCTGCCGCATCGGTCGCTCGAACGAGCTTGCCCGGTGGATCTCGACGAACCAGCCACGCCCGTCCTCGAAGCGCCGGAGCGGAATCCTGCGCACGTCCTCGATCAACGGTTCGCACCATGTTGCCGCACGAAGTCGTTCACCGCGTAGTACGCGTCGATCGACTCGCCCGCGTCGCCCCAGAAGCCCTCGAGCACGTCGTACTCCATTGCGCCCTGTTCGATGTACCAGTTGTTCACGTCGGTGATCTCGAGCTCACCCCGGGCGGAGGGGGAGAGCGTGGGCAGGAACTCGAAGACCGCGGCGTCATAGAAATAGAGGCCGGTGACGGCGAACTCGCTCGGGGGGTTCTCGGGCTTCTCGACGATGCCGGTCACCCGCTCGCCGTCCAGCTCGGCAACGCCGAGGTGGCGCAGGTGCTCGGCGTTCTCCTGCCGCGAAAGGGCAATTCGCGCGCCTTGCTCCTGCTTCCCGTAGTTGTCGATGGCGGCCTTGATCGAGTTCTCGAAGATGTTGTCCGCGAGCATGACGAGCACCCGCTCGCCGGCGGCAAAACGCTCCGCCAGTCCAAGAGCGTCGGCGATCCCGCTCTCGCGCTCCTGGTACGCGTAGGAGAGCCGGTCGATGCCGTGCGCATGACCGTCGCCGAGGAGGCGGAAGAACTCGCCCGCATGCGTGCCGCCGGTGACGAGCATGATCTCGTCCACTCCGCTCTTGACGATCGCCTCGATGGCGTACGTGACCATCGGGCGGTCGTAGATCGGGAGTAGGTGCTTGTTCGTGATCCGCGTCAGCGGGTGGAGCCGGCTACCGGTGCCGCCGGCGAGGATGACGCCCTTCATGTCGGGCGGATGCTACGGCTTAGGTACGGTCCTGACATGGCCGACGAGCGCGAGCGAGAGGTCCAGCACGAACCACAGGTGCTCCAGGGCGAGGACGACCTGCCGCGGCAGCCCGCCCCGCCCCTCGATCCCTACACCCCGGAGCCCGGCCCCGGCCCCGGCGAGCGGAAAGCCTTCGTGGCCATGCGCTGGGCCTGGCTCGTCCTGATCGTCGTGATCGCGATCGTCCTCTGGGCCCTCGTTCGCTGACCGTCCCCGGGACTAGGAGTCATCCACCCCCGACCGGCTGGGCCGGGCTCTCGACGCCAGGCGGGAGCGGGGTCTGGCTGTCGTGCGGCGGCTCAATGGTCACGTTCGGGAGAGCTCGGTCGAGCCAATGCGGGATGTACCACGACTTCTCGCGCAGAAGAGTCAGGAGTGCGGGCACAAGCGTCATCCGCACGATCAACGCGTCCGTCAGAATCGCGACCGCGAGCAACAGGCCGAACTCCTTTGGGATGCGATCGGCGCTGAGGATGAATGCCGCGAAGACCGTGCCCATGATCAGCGCCGCGGCCACGACCACCCGCCCGACCGCGGCAATGCCGTGCTCGACCGCCTCTTGGGTCTTCAGGCCGTGGACATGCTCCTCCCGGATGCGACTCATCAGAAACACCATGTAGTCCATCGAGAGCCCGAACAGGATTGCGAAGGCGATCGGAGGGACGAAGGTCTCGATCGGGCCGGTCTGATCGAGCCCAGTCAAGCCCAGAAGATGCCCCTCCTGCACAACCAGCGTGAGCACGCCGAAGCCGACGAACGCCGAGAGAATCGTCGTGATAGCCGCGGTCGCCGAGATCACGATCGACCTGAACGCCATGGCGAGCAGGATTAACGTGACGCCGATGATGTAGAGCAGAAACAACGGCATCCGGTCGACTATCTGCTCGGCGATGTCCTTGAAGGCTGCCGTCTGACCCGACACGTAGGCCCGGGCGTCGCCCCCCGCTGTCGCCCCCGGGACGGCGTCGTTTCGCAAGCGGTCGACGAGCTTGTCGGTCTCCTCGTCCTGCGGTGCCGACTCAGGAGTCACGAAGACGATCCCGACCGTCTTTTCATCGTTGAGCTGCGGCTCCCCGACGGAAGCGACGCCCGGGAGGTTCTGCACGCGATCGTGGATCTTCTTCGGCGCCTGCCGGTCGCCGTTCACGTCGACGACGATCGGGATCGGACCGTTGAAGCCGGGGCCGAACCCGTCGGCGAGCAGGTCGTACGCCCGGCGGCTCGTCTGCTCCTTGGGCTGAGTCCCCTGGTCGGCCGCACCGAGCCGCACGAGCGCTGATGTCGACGCCAAGGCCAGCACGAGCAGCAGGCCGACGGCAAAAACGCCTCGCGCGTGACCGGTCACGAATCTACCCCAGCGGGCAACGAGCGTCTTCTGGCGTCCTTCCTCCGAATCGTCCACCGCGCGAAGGAAGGGCACTTTCAGCCGGTCGATCTTGTGCCCGAGCAACGCCAGCACGGCCAGGAGCAGCGAGTTCGCGATCAGCACCGTCGTCAGGACGCCGAGCGCACTGCCGATGCCGAGTTTCGTCACGAAGTCCAGGCCGATCAGCGCCAGGCCGCTGACCGAGATGGCAACCGTCAGCCCGGCGAACCACACGGCCCGACCGGCGGAAGCGCCGGCTTCGGCCGCAGCGTCCTGCGGTGAGAGCCCCTCATGGAGGAGCTGTCTGAAGCGCGTCACGATGAAGAGCGAATAGTCGATACCGACGCCCAGCCCGATCATCGAGACCAGAATTGGCGTGATCGTGTTGATGTCCGTCAAGCCGGCCAGGATGAACAACAGGAGGAACGCGGTCGCCAGCGCCGTGATCGCCAATGCGATCGGGATCAGCATCGCCACGAAGGAGCGGAATACGAAAAGGAGCACGATGATCGCGGCGAGCAGACCGAGTGTTTCCTCGGTTCCCTGCTCGACGGGCGGGAACTCGGCTTCTCCGTTGTACTCGACCGTCACCCCTGCGGGCTCAACCGTCTCGCGGGCGGCGTCCTGCACCGCGACGACTGCGTCGCGATCCTCGGCCTCGATCGTCTGATCGAACTGGGCCTCCGCGTAAGCGACGCGCCCGTCATCGGACAACGTTTCCTTGCTGAATGGATTGCCGACGCTCTCCAAGCCGGCCTTGTCTCCCCTCGGCTTGAACTCGGGCGATTTCAGCTGCGCGATTGCGCGCTGGATCGCCGCCTTGCGCTCCGGAGTGTCGAGGCGCTCGCCTTCCGGCGCAGCGAAGACGACGTTCAGCACACCGCCCTGCTCAGCCGCGAACTCGGCCTTGATCAGATCGGTTGCCTTCTGCGTGTCCGACCCGGGGATCTCGAACTCGTCGCGTAGCTCGCCCCCGACCGTGACCACCAGCGCGACCAGCAGGGCGACCATGACGAAGAAGCCGAAAACGACCCGCCAGGGATGCGTGGCGCAGGCTCGTGTCCAGCGAGCTAGCGCGCCGGTCGATAGACGCTCGTGGGCTGCGCGACGTTCCAGCGTAGGTTCCATTGGCGATCCTCCCCCTCCAGCCGCAGGTCGTTACTGTTAGCGCGCGCTAGGTTAGTGATCACTAGCAACCGTGTCAAGGCAGAACGCGCGCTCGGCCACATCGAGCTCAGCGGTACCATCACGGGGATGGCCCGTGACCCCATCGATCGGCTCCGAGGCGAGATGGAAGAGCTCTTCGCCGAGCTCTGGCAGGCCCCGCGCTTCACCCGCCGGCGCGGCGGCTATCGGCCGTCCGTGGACGTCTACCGCTCGGAGCGAACCGGGGAGCTGACCGTCGTTGCCGAGTTGCCCGGGGTCGATCCCGCTCGCATCCAGATCTACGTCGACGAACGAACGCTTGTCATCGCCGGCGAGCGCCGCCGGCCGAGCGCCGCCGGCCGCGTGTACCAGCAAATGGAGATCGACTACGGCCGGTTCCAGCGCCAGATCGCCCTCGCCGAGCACATCGACGTCGAGTCCTGCAAGGCCGCGTACAGGCGAGGCGTCCTGACGATCACGATGCCGGCAGCCAAGAGAGCCTCGGAGCCCATGCGGGTCTCGATTCCGATCAAGAGGACGAAGTGACAGAGCTCTTCGACGAAGAGATCACCGTCGACGAAGTAGAGATCCCGTCGACCCTCCCGATCCTGCCGCTTAAGGACACGGTCGTCTTCTCGGACTCGATGCTGCCCCTGGCGATCGGCCAGGAGCGCTCGATCGCGCTGATCGACGACGTCATTTCGGGCGATCGCCTCGTCGCGCTGATCGCCTCGCGTTCCCGCGAAATCGAGGTGCCGGACTGGGACGACCTCTATGAAGTCGGAACCGCGGCAGTCGTGCAGAAGATGATTCGCGTTCCCGACGGCACGCAGCGCATCCTCGTCCAGGGCCTGCGGCGCATCCGGCTGGAGAAGCACGTTCGCTCCGAGCCGTACCTGGTCGGGCGGTTCAAGGAGGTGCCCGACGTCCTGCGCGAGACGCGCAGGACGCAGGCGCTGACGCAGAACGTGCGCACCCTCTTCGCGCGCATCATCGGCCTGCTCCCGTACCTGCCCGAGGAGCTGGCGCTCGCCGCCGCCAACATCGAGGACCCGAGCGCGCTCTGCCATCTCGTCGCGTCCACGCTACGGCTCAAGACGGAGGAGAAGCAACTGCTGCTCGAGCAGCTCGACGTCGAGAAACGTCTCCGCGAGACCTCGGTGATCCTGAACCGGGAGCTCGAGGTGGTCGAGCTCGGCACAAAGATCCAGTCGCAGGTCCAGTCCGAGATGGAGAGCTCCCAGCGGGAGTACTTCTTGCGTCAGCAGCTGAAGGCCATCCAGGAGGAGCTCGGGGAGGGAGACCCCGAGCAGGCGGAAATGAAGGAGCTGCGCGAGAGCGCGGCGGCCATCGCGCTTCCCGAAGATGTGCGCAAAGCCGTCGATCGCGAGCTCGGGCGCCTCGAGAAGCTCCCATCCGCGGCCGCCGAGTACGGGGTCATCCGTACCTATCTCGAATGGATCCTGAGCCTGCCGTGGGACGCGACCACCGAGGACGATCTCGACCTCAAGCGGGCCCGCGAGATCCTGGACGAGGACCATTTCGACCTGGACAAGGTGAAGGAACGGATCCTCGAGTACCTCGCGGTCTCCAAGCTCAAAGACGACCTCTCCGGGCCGATCCTCTGCTTCGTCGGTCCGCCGGGGGTCGGCAAGACCTCGCTCGGCCACTCGATCGCCCGCACCCTCGGTCGCAAATTCGTCCGCATCTCGGTCGGCGGCGTGCGCGACGAGGCCGAGATTCGCGGGCACCGGCGCACGTACATCGGAGCAATGCCAGGGACGATCCTCCGTGCGCTCCGCGACGCCGAGTCGAAGAACCCCGTGTTCTTGATCGACGAGATCGACAAGATGGGCGCGGATTTCCGGGGCGACCCCGCGAGCGCGATGCTCGAGGTGCTCGACCCGGAGCAGCATTCGACCTTCCGCGACCACTACCTCGATCTTCCGTTCGACCTCTCGAAGGTGCTCTTCATCTGCACCGCGAACCAGCTCGACACGATTCCGGGCCCGCTTCTCGATCGGATGGACGTGATCCACCTCTCCGGCTACACGGAGGAAGAGAAGTTCGGGATCGCTCGCAAGTACCTCGTTCCGAAGCAGCTTGAGGCCCACGGGCTCAAACGCTCGAAGGTTGCCCTCGGCGACCGTGCCCTGCGACTGGTCATCCGCGAGTACACGCGGGAGGCCGGCGTCCGAAACCTCGAGCGGCAGCTGGCAGCGCTCTTCCGAAAGACGGCTCGTGGAATCGCCGAAGGCGGGCCGAAGAAGCTCAGTATCGCCGAGGCCAAGGTGCGGGAGTGGCTCGGACCTCGGCGCTTCGCCGGCGAGGTCCGCAAGCGAACGAGCGATCCTGGCGTGGCGACGGGGCTCGCCGTCACCGCCGTGGGGGGCGACGTGCTCTTCATCGAAGCGACCGCCTACTCCGGCCGCGGGCGGCTGAAGGTCACCGGCCAGCTCGGAGAGGTCATGCAGGAGTCGGCGCAGGCCGCGCTTTCGTGGGTGCGCTCGCACGCCGAAGAGCTCGAGCTCGATCCGGCCTGGTTCGAGGATCACGACGTCCATGTGCACGTCCCTGCGGGCGCGGTTCCCAAGGACGGGCCTTCCGCCGGCATCACGATGGCGACGGCGATCGTCTCGATCGCGAGCGGGCGACCGGTGTCCGAAGAAATCGCGATGACGGGCGAGATCACGCTGACCGGGCAGGTGCTCCAGATCGGCGGTCTGCGCGAGAAGGTCCTGGCCGCGCAGCGGGCCGGCGTCAAGAAGGTCGTCATGCCCCGCGAGAACGAGCCGGAGCTCACCGAATTGCCTGAGGAGACGCGCAAGGAGCTCGAGTTCGTCCCGGTCGACACGATCCAGGAGGTACTCGAGGTGGCCTTCGAGGGAGTGAAAACGTCGCGGCGGCCCACGGATATCAACCGGCGACGAAAGGCCGCTTCGAGCAGGTAGCGGGGTTTTTCAAGGCCTTGTCCGGGGTACAGTCGCTTTGGAAACCAAAGAAAGGAACACCGGCATGGCGAAGTTGAAAGACCGAGCTTCAGACGCGAGGCCCTATCTCGAGCGCGCGCTCAAGGACGAGCGGGTGCGGGAAGACGTGAAGAGCGCGGTCGGGACGGCCCGCGAGATCTACGACGAGCTTCTGGGCGGGCGCGCAGTAACGTCGGCCGCAGCACGCGTCGCCACCGACAAAGACATCCAGCAAAGCCTACGTGACGCGATCGAGGACCTGCGCGACGCGGCCGACCGCGTGCAGGGCAAGAGCGGCCACAAGGGGCGCAACACGACGCTCCTGCTCACCGGGATCGTCCTTGGAGTGCTCTTCAACCCCGTTACCGGGCCAGGCACCCGCCGCTGGCTGCAGGAAACCGTCTTCGGCGAGGGCGACGAATTCGAGTACAAGTCAGATTCGAACTCGAAGTAGAGCTTCTGAACGGCGCATCAGGGCGCGTCTTTGAGGTTGCGCCCTGCTGCGCCTTCTTTCAGAGCTCGCTCTAGCGAGCCTGGGTCGAGGCCGTCGGCGCTTGCGATATCCGTCGAGGCGAGCGGGATCGCTCCCGGCTTCGGAGCCTCGCTGGACGGCGCCACCGGAGGCGCCCAGCCTGCGACGGCAGCGAACTCGATGTCCTCGACCCGCTTCCACGCCATTAGATAGACCTGGGGGTTGACGGCGCCGTCGTAGCCCAGGTGGAGCAGGCCGACGGGATGGATCTCGAAGTGAACGTGATACGGCGTGCCTTGGGCGTCACCCGTATTGCCGAGGAAGCCGAGGACGGTGCCGGCCTTGACGTCCGTGCCGTCCACGGCCGCGGGTGAGAAGGCCGAGAGGTGCGCGTAGTAGAACTCGTTCCCCTCGCGGTCGCGTAGCCAGAGCCTCCAGCCGCCGACGCGGTTCCAGCCGACCGAGAACACCGTCCCGTCGGCGACAGCCAGGATCGGGGCGCCGAGGGGGGCGAAGATGTCCGTTCCGTGGTGCCAGCCGGAGGCGATCGACGCGCGCGGCGCGCCGTACGTGTCCGAGAACGAGGATGTCCCATACACGGGGAAGACGTACCTGCCGGCTGTGAGTCGGGGTGTCACGTCGGGCGGAGGGCGACGGATCAGCGACGGCAGCTCGGGGCC
>JACCXX010000121.1 GCA_013696805.1 Actinomycetota bacterium
GCGATGAGCGCAGGCATGAACGCCTCATACCCTTCGGCTTCCAGCTTGTGAGCGAGCTCTGGCCCGCCTTCCTCAACGATACGTCCGTCGACGAAGACGTGCACGAAATCGGGCTTCACGTAGTTGAGAATCCGCTGGTAGTGCGTGATCAGCAGCGCACCCATGTCGGGGCCGACGAGGTCCTTGACGCCCTGGGCAACGATCTTCAGCGCGTCGATGTCGAGGCCCGAGTCAGTTTCGTCGAGCACGGCGATGCGCGGCTTCAGCATCGCCATCTGCAAGATCTCGACGCGCTTCTTCTCTCCGCCCGAGAAGCCATCGTTCAAGTAGCGCATAGCGAGCTCCCTCGGCACCTTCAGGTGTTCCATTTGCGCGAGCAGCTCGGTGCGGAACTCCTTGACCGAGACCGGGTCGTCCTCGCCGGCGCGCGCCTTGCGCAGTGCGTTCAGCGCC
Organism: Actinomycetota bacterium; assembly: GCA_013696805.1. Taxonomy (GTDB): domain Bacteria; phylum Actinomycetota; class Thermoleophilia; order Gaiellales; family Gaiellaceae; genus VAXT01. Next base: position 454 of record JACCXX010000121.1, read on the forward strand.
GAGCGCAGGAAGCTCGTCACGGTGACGCCCGGGATCGCGTGCGGGTACTGAAACGCGAGGAAGAGGCCTTTCTGCGCCCGCTCGTCGGCCTCCATCCCGACGACGTTCTCGCCGTCGAGCAGGATCTCGCCGCCCGAGATCTCGTAGGCCGGGTGACCCATGATCGCGTAGGCGAGCGTGGACTTGCCGGAGCCGTTCGGGCCCATGACGGCGTGCGTCTCGCCCGCCTTCACGGAGAGGTCGACGCCCTTGACGATCTCGGTGCCGTCCTCGAGCGCGACGTGCAGATTCTTCAGCTCCAGCTGTGTCACTTTGTGCTGCCGAAATCCTTTCAGTGATGCGGGTTCTGGCCGGCGTTCGTGACTCATGGTATCGAATTGCCCATGGGCAGGATTTGCGCCGCTGGCTGGTACCCTGAGTCCGTGCCCTTCGGTATCCAGCTCTGGGAGCTCTTCGTCCTTCTCCTCGTCGTCCTGCTCGTGTTCGGCCCCAAGCGCCTGCCGGAGATGGGCCGTTCGCTCGGCAAGGGGATGCGGGAGTTCAAGGATTCGATCTCCGGCAAGGACGAGCCCGCCGAGTTGCCACCAGCGCAGGAAGAGACCGTCGTCACGACCTCCACGCGCGACGAGACCAAGACCACGTAGTAGCGCATGAGGCTCCCGCGGCGGCTCAGCCCCGGCGAGGAGGCCACCCTAGTCGAGCACCTCGACGAGCTGCGCACGCGCCTGCTCGTCTCGATCGGCGCCGTCGTCGTCGGGTTCGTCGTCGCCTACATTTTCCACGAGCGCCTGATCGAGTGGCTGCGCGAGCCCCTGCCCGACGACAAGGAGCTCGTGACCCTCGGCGTGACGGAGCCGTTGACAACCTCCCTCAAGGTCAGCCTGTACGCCGCGTTCGCGCTCGCGCTGCCCGTGCTGCTGTGGCAGCTGTGGAGCTTTCTCGCGCCGGCGATGGAGGAGAACGCACAGCGCATCGTCGCGGTCTTCGTGGCGATCGCGACTGCGCTCTTCGCCGCGGGCCTCGCGTTTGGCTACTTCATCCTCATGCCGAAGGCCGTCGAGTTCCTCACGGAGTACGACTCGCACCTCTACGAGATCCAGATCCGTGCGAGCTACTACTTCTCGTTCGTCGCCGTCATGCTCCTCGCGGTCGCGTTCTTCTTCGAGCTGCCGATCCTCATCCTGGCCCTCGTGCGGCTCGGCGTCGTCAACTCGGGACAGCTGCGGCGGAACCGGCGGTACCTGGTCGTGGCCGCAGTAGGGCTCGCCGTCGCGCTGCCGACTGCGGATCCCGTGTCTCTCGTCCTCGAGACAGTACCGCTGCTGATCCTCCTCGAGAGCTCGATCTGGGTGGCCGCGATCCTCGAGAAGCGCTGGCACCCGGCTGCGACCGAGGTACCCTAGGACCATGGCACGCTCCGCCCAGAAGCGCCGGCCGCGCAACCAAACCCCGGCGCCCCCGAAGAAGCCGAAGCGCCCCGAACGTCCTGCGTACGAGCAGCAGATGTTCTTCCCGCGGCTGATCAGGCAGGCGAAGTGGGTGTTCGTGTTTCTCGCGCTCGTCTTCGCAGTCGGTTTCGTCGCCTTCGGCGTGGGAGGCAACATCCCGGGCACAGGCTTCGGCGACATCCTGGCGGGGTCGGGCGGCGGATCTGCAGGCCCCTCGGCCGGCGAGGCGCGTGACAGGATCAAGGACGACCCGCGCGACCCCATTGGGTACAGGCAACTCGGCGAGGCTCTCTCGAGCGACGGCAAGCAGGACGAGGCCATTGCCGCTTACGAGGATTACCTCGAGCTACGGCCCCGCGACGTCGACGTAAAACAGACGCTGGCGGGCATGTACCTGAGCCGGGCGAACAGCGCGCGGGACGAGTACGCGAACGTCTACGCCCAGTACCAGTCGCAGACAGGTGCGGGTCTGTTCGGCCCTTCGCAGGACTCGCAGTTCGGTCGAGCTCTCGGCGGAAAGATCGACCAGGAGTTCCAGGCGATCTACAGCCAGCGGCTGAACGAGGTGAACCAGAGGATGCAGAGCGCCTTCGGCAAGGCCGCGACGCTCTACTCGCAAATCGTCGTCACCCACCCCGACAACGAGCCGCTGCTCCAGCTCCAGCTCGCCGACGCCGCCTACCAGGCCCGGCGCATCCCGCTGGCCGTCAAGGCATACAAGGCGTTCCTCAAGCTTTCGCCGGACGACCAGAACGCCGCGTACGCACGCCAGCAGATCGCGGCTCTCGAGGCCGGCGCCGCCAACGTACAGCCTGGATAGACTGCCCCGCTCATGAACTTCGACGTCAACACCGAGCAGCTCGGCGACTCGACATTCGTGATTGCGCTCACGGGAGAGGTTGACCTCTACACCGCACCGGAGTTCAAACAGCAGCTGCTGGACGCGATCGCGAAGGGCGCAAAGAACGTCGTCGTCGATCTTTCGGGAACGACGTTCATCGACTCGACGACGCTCGGCGTGCTCGTCGGCGGCGTCAAGCGGCTCCGAGGCCAGGACGGCCAGCTCTCGCTGGTTTGCAGCGACCGCAACATCGCGAAGATCTTCGAGATCACTGGGCTCGACCGCGTCTTCCAGATCTACCCGGCCCGTGACGAGGCGCTAGCCGCCGCCGGCGCCTCGACCCAGTCGTAGAGTTGCGGCTCGCCTTCGCGGCAGCTCTGGTCGCGCTGACTGCCCTCGGCACAGGCTGCGGCACGGAAGGCCTACCGACGGAAGGGAACGCGACCCGGGGCAAGCAGGTCTTCACGAGCGCGGAGGGGCAATGCGCGGCGTGTCACGTTCTGGCCGACGCGGGCTCGAAAGGAAAGGTCGGCCCCAGCCTTGACGACGCGTTTGCGGGGGCGCGCGAGGAGGGGTTCAAGGAGAGCACGATCGCGGCCACCGTCCTCGACCAGATCTACTATCCAACCGAGGGCAGCGGGATGCCGGCGAAGCTCGTCGAAGGCGAGGACGCCGAGGCCGTCGCGGCCTACGTGGCCGATGTCGCCGGTGACCCCGAGGCGATCAAAGCCGCCGCAGCCAAGAAGCCGACCGGCAAGGGCGGCAAGGCGGACGGGAAGTCGATCTTCGCGTCAGCCGGGTGCGCGACCTGTCACACGCTCGCTGCGGCCGGCTCGAAGGGGAACATCGGGCCGAACCTCGACGAAGCGAGACCGAGCGTGGACAAGGCGATCAAGCGGGTCACGCAGGGTAAGGGCGCCATGCCCGCTTTCAAGGGTCAGCTGACCGACGCGGAGATCCGTGCCGTAGCAGAGTTCGTCAGCCGCTCGGCGCGCAAGTAGCGCCTACCGGCAGAGCTCGGCGCTGAAGTCCTGGTGGCCGCGGTTCGGCTGGCACTGAAAGGTTCGTATCGCCGACCCGATCGTCCAGCCGTCGGCGTCGCTCGTCAGAAGGTCGAGCTCATAACGCTCGTGCCGCACGGAATCGTCTTCGAGGCTTGGGCTCGTCGCGGTGGCGGTGCTCTCGCCTTCGTCGACGACCACCTCGTACGCGGTGTCACCCGGAACGAAGTGCTGAACGGTCTTCTCCGCTGAGAAGCGCCAGCCGGGTTTCGTTTCTCGAAGAAGCGAGTTGAATTCCTCGACGCGTTGCTCGAGCTCGGCGTCGGGCTTCTTCTCCACGGTCGTGGCGGAGTCCGAACCGGAGTCGGACGGGTAGCCGCCACAGCCGGCGACGAGTAGCACCGCCGCCAGCGCGAGTCCGCTAGCGGCCCTTTTCACCTTCCGTCTCCAGATCGACGACGACGTGCGTGATCGGCACGGAAAACCGCTCGCGGGCCCCGTCGACGATCCCTTTCTCCAGCCAGTGCGAACGACCCTCCGGGTGCGTCGAGATGATGATCTCGTCCGCGCCGAACTGGCGAAGGGCGTCCTCCATCGCCTGCAGAGGCTCGGCGTCCCCGATCCTGCCCTCGGCATCCACTCCGAGCTGACGCAGGCGCTCGAGGCTGGCGTCGAGCCGCTGCTGGGCGTGGACGCGAGCGCCGTCCTCGTCCGATGCCCAGTGCTTGAGGGGCGAGTTCAGAGCGGGGCAGACGACGAGCACCTGCTCCTCCTGGCCAGTGGACCGGCGACGGATCTCCTCGCGCAACCGTTCGCCGCCGACGGTCTCGTTCGCGACGACCAGGATGCGGCGCAGGTGCTCGCTCCCCTGGCGGGCGGCGACTCTGCGGGGCGGCTCCGCGCGGCGAACGCGGACGAGATAGACGAGCCCGGCGACGGTCAGCAGGAGGAACGCGCCGAAACCGAACCAACGGCCGAGAGCCAGCGTCGCGATCACGATCGCGGCGAAGTAGCCCACCGTGAGCAGGAGGAAGCGGTACGCCTCGGCCTCACTCCTAAGTGGGTTCATCACAGCTAGAGGAGGTATACCGTCGCGTAGACCACTATCCACATTACGTCGACGAAGTGCCAGTAGATCCCCGGGATCTCCACACCCCAGTGCTCCTTCGGCGTGAAGTGGCCGCGGAAGGAGCGGATCGTGGCGAAGGCGAGCAGGGTCAACCCGATGAAGACGTGCGCCCCGTGCAAGCCCGTCAACCCGTAGAAGACCGAGCCGAACGCGCCGTCCCTGGGCGCGAAACCGATGCGCGCGTACTCGAGCATCTGCGTGATCAGGAAGGTAAGGCCGAGGAAGAACGTGAGGACGAGCCCTGCCTGCAGACCCGCGCGGCTTCCGCGCTTGATGGCCTGTAGAGCCCAGTGCATCGTGAAGCTCGAGGTCAGCAGGATCGCCGTGTTCAATCCTGCGACGAAGACGGGCAAGTGAAAGCCCTCGGGCGGCCAGAGCGGCGCATCGTTCACGACTCGCACGAAGAAGTACGCCGTGAAGAACGAGCCGAAGAGCATGATCTCGGACGCGATGAAGATGAGCATCCCGAGAGTCGTCGCATCCACTCGGGAGCTCTGGTTCGCCGCCGGCGGGTGCGCGGCGTGGGGCTCGGCGTGAGCGCTCACGCCGGAACCTCGTCGGCCACGACGACGTGCTCGACCGGCAGCCCCGTGTCCTTGTGCAGCCGCTGGACGAGGTTCTTCCGCACCCAGGGGGACCGCGAGGGCGGGAACGTGGAGACGATGATCTCGTCGATGCGCTCGTCGTGGACGGCCTGCATTGCGGCCGCATGCGGGTCGGGGTGCGCGACCTGACCGTGCGCCTCGATCCCGCCTCCTCGCAACACGGCGAGAGCCCGCCGTAGGCGTCGCTCGGCCTCCGGGTGCGAGCCCTGGTTGGGGTCGCTCTGCGGGCAGACGATGAGGAAGCTCGCCGGGGAGCGGGCGGCCCGCTCCTTGATCCGCTCGAGCAGGGGATCCCCGAGGACCGTCTCGTTCGCGAGCACGAGGACATTGGCCTCGCCCTCTTCGCTGAGGTCGACCACGAAGTGCTCGACCGGCACATCTCCCGCGGCGCTTCGAACGCGGTCGATCACCTTGCGGCGGAGCCAGCCGGAACGCTCCTTGGGATGCGTCGAGACGATCACCTCGTCGGGCTTCGGATCGAGCATCGCCATCGCGTCCCGCACGGCGTCCTCCGGATCGGCGTCGACGACGAGGCCGTGCGCCTTGATTCCTGCCTCCCGCAGCGCCGACAACGTCCGCTCCAGCCTGCGCCCGGCCGACGCGCGCCGCGTGTCCTCGTAGACGACGTAGCCCCCGTGTGGCCGGCTCACCGGCGCGAGCACCGTGACAAGGTCGGCCCCGTCCTCGGCCCGTTGCTTCAGCGCCTCGATCAGGCTCTTTCCTGCGACCGTCTCGTTCGCGATCACGAGGACGTGGGTCAATGCTGCGGCCTCTGGGAGTCGGTGGCCGGCTCCGACGCGTGCTCAGAGTCGCCGTTGAACACCGCGTGGCGGGCACCCGGCACGCCGTATTCGTAGGGACCGCCGACGACCTGCGGCACCTGATCGAAGTTGAAGACGGGCGGCGGCGACGACACTTGCCACTCGATCGTCATCGCTCGCCAGGGGTTGCTGGGCGCCGGCTCCCCGTGCCGCCAGCTCACGATCATGTTGTAGATGAAGATGAGGAACGATGCACCCAGGAAGAAAGAGGCGATGGAGATGACTAGGTTCCAGGTGCCGAACTGGGGGTCGTAGTCGGCCACGCGGCGGGGCATACCCTGGAGGCCGATGATGTGCATCGGGAAGAAGGTCGCGTTGAAGCCGAGGAAAGTGCACCAGAAGTGGATCTTGCCGAGGCGCTCGTTGTACATCCGCCCGGTCATCTTCGGGAACCAGTAGTAGAAGCCGGCAAAGATCGTGAAGAGGGAGCCGCCGAGAAGGACGTAGTGGATGTGCGCCACGATGAAGTAGGTGTCCGACGCGTGGATGTCGATCGGCACGGCGCCGAGGAAGATCCCGGAGAGGCCGCCGATCACGAACATGGACACGAAGCCGAGGGCCCAGAGCATGGGCGTGTTCAAGTGGATCCGCCCTTCCCAGGTCGTGGCTAACCACGAGAACACCTTGATCCCGGTCGGGACCGCGATCAGGAGCGTCGTGATCATCATGGGCACGCGCAGCCACGGGGCCATGCCCGACACGAACATGTGGTGCGCCCACACCGAGAAGCCCAGGATGAGGATCGCGATCAGCGAGAGCGCCATCAGGCGGTAGCCGAAGATCGGCTTCCGCGACATGACGGAGATGACTTCGGAGGCGATGCCGAAACCGGGCAGCATCATGATGTAGACGGCAGGGTGCGAGTAGAACCAGAAGATGTGCTGGTAGCCGAGGACGTAACCGCCCTCGTTGAAGTCGAAGAAATTGGTGTCCATCAGGCGGTCGAACAGGACGAAGAACTGTGAGCCGGCGATGAACGGCGTGGCGAGCACGACGAGCAGCGACGTCGAGAAGTTGGCCCAGACGAGGAGCGGCATGCGCCAGAAGGTCATCCCGGGCGCGCGCATGGTGATGATCGTGACCAGGAAGTTGAGGGCGGTCATGATCGAGGACGCGCCCGCCCACTGGACGCCCATGTTGAAGAACACGTTGCCGTCGGTGCCAACCACCGATAACGGCGCATAGCCCGTCCACCCCGCCCCGAAGGCGCCGCCGGGCCAGAGGAAGCTGCCGAGCATCATCACGCCGGCGATCGGGAGCAGCCAGTACGAGAGGGCGTTCAGTCGTGGGAACGCCATGTCGGGCGCGCCGATCATCAGCGGGAGGACGTAGTTCGCGAGGCCGGCGAACGCCGGGATCACGAACAGGAAGATCATCAGCGAGGCGTGCACCGAGATCGTCCCGTTGTAGGACTGGCCGTCCAGGAACTGCATCCCGGGCTTGGCGAGCTCGGCGCGGAAGACCATCGCCAGCAAGCCGCCGGCGAGGAAGAAGACCACCGTCGTCACGACGTACTGGATCCCGATCACCTTGTGGTCGGTGTTGACGCGGAAGTAGTCGCGCCAGCTGTACGCACCGTGACCCGAGTGATCGTCGGGCTCGGTGGGAGAGCCGAGGGCGTACTTCGTCCAGTAGTCGAAGGCTCCGATCCCGGCGAGGAACCCGAGCGGGGCCGCAATCAGCCCGCCCACAGTCGCGATCAGCAGCGAGTCCCAGACCGGGTCCCAGCCTGCAAGCGAGCGGATCCCGACGACAATCCCGGTCCCGATCGCAAAGAAGAGCGCGGTCATCCACGGCGCGCGGAGCCAGCCCGGCGCAAGGAGGCGACGCCAGCCGGTGCGCGGCGGCTTCGGCCCGGAGCGCGTCGGCTGGATCGACGGATGGACGGCGGCCTCGGTCACGGCGCGGAGACTATCCAGCACTCCCGGCAGCGCTCGGCGTCCTTTGCCCTCGCGCCCACTGCTCGAACTCGTCCTCCTCGAGGACCACCGACTTCGTCCTCATCACCGCGTGTCCGAGCCCGCAGAGCTCGGTACAGAGGAGCGGGTAGCGCCCGGTCTTGGTCGGGGTCACCGCCACGTGGGTGACAGTGCCCGGCACCGCATCCTGCTTCTGACGGAACTCGGGCACCCAGAAGGAGTGGATGACGTCGAGCGCCTTCAGCCTGAGCTCCGTGGTCCGGCCTTTCGGCAGGTAGAGCGTGCCCGACTCGATCCCGCCGTACTCCGGGTACTTGAAGCTCCACACGAACTGACGCGCCGTT
>JACCXX010000131.1 GCA_013696805.1 Actinomycetota bacterium
GGGGTCGACGTCGCGATTCGAGCGCTCGACATCTCCCTGGCGGCGCTGTTCGCCCTCGTCGCCTTGCCGGCCATGGTGGTGATCGCGGCGGCGCTCCTGCTCACGTCCGGGCGACCGCTCTTCTACAGGGGCGAGCGCGTCGGGCGCGGCGGACGAGTCTTCACGATGACCAAGTTCCGGACGTTGCGACCCGGCGCCGAGCAGCGCCTTGGCCACTACCTCGGCCCTGCGCTCGTCGAGCGAACCGAGGCCGAGGTCACACGCCTGGGGCGCTGGCTCCGTGCAACGCAGCTCGACGAGTTGCCTCAGTTCTGGAACGTTCTCAAGGGCGACATGGGGCTTGTCGGGCCGCGCCCGATCCGCCCCCGCTTCTTCGAGGAGCTCGCAGCCGACCTGCCCGCCTACTGGCAGCGTCTCGTCGTCCGACCCGGCCTCACGGGCTTTGCCCAGGTACGGCGAGGCTACGAGACCTCGTGGGCCGAGAAGCTCGCGCACGACCTCGAGTGGGTCGCGGATCGCTCGGTTCTCCTCTACCTGCGCACGCTGGCAGCCACCGGCTGGCGCGTCTGGCGGCAGTCCTTGCGCGGGCTGCTCGGACGCTCCGCTTAGGCTAGAGAACTATGTGCGGGATCTGCGGGATCGCCACCACGCGCGGCACAGTCGACCCCGCCCGCCTCGCCGCGATGAGCGAGACGCTCGTCCACCGCGGGCCCGACAGCGAGGGGTCGTTCGTCGACGGCGGCGTCGGCCTCGCCGCCCGCCGCCTCGCGATCATCGACCTCCAGACCGGCGACCAGCCGATCGGCAACGAGGATGGACGCATCCAGGTCGTCCAGAACGGCGAGCTCTACAACTACCGCGAGCTCCGGCGTGACCTCGAGCGAGCCGGTCACACATTTGCGACCGATGGCGACACTGAGGTACTCGTCCACCTCTACGAGGAGCACGGTCTCGACTTCGCAGAGCGCCTGCGCGGCATGTTTTCCGTCGCGCTCTGGGACGCGCAGCGACGGAGGCTCGTCCTCGCCCGTGACCGCTACGGGATCAAGCCGCTTTACTACCGGGAGGCTGGCGGCGAGCTCGCGTTCGCGTCCGAGCTGCGGGCGCTTCCGCGTGGCGAGCTCGACCTCGATGCCATCGAGGCCTTCCTCGCCTTCAACTGCATCCCGGGGCCGCTGACGGTCTTTCGCGAGATCCGGAAGCTTCCACCGGGCCATGTCCTGTCGTGGCAGGACGGCCGCCTCGAGCTCACCCCATACGCCAGGCCTGCCCCGGTCTCCGCGGAAGACGTTCGCCACGTGGACGAAGCCGAGCTGACCGAAGAACTGCGCGCTCGTCTCCGCGACTCGGTTCGGGCCCACCTCGTCGCGGACGTGCCGGTCGGCGTGCTCCTCTCTGGCGGCATCGACTCCGCGGCCTTGACCGCGCTCGCGGCTGATGAGAGCGCAGGTCCGGTCCGAACGTTCTCGATCGGCTTCGAAGAGCGCAGCTTTGACGAGCTCGGCGACGCGCGCCTGGTAGCCGATCGGTACGGCACGCGGCACGAAGAGCTCGTCCTTCGGCCCGACGCGGCACTTCTGCTGCCCGCGCTGGCCGAAGCATTCGACGAGCCGTTCGCGGACTCGTCCGCCCTCCCCACCTACCTCGTTTCCAAGCTCGCGGCCGAGGACGTCAAGGTTGCGCTCTCCGGAGAAGGCGGCGACGAGCTCTTCGGCGGCTACTACACGTACACGGCCGACCTCCTCGCGCTGCGATACGGCGGCCTGGCCCGGTTCGCGCGCCCGCTCGTCGAGAGGCTGCCCTCGTCGAGCGCGAAGGCGAGCTTCGACTACAAGGCGAAGCGGTTCGTACGCGCCGCACACCTACCACCCCTCGAACGTCACCACGCGTGGAAGGAGATCTTCTCGGCAGACGCGCGAGCCGAGCTGACCGCCCGCCACAGCGACTTCGATCCGGTGGATCTACTCCGGACGCGCTTCGCCGAGACGAAGGGCGCCGAGCTCCTCGCCCGCCTGCAGGACGTCGATCTCGGGGTCTACCTGGTCGACGACCTGCTCGTAAAGACCGACCGGGCCTCGATGGCGCACTCGCTCGAGGCGCGGGTGCCCTTCCTTGACCCGATCGTCACGAATTTCGCGTCCGGGCTCCCGACCGATCGCAAGGTGCGGGGGCTGCGCAAGAAGGTGCTGCTCCGCAAGGCCGTGGCCCCGCTCGTTCCGGCGCCGCTTCTTCGCCGCCGCAAACGCGGCTTCTCGATCCCCGCTGCGGCGTGGCTTCGCGGCGAGCTGGAGCCGTTTGCCCGCGACACGCTGTCGGCCGACGCGATCCGCCGGCAAGGCTTCTTCGACCCAGGCGCGGTGCGGCGCGTTCTCGACGATCATGTCTCCGGCAAGCAAGACTTGAGCCGTCAGCTCTGGGGCCTCCTCGCCCTCACGCTCTGGCACGAGCGCCACGTCGAGAATGCCCCGCGCGCGCCAAGCGTGGCGCAGGCGCTCGCTTGAGAGTCTGGATCGACATCTCGGCCCCGGCGCACGTGCTGGTGTTTCGCCCGCTCCTCGGCCTCCTGCGCGGAGACGGCCACGACGTGGACATGACGACGCGCGACTATGCGCAGACTCTCGAGCTGCTCGAACACCACGGCATCGAGGCCACGGTCGTCGGCCGCCACGGGGGGCGCTCACGCCTCGGCAAGGCTCGGTCGCTCTACTCACGTCTTGGGGCCCTCAAGGCCTTCGCACGGGGAAAAGAGTACGACCTCGCGCTCGCGCATGGCTCCCACGAGCTGACGATTACAGCGCGCCGCCTCGGCATTCCGAGCGCAACCACCCACGACTACGAGTTCGCAACCCTCCAGCACCACTTCGGCGACCGGGCGGCGACACGGGTCGTCGTGCCGGAGGCGATCCCTGCGGAGCGCATGGCCCGGTTCGGAGTCCAACCGCCAAAGCTCCTCCAGTACCCCGGGTTGAAGGAGGAGTACTACCTTTACGACTTCGAGCCCGATCGGTCGGTGCTCGCCGGCCTCGGCATCGACGCGAGCCGCACCCTCGTGATCGTCCGCACGCCGCCTGACGTCTCGCTGTACCACCGCCGTTCGAACCCGCTCTTTCCGCAGGTGCTCGCACACGTCGGGAGCCAGGAAGGCGTGCACGCCGTCGTCGTGCCGCGCTCGGCGGAGCAGCGTGACTACGTGCGCGCCCTCGCACTCCCCTCGGTAATCGTTCCCGACCGCGCCGTCGACGCCCAAAGCCTGATTGCGCTCGCGGACCTCGTCGTCTCGGCCGGGGGCACGATGAATCGCGAGGCGGCCGCACTGGGAGTGCCCGTCTACACGACCTATGGAGGCCGCATCGGAGGCGTCGACGAGATGCTGATTCGTGATGGGCGGCTACGTCCACTCACCGACCCCCGGGCGCTCGACCTGTCCAGGCACGCGGACGCTCACGGCCGGCGCACACGCCGCGATCCCCGCCTCATGCTCGACCTCCTGCTGACCGCACGGGAGCCCCTTTAGACTCGCCCTCGTAAGCGATCAAGGGAGAGAGTCAAATGGGGAGATTTGCCACCTTCGGGCTGGCTGCTGTGCTCATCTGCGGACCGGCGTTCCTCGCCAGAGGCGCTGACGCGTCGCACCAGCCCGGGTTCAAAACAATGAAGCGCCCGTATCTGGTGCCGACCACCGATGGCGCCGCAATGGGCGTTCAGACCGATCCGATCTTGTCCACCGGGGACATCGTCCACGGGTACCAGATGTCCGGCATCCCGGACGGGCTCGGAGCCTTTTCGGACCGCCACCGCCGTGCGTCGACGTTCACGACGATGATGAATCACGAGCTCGACCGGACGTTCCCGAATCCGCCGTTCAACCCGGGTGTCGACGCGCGCATCTCGAAGCTCGAGGTCGACTCGGACACGCGGCACGTCTTGAGTGCGAGCTACCCGTTCACCGGCAACGAGAACTTCACGCGGTTCTGCTCGGCCACGCTCCGTGTCTTCGGCAACACGCCGTACTACTTCACGGGCGAGGAGACATCGACCAGCGGGCAACGTGGAAGCTCGATCGTGATGAACGCGCGCACCGGCGCCTGGCGGGAGACGCGGCACTTCGGTCTGCTCCAGCACGAAAACGTCGTGCCGGTACATCTCTCGAAGTGGGTCTTCGTGACGACGGACGACGACTTCCGTGTCGGGCAACCCGCATACCTCTACGCGTATATCTCGCCGAGCTTCCACGGGGCGCTGAACGGGACGCGGGGAAGCCTCCACGTGTTCGTCTCGAGCACACATGCAGCCAACGCGGACGTCCAGAAGGGCGAGGTGGTGCAGGGGAACTTCGTGCCGATCTCCCAGGCCGAGAACGCGACTCCGGAGTCCCTGAAGAACGCTGCCACCGCCCGAGGCGCCTTCAAGTTCGACCGCCTCGAGGACGCCGCTGCGGTTCGCGGCAAGGAGAGCCGGCTGTACATCGCCGACACGGGAAAGCCCCCACCGACCTCGCCGACCCCGCGAGGGCGCATCTACCAGTTCGACATCAGCCACTCGCATCCGACGCGAGCGACGATGCGGCTGGTGCTGAACGGCGACCCTCCGGACAACGACAACATCTTCAACCCGGACAACCTGGACGCCTCAGAGCGCGCGCTCATCATCCAGGAGGATCGCGAGTCGGCTTACCGCACCGACTGGAACTACGTGCTCATGTACCCGTTCCCGAACGGGCCGTTGACGCGCGTCGCCCGCGTGGACACCGATCCGAACCTACCGAGGGGCCAGTGGGAGTCCTCGGGCGTGATCGATGCACGCCAGTTCCTCGGACGTGACTGGTGGCTGGTGGACGTGCAGGCCCACAGCCGGCTCGAGTTCCAGCCCGGCCCGACGCTCGTGCCGAACTCGGCGCAGGGAGAGGACGGGCAGTTCCTGGCCCTGAAGATCCCAGGCAGCCAAGGCGGCCGCGGGCATGACGATGACGACGATGACGACGATGGAGATGACGAATAGGAGCTGACGCCGGGGGTTACCCGCGCAGCGCGGCGAGCACTTCGTCGCCGTAACGCTCGAGCTTGGCCGGCCCCACTCCGGGGACGGCGGCGAGCTCGTCGCGCGTGCGCGGGGCCCGGCGAACGATCTCGGCGAGAGTCGAGTTGTGGAAGATCACGTACGCGGGGCGCTCCTCCGCCTTCGCGACCTCCAGCCGCCAGCGCTTGAGCGCGCCGTAGAGCGGATCGTCGGGCTCGACGGGCTTGACCAGAGCCTCGCGCTCGACCCCGAGCTCGGCGAGGAAGCGGCTCGGCTTGCCTGCCCAGGTGATCGCCAGGTGCCGTTTCGCGCGCGTCATGCCGACGTAGAGGAGACGTCTCTCCTCGGCGATCGCGGCCTGGGTCTTCGAGAGCTTGGACGGCAGCTCGCGCTCCTCGAGCCGCGGCAGGAACACGGCCTCGAACTCGAGGCCCTTCGCGCGGTGGTACGTCAGGAAGTGGACGCCGCGTGCCTCGCCGCCGCGGCCAAAGCGCTGCTCGAGGTGCGCGGCGAACTCCGCGAGTGTCCGCTCTCCATCGTCGAACTTCGCGGCCAGCCGGACGAGCCTGGCAAGGTCGTTCTGACGCGTCACCTCCCGTTCTCCCAGCCCCTCCGGGATGCGATCGAGCAGGCCCTGCTCCGTAGCAACGCAGCGCACCTGCGCCGAGACCGCCGTCCCGCCCGCGCCGCGCAGCGCCTTCAGCAGCTGTCTGGCGGCGTCGCGTGACAGCAGCGCCGCCCCCTGGAACGGAAGGTCGGCAGCCGTGAGCGCCTCCTCGAAGTCGGCCGAGCGAGCATTCGTCCGATAGAGAAGGGCCATCTCCTCGTACGGCACTCCTTCGTCGTGCAGCGCCCGCACCCGTGCGACGATGTACTCCGACTCAGCCTCCGGTTGCGGGAAGGACTTCGTCACAGGCTCGGGACCACCGTCGCGTACCGCCCGCAGCACCTTCTCCGCCCCACCGAGCTGAGGGACGAGCCGGTTCGCCGCTGCCAGAACCTCCGGGGTCGAGCGGTAGTTGTCCTCGAGCCGGACGACCGTCGCGTCGGGGAACCGCGTCGGCATCGCCAGCAGATACTCCGGGCTCGCCCCTGTGAACGCGTAGATGGACTGGTAATCGTCGCCGACGGCGCAGAGCTCGTCGCGCTCTCCGAGCCAACGGTCGAGCAGCGACTGCTGGAGCAGGTTCACGTCCTGGTACTCGTCGACGGTCAGCGCTCGATAGCGCTCACGAACCTGCGCAAGTGCCCCCGCGTCGGCGTCGAGGAGCCGAACCGCGAGCTCGAGAAGATCCTCGAAATCGACGTAGCCCTGGTCTGTCTTCCGGCGCTCGTACTCGCCGTAGACGCGCGCCATCAGGTCGGCCGGGATCGGCGGTTCGTGCCCGCCGAGGGAGCGGAGGTAGTCGCCAGGCGTGATACGCCGGTTCTTCGCCCACTCGATCTCCGTCGCAAGGTCGCCGGCCGGCCGAAAGCGATAGGGGCGCGGCAACGTGTTGCCGATGTGGCGGAGCGGCAGCGCCTTCGAGGAGAGGATGCGCCCCGGCGGCTCGGAGGCGAAGAAACGGAGCTGTCCGAGCGCTGCGGAGTGGAACGTGCTCGCGCGCACGCCCTCCACTCCCAGAGCCCCGAGCCGTGCGCGCATCTCGCCCGCCGCCTTGTCCGTGAACGTGACGGCGAGAATCTCGCCGGCGGCGAAGGCTCCCGATGCGACCTGGTGGGCGATCCGCCGCGTGATCGTCGTCGTCTTGCCGGACCCTGCCCCGGCAAGGATGCACACCGGGCCGCGGACGGCCTCGACGGCTTGCCGCTGCTCGGCGTTCAACCCCGCAAAGATGGCCTCGGACACCGCCCTACCGTAGTGCCGGCGTCAGACGGTTCTAGTGAATCGTCTGCTGCGAAACCGTGTCTTCTTGCGCCACGACCACCCGGCGCGGCGAGCGCACCATCATCGAGAGCCGCGAGACGACATCGAGCGTCTCCCCCGCTCCCACGAGGAGTTCGAGGTCCCCGAGCTCCTCTTCCAGCCACACGCCGTCGATCGGGGGCCGTGTCGCACGCTTGATCTTCAGGTGCTCGGTGCTCGTGATCGTCTCGTTCTCGCCCCAGAGCTCCTCGTGCAGCTTCTCGCCGGCACGGACGCCGATGAACTCGAGCGGGATCTCCTTGTCGGGCTCCTTGCCGGAGAGTCGGATCATGCTTCGCGCGAGATCTACGATCTTCACCGGCTCGCCCATGTCGAGGACGAATATCTCCCCCCGGCCGCCGATTGCCCCAGCCTGGACGACGAGGGACACCGCCTCGGGAGTCGTCATAAAGAAGCGGGTCATCTCGGGGTGCGTGACCGTCACGGGGCCGCCCTTGGCGATCTGTCGCTTGAAGATTCGAATCACGCTGCCGGAGGAGTCGAGCACGTTGCCGAAGCGCACGGCCACGAACCGCGTAGAGACATCGTCCCGCTGCCCGTAGGCCTCCACGATCCACTCGCAGAGCGCCTTCGACTGCCCGTAGACCGCCTGCGCATTGAGCGCCTTGTCGGTCGAGATCAGAAGGAACCGCCGCGCCTCGAACTCGACGGCGACCTCGGCTACGACCTTCGTGGCCAGGACGTTGTTGCGCACGGATTCGAGCGGGTTCGCCTCCATCATGGGAACGTGCTTGTAGGCCGCGGCGTGAAAGACGACCGTCGGGCGGTACCGGTCGAAGACCTGGCGCAGCTTCTCGCGGTTGCCCACATCGGCGATCACGGGGACGCTTGCCGGGAAGCCGCGATCGTCCACCAGCTCGCGCTCGATCTCGTACAGAGCAGATTCGGCCTGGTCGACCAGGATCAGCCGCGAGGCGCCTGCTCGCGCAACCTGCCGGCAGAGCTCCGACCCAATCGAGCCGCCGGCGCCCGTGACGAGCACGGTCTCGTCGCGCAGGTACGCGGAGATCGATTCGAAGTCCACTTCGACCGGCTCGCGGCCGAGGATGTCCTCGACCTGGACGGGCCGGATCTGCGCCGCCAGGTTGTGGTCGCCCGCGATCAACTCGTACAGACCGGGAAGCGTCTTCACCGGGACCTGGGCGTCGCGCGCAGCCTCGACGACCTTCTGGCGCACCTCGCCGGCGGCCGACGGGATCGCGATCAGCAGCTCGTCGGGCTTGTTGTCCCGCAGGATGTGAGGCAGCTCCTCGGTCGTGCCGAGGACGCGGATGCCGTGGATGCGGAGGTTCTTCTTGCGGCGGTCGTCGTCGACGACGCCGATCGGCGTAAACCCGAGAGCTCGGGACTTCAGCATCTCGCGGATGACGAGCTGGCCCGCATCGCCTGCCCCGACGACGAGCACCTCTCTGCCTCGCGCGACGAGGCCGCCAGGGGCCGGGCGCTCGAAGATCGTCCGCGCCGCGAGCCGCGTGCCCGCGACAAAAGCCAGGAGCAGGAGCCAGTCGATGACGGCCACCCCGCGGGGCAGGCGCTCGGTGGAGTCGGGCGGGAAGAAGTAGAGCGTGAAGCCGACGAGGAGGGATGCGACGGTGACCCCTCGCAGAGCTCCCCACATGTCGCGGGTCGACGCGTACCGCCACCAGCGGTTGTAGAACCCAAAGCCCGTGAAGACGGCGAGGGTGATGCCGACGACGATCCCCGTCGTCTGCCAGTTCGTCAGGCGCTCGTAGAAGGGCGGGATACCGTCCCCGGAGTCGAAGCGGAGCTGGAACGCGAGCTGCCAGGCCGCGACGATCAGCGCGGCGTCGGCAATGAGCTGCCAGATCCGGTGGCGGTTCACCGGGCTTCTCAACGGACGGCTTCCAGCGATGCCGCTTTCTTCACCGTCTCGACCACTCGCTCCTGCACCTCCGGCCCGATGCCGGCCCAGAGGGGCAGCGCCAGATTCTCGCGGCTCGCGCGCTCGGTCTCGGGAAAATCACCCTTCCGGTGGCCGAGGAACTCGAGTGCAGGCTGCAGGTGGAGCGGGGTCGTGTAGTAGGCAGCCGAGGAGATGTCGGCGGCCTTGAGGCCCTCCGCGATGCGATCTCGCTCGGGTGAGCGGACGACGTACATGTGGTACACGTGCCCCGACTCGTCGGCCGGCAGGTCGCAGGCCTCTCCGAGACCGAGCTCTGCATAACGTCCTGCGGCTTCACGCCGCGAGCGGTTCCACTCTTCGATTTTCGAGAGGAAGACGCGGAGCACGGCGGCCTGCAGCTCGTCGAGGCGCGAGTTGTAACCGATCAAGTCGAAGCGCTTTTTGTCGCGGGATCCGTGGAAGCGAAGCAGGCGGATGCGCTCGGCGAGCTCGTCGTCGTCCGTCGTGGCCGCCCCGCCGTCACCGAAGGCGAA
>JACCXX010000150.1 GCA_013696805.1 Actinomycetota bacterium
CTGCACGTCGCCCCAGCCTTCGGCACCGACGACGCGGAGCTCCACCCCGTCGAGGTCGGCGCGGTCGAAGGCCTCGATGAGACCAGGCAGGTTCTTGCGGGGCTCGAGGGTGGAGACGGCAAGCACGTAGTCGCCGGCCGAGGTCGGCACGTCGGGGGCCCGGAAAGCTCCGCCGACCCCGTACGGGATCACGCGCAGCTTCTCGTCCGGTACGTCCAGCAGCTCGACCAGCTCCCCGCGAGTGAACTCCGAGCCGACGATGATGCGTTGGGCGGCCCGCACGATTCGCGGGAGGGCGAATGAGCTGTAGCGGCGCGTCCAGACGTTGAACGCCTCGGGGTGGCGAAGGACGGCGAGGTCGTGGATCGTCACGACGAGTGGCACGAGAGGCCGGAAGGGCGCGCGCTGGGTAGGACAGTGCAGGACGTCGACGGCGTCTCTTCGCGCGGCACGGGGCAGCGCGCCGAGGTACCACGCCGTGTCGCGCCAGAGCTTCCGCCGCCGGCCCTCGCCTGCGAGCTCGTACTGCAGGACCTCCACCGGCTCGTTCTGCAGAGCCGCCCGCAGCGAGCGCAGGTAGCGCGCCGTTCCCGCCCGCGTCAGCGCGAGCGGAGAGACGTCGAGACCGACCTTCAGCACGGGCGGAAGTGTCTCAGGTGCCTGTTTCGAAACCTTGAAGATGGGCCTCGCCGCAGGCCCGCCACGTGAAGCGTCGAGCGTGCTCGGGCCCTTTCGCGGCCAGGGCCTGGCGCTCGACGAGCGCACCTTCGATCGCCGCCGCCATGGCCTCGGAGCTCAATGGATCGGCCCGCACCGCCGCGGCGCCGCAAACCTCGTCCAGCGAGGGGTGCGAGGACGCGACGACGGGCGCGCCGCACGCCATGGCCTCCAGGACCGGCATGCCGAAGCCCTCGAAGAGCGAGGGGTAGGCGAACACGGTCGCACCCCGGTAGAGGGCCGGCAACTCGTCCTCGTCGACCCAGTCCGGGGCGTGGAGGGTCAGCTCAGGCCGTCGCGCGCGGACGAGATCGACGGCATCCGCGAGCCGCTCGAAGTTCTTCCGGGGCTCGCTCGGCGAGATCATCAACACGTAGGGATCGCCCTCGCGACGCGGTCCGTCCGGCGAGAAGCGCTCGTCCACGCCCGGCCGCGCAATCACGATCCGGTCGCGCGGAAAACCCAGGTGCTCGACGACATCGTCCGCCGTGAACTCGCTGTTGGCGACGATCAGGTCACACGTGGCGGCGGCATGCTTGTACTTGGCGAGGTTCTGGCGCCTCGTTCGCGGGTGCACCCAGTCGGGGAAATGCAGCGGGACGAGGTCGTGGATGACGGTCGTCCGCAGACCGCCACGCTGGCGCGGGTACATCCAATCCGAGAACTCGAACACGTCCAGAGGGCCAACCAGCCGCTCCACGGGCGGGTATCCGACGCGGCTCCACGCTGTTCGCAACGCATGAGCCGAGGGCGGCACCGAGACGAGGCGGGGCTCGACGCCAAGCCCTTGGAGCGCCTCCTCGACCTGCGCACGCGCACGCATGCTGACGAGCCCGAACGCCACGATCTCGTGACGCCCCTCGGCGGCCTCGGCCATGCCACGTAGCGAGCCCTTGATGTAGTTCCCCACGCCGGTTCGCCGGTGGGAGAGAGGCGTGACGTCGACGACGATTCGCACCTCTCTACACTGGCAGTCCGTGCGCCTTTACGCCGATCTCTTCCGCTACCGCGACCTCTTCCTCAACCTCTTCCGCCGCGAGCTGCGCGTCAAGTACCGGGGATCGATGCTCGGGCTCGTCTGGACGCTCATCAACCCGATCGTGCTCATGCTCGGCTACTGGCTGCTCTTCTCCATCCTGCTCCGGGCCGTCTCGATCGAGCACTACCCGCTGTTCGTGCTCTCCGGGCTCGTGACCTGGATGTTCTTCCAGTCGGCCATCCAGATGTCGTGCACGAGCCTGCTCGGCCACGCGAATCTCGTCAAGCAGGTGCGCTTTCCGCGGCAGCTGCTGCCGCTGTCCGTCGTCGCCACGAACCTCGTGACGATGATCGTGATGCTTGCGTTTGTGCTCCCGCTCAACCTGATCGTCATTCCGGAGACGCGCTCGACCTTCTGGGCCGCGTTGCCGCTGTTCATCCCGCTGGCGGCACTGGTGACCGGGTTCTCGATCCTGCTGGCCTCGGCGACGGTCATGTTCCGCGACATCGAGCACCTCGTGGTGACGGTGCTCCTGCCCTGGTTCATCCTGACGCCGATCTTCTACACCTTCGATCAGCTGCCCGGGATCAGCTCGCATCCGAAGATCGCCAATGCTCTCTACTACGGCAACCCCATAGCTCCCTTCGTCGAGGCGATCCGCGACCCCCTGTTCTGGGGACGCCTGCCCCAGCTCGGCGACGTGATCTACGTGGTCGGGGTCGCGTCCGCCGCCCTCGTGATCGCCTCACTCGTCTTCCGCCGGGTCGACGACCAGCTCGCCGCTCAGCTTTAGCTCCGCGATGACCGCGCCTCTTCTCGTCCGAGCCTGCCGCCTCGAGCCCGTCGAGCGGACGCCTGTCTGGTTCATGCGGCAGGCGGGACGGTCCTTGCCGGGCTACCGGAAGATCCGCAAGCGTTATGGGCTGTTCGAGGTCTGCCGGCAGCCCGAGCTCTGCGCGGAGGTGACGCTCGAGCCGGTGCGCCTGCACGGGGTCGACGCTGCGGTGATGTTCGCCGACATCATGCTCCCCGTCCTCGGGATGGGGGTCGACGTGGATCTGGTCGAGAACGTCGGCCCGGTCATCGGGCAGCCGATCGAATCGCTGGCCGACGTCGAGCGGCTGGGCGTGCCCGATCCAGAGGAGGCGGTGCCGTTCGTGCTGGACGCCGTGCGCCTCGTACGGTCAGGCCTCGAGCCCGAGCAGGCCCTGATCGGGTTCTGCGGGGGGCCCTTCACCGTGGCCGGGTACCTGATCGAGGGCAAGCCGACGCGCGATTTCGTCAAGACGAAGCGCTGCCTCTACGGCGCGCCGGAGGTCTGGCATGCGCTCGCGGAGAAGCTGACGGACACGTTCGTGCCCTACCTGCGGGCGAAGGTGGCGGCGGGCGCCGACGTCGTTCAGCTCTTCGACTCGTGGGTCGGTGCGCTCTCGCGGGCCGACTACGAGGAGTTCGTCGCGCC
>JACCXX010000008.1 GCA_013696805.1 Actinomycetota bacterium
CGTCGTCCTGCTCGTCGGGGCGGACGTGCTCATCCTCTATCTCTGGCAGGTGCGCCGGAGGCTTCGGCGGAGGCCCACATGAGCACCTTCGAGTGGCGGGAGCCCGGGGCGTGGGGATCACCCCGCGCGGTCGGCGCGGCCGGTATCGCGCTCGGGCTCGTCGCCCTCTGGATCGCCCTACCACCGGTCAATGCACGCAGCCCGCTCATCTCCGTCGCAGTTGGTTTCCTGGGACTGGCTGCGGGCATCTGGGCAACGTCGCGGGGCCAACGGCGGCTCGGGTGGGGGGCGGTCGCCGCCGGTGTTGCGGGAACCGGGATCGGGGCTCTGGCGACGCAATCGAGCGTCGGGAACCTGGACACGGTCTTCGTCTGGTCGGCGCTCGTCGCCGCGATGCTCCGCTTTGCGACCCCGCTCGTCTTCGCGGCGGTCGGGGGCTTGTTCTCCGAGCGCTCAGGCATCGTCAACATCGGCCTCGAGGGGATGATGCTGACCGGGGCTTTCTTCGGGATCCTGGCCGCTGACAAGCTGGGCTCGTGGGCACTCGGGCTCCTGGTCGCGATGCTCGCGGGCGGGCTCCTCGCCCTCATCCACGCGTTCTTCTCCATCCACCTGCGCACCGATCAGATCATCAGCGGGACGGCGGTGAACTTTCTCGCGCTCGGCATCACCGGCTACCTCTACATCGACATCTACGGGACGCAGGGAGTGCCCACGGACGTTTCACGCATTCCGAACGTGTCGCTGCCATGGATCGATGACCTCTATTTCGTCGGGCCGGTGATCGGCGATCTCAACCTGATGATCTGGCTGGGGCTCCTGCTCGTGGGCGCGGCGTATGTCGTCCTCTTCAAGACGCCGATCGGCCTGCGGATCCGGGCCGTGGGGGAGCAACCGAAGGCCGCCGACACGGTCGGAATCTCGGTGTACGGTGTCCGCTATGCCTGCGTCATCGCCTCGGGCATGCTCGCCGCGCTCGGCGGCGCCTACCTCTCCTTCGGCTTCTCGGGCGCGTTCGCCGAGAACATGACGAAAGGCCGCGGCTTCATCGCGTTGGCGGCTCTCATCTTCGGAAACTGGCGCCCGTTCGGGGCGCTGGCCGCTGCGCTCCTGTTCGGTTTCTCGAGCGCGCTGGCGCAGCGGTTGCCGGAGTACTCCGAGTCGGGAGCAACGCTCTTCCAGGCTCTGCCGTACGTGCTCACGCTCATCGCGGTCGCCGGTGTCATCGGCCGCTCGATCCCCCCAGCAGCCATTGGCCGCCCTTACCGAAAGCAGTAACGGGGCCCTTCCGCAGGGAAACCGGGCCGCGCGCGCCTCGGTTCTCTTCGGCTTCCTCGGCATCGCCGTCATCCCGGTAGCCGTGGCGATCACGGAGTGGCGTCGAGAGCTCGAGCTGATCGAGGCGGGGTACTCGGTGCCGGCGGCGTTTCTCTTCTCGGCGCTCGCCGTTCGCCTGGCCAGGAGGGCGCGGCGCTCTCTGGAGCGCACTCTGGGGCGGATCGGAGGAGAAAAGACCGCCCGAACAGGACGTGTCCTCGGGTGGCTGGGCCTCTATATTGCGCTCACTGCTGCAGTGTCGCTGGGCGTGTACGCCTATCTGGAATACGTGGCCGCGGAGTGATCACCCCTAGAATCGAGACCCTTGTTTGAGATTGGTAACAGCCTTCGTGAGGCGCGCCTGCGCCAGGCACTCGACTTTCCGCAGATCGAGCAGGCCACGAAGATCCGCAGCAAGTACCTGCGCGCGCTCGAGGAGGAGCATTTCGAGGTGCTCCCAGCTCAGACCTACGTCAAGGGCTTCCTGCGCACCTACGCGGAGTTTCTCGGCCTCGACGGAGAGCTCTACGTGGACGAGTTCAACTCCCGCTACGTGCGCGGCGAGGTCGAGGATGAGGCGCCGCTCGCCCCACATGGTGGAGGTGGCGGCTGGGGCCGCGCCCAGAGCCCGATGGCGACGAGCGCGGTGCTTGTAGTACTCGGCATCATCGGAGTCGTGACGGCGCTCGTGATCGTCGCCTGGCGTTTCGGCGCCGAGGAGCAGCCGCGCGTGCCGCTCCTCTCGAGCGCCGTCACGCGATCCCCGGCGAAGAAGCGGGCGGCTCCGGCGCCACTCGCGCGTCTCGTCGCCACCGCCGCGCCCGGCAAGAACGCGTTCCTGGCGGTGTATCGCGGCTCGCGCGTCGGAAAGCCGATCTACGAAGGCACGCTCGAAGGTGGGCAGTCGCGCCGGTTCGTGGGCGGCAAGCTCTGGGTCTACGTCTTCGCCCCGGCGAACCTGCGGCTGAAACTGAACGGCCGGCCCGTCGTCGTCCCGGGGCAGGGCACCGGCGCACGGCGCTGGTTGCTCGTGACGCCACAGCGGGTGACGCTGGCGTCGAGACCCACTTGAGCCCCCGCTCAGCGGTCGTCGTCACCGGCAGCGAGCTGACCCGGGGTGGGCGTCAGGACGCCAACGGTCCCTTTCTTGCGCGCGAGCTGGCGGCGCGGGGGCTCGAGCCAGCGCGCATCTTGGTGATCGGAGACAGGCCCGACGAGCTGGAGGCCGCACTCAGGGAGGGCCTCGGGGCAGACCTGCTGGTCACCTCCGGCGGGCTGGGGCCGACCCACGACGACCGCACGGTCGAGGTGCTCGCCCGTGTTGCTGGTCGCGACGTGGTGGTGGACGAGGGCCTCGAGGCGCGCATCGGGGAGTTCTCGCGCTCACTGGCCGAGCGGTACGGCCGGCCGTACTCGGAGTTCGAGATGGGTGTCCGCAAGCAGGCCTCGCTGCCCGAGGGGGCGCTCGTACTCGGGCTCGCGGGGACGGCGCCGGGGCTCGTGCTGGAGGTCGACGGAACCGTGACGATCGTGCTTCCGGGCCCACCCGGAGAGCTACGCCGGCTCTGGAAGAAGGCGGTGGAGGCAGCGCCGGTCAGAGCTGTCTTCGAGCGTGCGGAGGCCCCCGAGCGGCGTGTCTTGCGCTTCTATGGTGTCAGTGAGTCTGCCGTTGCGCGAGCGCTCGCCGAGGCCGGCGGTGAGGGAGATGGCGTCGAGGCCACGATCTGCGCCCACGACGGCGAGATCGAAATGCTGTTGCTCGGGGGGAGCGAGCACGTCGCTCAGCCGGTGCGAGAGGCGCTCGCGCCTTACCTCTTCGCCGAGGACGAGCGCTCCGCGGCGGAGATCGTGCTGGAAGCCTGCCGCGAGCGCGGCGTCTCGTTGGCAGCCGCGGAGTCGTGCACCGGCGGGCTCGTCGCTGCACGCCTGACCTCCGTGCCGGGCTCGAGCGACGTCTTTCGGGGCGCCATCGTCGCCTACGACGACGTGGTCAAGGCGAATCAGCTCGGCGTTCCGGAAGGAATTCTCGCGGCGCACGGGGCCGTTTCAGCGGAGACTGCGGAGGCTATGGCCGCGGGGGCTCGGGGGGCGTTCGAAGCCGACGTCGCGGTGTCGGTCACCGGGATCGCGGGGCCGGCCGGTGCCACGCCGCAGAAGCCCGTGGGCCTAGTCTTCCTGCACGCCCAGGGCCCTGCGGGGAACGACAGGCTCGAGATCCGGTTCAACGGCGACCGAGACGCGGTCCGGAGCCGCGCGACGGCTGCCGCCCTCCATCTCGTCAGGCGTCTCTTGACACAGAGCAGTCACGAACAAGCGTGAGCTCCCCGGCTAGCGTGGCCGGCCGTGAGCGCCCTCGGCTGTTCGTCGCCTTCCCGCTACCCCGTGACACCGTCGTGCGCCTCGCCGAGTGGCAAGGACGACTCACGGGTGCCCGGACCGTGCCGCCCGGGAACCTGCACGTCACGCTCGCCTTCCTCGGGGCACGGCCGGCGGAGGAGCTCGACGCGATCTCAGACGCGCTGCAAGAGGCCGCAGCCCGCGCGAAGCGGCCCCTGCTCACGCCGGTGCGCTACCGAGAGACGCGGTCGGTCGGGATGGTGGTCTGCGACGACGACGAGGGCCGAGCGACGAGGATCGCGGAGGACGTGTTCGAGCGGCTCGAGCAGCTCGGCGTCTACGAGCGCGAACGGCGTCGCTGGCTCCCGCACATCACTGTCCTTCGGTTCCGCGAGCGACCACGGCTCGACCCC
>JACCXX010000009.1 GCA_013696805.1 Actinomycetota bacterium
GGTCAAGACCGTCGACAAGACCGTGGAAGGGCCTCAAGGCCCCGTCCAGGGAGCGATCATCGCCAGTGAGCTCCACCAGAACGGGTTGCGCGAGGCGAAGACCTTCGCGCCCGGCTACGGCGAGTTCTTCAGCGCGCAAGGCGGCGACGTCGAGGCGCTGGCGCTCGCCGTGCCGACGGACGAGCTCCCCGGCCCCGTGCCGGCCGAGCTCGAGACCCTGGCGAAAGCCGCCCCGGGCACCGGTGCGGAGATGAGGCGCGCCTGGCGGAGCTACCAGGACAAGGCGCCGCCGCGCTTCAAGCCGGTGATGGCCAGTGCGCTCGAACGCCTCCCGGAAGCTTCCTTCGAGGTGGCCGAGACTGCACTCGACCTCCAGCTGCGCTACCGCTCACCCGTCGAGATCGACCGCGCCCGGTTCGACCTCTGGGCCCGCCGGCTGATCGACGACGCAGCCGCCCGCAACGCGACTGGGGTCACCGGCGATCTCGTCATCCTGGAATGGACCCGCGATCGAATCGCCCACACGCACGACCCGGTCGCACGCACGCGCATCAACACGCACCTGGTCGCGCTGCGGGGCAAGGTGAACGACGAGGATCTCGCCGGAGCGGCAGCCGAAGCGACGCTCCTGCGGGCTACCCTCGCAGGCGCACGGGAATAGTTAGGGTCGCGCCGTGGACGAGGAGCAGCTCCTCAACGTCTGGGACTACGAGCGGGCGGCGGAGGAGCGGCTCGATCCGGCCTCGTTCGGCTACTTCGCCGGCGGCGCGAACGACGAATGGACGCTACGCGAAAACCTGGCCGCCTTCAGACGCTGGGTGCTTCGCCCGAGGATGCTCGTCGACGTCTCGGAGATCACGACGGCGATCACCGTGCTCGGCACCGAGCTCTCGCTGCCGGTGCTGGTTGCGCCGACGGCCTTCCAGCGCATGGCGCACCCGGAGGGCGAGGTGGCGATGGCGCGAGGAGCAGCCGCTGCCGGAACCGTCATGTGCCTCTCGACGCTGGCAACGGCCACGATCGAGGACGTCGCCGAAGGCACGCGCTGGTTCCAGCTCTACTGGTCGCCCGACCGCGGCGTGGTGCGCGACATGATCGAGCGCGCGCTTGCCGCCGGACATCGGGCGATCGTCGTCACAGTCGACCTCCCTGTCCTCGGTCGCCGCGAGCGCGACTTCCGCACTGGGTTCGAGCTGCCCGAGGACGTCGCGGTGCCGGCGTTCGTCGCCCTTGCCGAGCAGGGGTCGGTCACGCCCAGCCAGATCAACTCGGTCGTCGACAGGTCGCTGACGTGGCGCGATCTCGAGTGGCTGCGCTCGCTTTCTTCGCTGCCGATCCTCGTCAAGGGCTTGCTCACCGCCGAGGACGCGGCGCTTGCGGTCGAGGCGGGCGTGGACGGCGTTGTCGTCTCGAACCACGGCGGCCGCCAGCTCGACGGTGTTGCCGCGTCGCTCGACGCACTCCCGGAGGTGGTCGAGGCGGTCGGCGGCCGCGCAGAGGTGCTCATGGACGGCGGCATCCGGCGCGGGACCGACGTCGTGAAAGCGCTCGCGCTCGGCGCAAAGGCGGTGCTCGTCGGGCGCGCACCGCTGTGGGGGCTCGCGGTCGGCGGGGCCGAGGGCGTTCAGCGCGTCCTCGAGCTCCTGCGCGACGAGTTCGAGCTGGCCCTAGCGCTCTGCGGCTGCTCGAGCCCTGCCGAAGTCACCCGAGCCCACATAGGCCTTGTTCAAAATGACGCTTGAGTCCCATCGACGAACGCCGGCGATCAGACCAGATCAAGGACGAGCGCCAAGGCGTCGTCGACGCTTCGCATCTCGTCGAGCGTCAAGTGTCCGACGTGCTCGCCGAGCACTCGGGCGTCGACGGCGCCGACCATCTCGCACATCACTCGCGTCGGCTCCTCGTTGATCGACACCTCTGGGTGGAAGCTCGCCGGCGGTGTGGAGCGTGAGGTTGGGCAGACCACCATGGTCGAGAGTGCGAGGAGGTCGTCGGCCTGGACGATCACCGCGTAGCGACGACCCTGCTGGACGCGGCCGCGGCGACGCGGGAACGCGATCTCGTGCACGTCACCCCGGACCACGCAGTTGCTCCATGAGCTCCGCTACCTCGCGCGCCTCGCGCACGTAGCTCTGGTTCTTCATGAGCGCTCTCGCCTCTGTCGCAAGTCCGCGGCGTCGCCGTTCTCGCTCTGCCGTTTCGGCGATCGCCTGGCGAGCGGCCTCCGCGCGAGTAATCCCGCGGCGCCGCGCAATTTCATCGAGCTCCCGAAAGCCCTCGAGGCCCAGCCGCAGCGACAGCGGGGGAGGAGCAGGAGCCACAGGCTCAGTGTAGCGCGATTTGCACTACACCATTGCCGCGGAAGAGTGACATCTCAGCGCTCGGCGGCGAAGAGGCGCCACTCGCCCGGCACCTGCTCTTCCCCGGCCTCGGTCAGGAAGCGCTTGATCTCGGCCACGATCTCTTCGGGGTTCGCTGCGAACCCTTCGCCGATGACCTGGTAGGCGATACTGACATCGCCGCTTCGCGCGCATCGCGTTTCCGGCTCCGTTGGCCTATTGCCGCTCGCCACGGCGGTCGGATAACGGTTAGATACGCGGCATGCTCCTGGCCGCGGTCGAGTACGCGCGTCCCACGTCGCTCGCCGACGCGCTCGCTGCGCTAGGCCGGAGCGAGAACGCGCGGGCGCTCGCGGGTGGCCAGACGCTGATCAACGTCATGAAGGCGCGCGCGGCCCAGCCCGACCTGTTGGTCGACCTAGCCGACGTGGCCGAGCTGCGCGGGATCTCCGAGTCGAGCGGCAGCCTCGAGATCGGCGCGATGACGACCTACTCGCAGCTGATGGACTCGAGCGACGTCTTCGGCACGCGTCCCGTCCTGTCGCGCGTCGCCGGCGAGATCGCCGACGTCCAGGTGCGGAATCGCGGCACGATCGGCGGCAACGTCTGCCTGAGCGACCCGACGAACCACTTCCCGCCGCTGATGGTCTCGATGAACGCGAGCTTCACGATCGTGGGGCCGAGCGGCGAGCGCACGGTCAACGCCGGCGAGTTCTTCCAGGGCGTCTACATAACGGCCGTCGAGCCGGGCGAGCTGCTGACGAAGATCACAATCCCGCCCGCGCAGGGCGACGGGTTCGCCGCGGTCACGATCGGCAAGGACGGCACCTGCATCGTCAACGCCGCGGCGACGCGGAACGGCGAGACTCGGTTCGCGATCGGCTGCGTCGGGGCGGTGCCGGTGACGAGCCTCGACGACATCGACCCGCCGTCAGACGTTCACGGCTCGGCCGAGTACCGGCGCCACCTGGCGAAGATCCTGGTCGACCGCGCCATCGCGGAGGCCGGCGGATGAACATCACCGTCACGGTCAACGGCGAGACCTACGAGCGCGACGTCGACCCGCGCCGCCTGCTCATCCACTTCATCCGCGACGACCTCGACCTGACGGGCTCGCACGTCGGCTGCGACACGGGCAACTGCGGCGCCTGCACGATCCTCTACAACGGCGACGCCGTGAAGAGCTGCATGCTCCTCGCCGTCCAGGCCGACGGCGCCAAGATCGAGACCGTCGAGAGCCTGTCCGCAAACGGCGAGCTCGACGGGCTCCAGCAGGCCTTCTCCGACCACCACGCGCTCCAGTGCGGCTACTGCACGCCGGGGATGTTGATGAGCGCGAAGCACCTGCTCGACCACAACGCGAGCCCCACCGAGGGCGAGATCCGCAAAGGCATCCAGGGCAACATCTGCCGCTGTACGGGCTACGTGAACATCGTCGAGGCGATCAAGGCGGCGAGCAAATGAGCGAGCCGACCGTGACCGCGGCCGAGCCGCTCGTCGTCGAGGAGACCGAGACCAAGGCCGGCTACATCGGCGTCTCGACCCCGCGCAAGGAGGACAAGCGGCTCCTGCAGGGCGACGGCGTCTTCTTCGACGACGTCAAGCGGCACGGCATGGGCTACGTCCACTTCGTCCGCTCGCCGTTCGCGCACGCGAACATCACGGCGATCGACGTCTCGAAGGCGGCCGAGCTCGAGGGCGTCTACGGGACGCTGATCGGCGAGGAGGTCGCGGCGCTGACTGACCCGTTCTTCGAGCTCTCGGTGCCGCCGGGCGCGGACATGAAGGACTATGCGCTCGCCGTCGGCAAGGTGCGGCACATGGGCGAGCCGGTTGCGGCCGTCGTCGCGTCCAGCCGCGAGCTGGCCCGCGACGCCGCCGAGCTCGTCGAGGTGAGCTACGAGCCGCTGCCCACGCTGGTCGATGCCGAGAAGGCACAGTCCGGCGACGCGCCGATCCTCCACGAGGAGGCGGGCTCCAACGTCGTCTGGCAGGGCCTCTTCGACTGGGGCGACTATGACGCGGCGCTCGCCGAGGCCGACCACG
The DNA here is from genome assembly GCA_013696805.1 of Actinomycetota bacterium. Taxonomy (GTDB): domain Bacteria; phylum Actinomycetota; class Thermoleophilia; order Gaiellales; family Gaiellaceae; genus VAXT01. The sequence continues at coordinate 4,386 of JACCXX010000009.1, forward strand.
TCGTCCGCATCGAGCGCCTCCACTTCGACCGCTTCTCGTCGACGCCGCTCGAGTGCTCGGGCTGCCTCGTCGAGTACGACCGCGGCACGCAGCAGTGGACGATCCACGGCAACCACCAGATGCCCGGCATCGGCGCGATCTGGATGGGGCCGGCGCTGCGCTGCGGGCTCGACAAGCTGCGCTTCATCTCGCAGGACATCGGCGGCGGCTTCGGCAACAAGATCTGCCTGCACCCGCAGTACACGGCGTGCTGCCTTCTCTCGCGGAAGCTGAACCGGCCCGTGCAGTGGACGGAGTGGCGCACCGACCAGCACATGGCGAACGCGCACGGCAACGAGCGCCACTTCCTGAACGTCGAGGTGCCTGTCAAAGCCGACGGGACGATGCTCGGCTTCAAAGTCAAGGCGATCGACGACTGCGGCGCCTTCCCGCGCTACGAGCCGCTCGGCTGCATCATCTGGGCGCAGGTCACGCCCGGCCTCTACCGCTGGCGCAACATCCGCGTCGACTTCACGCAGGTCGTGACGAACAAGTCGCCCGTCAGCCCGAACCGTGGCTACTCGCGCATGCAGCACCTCTGGTTCACCGAGCGGGTGATGGACATCGTCGCCACCGAGCTCGGCCTCGACCCGGTCGAGACGCGCAAGAAGAACTACGTCAAGACCGAGGAGATGCCGTACGAGACGCCGAACGGCTGCGTCTACGACTCGGGCGACTACGCGCGCGTGCTCGACATCGCGCTCGACCTGATCGACTACCAGGGGATCGAGGCGCG
>JACCXX010000067.1 GCA_013696805.1 Actinomycetota bacterium
CTCGCAGTCCGGGCAACTGACCGCCTCCCCGTTCCGGACGAGCTCCTCGAAGTGCGACTCGCACTCCATGCACACGTACTCGTAGATCGGCATCGCCGTGGCAGTCTAGGCCGCGCTTCGGACACGGTCGCAATACCAAATGACAGGCCCACTTTTGGCGGCCTCTCGGGACAATCCTCGGCACCGCCTGCGGAGACGGAAGAGCGGCAGCACAGTAGGGCTATCTCCCTCGTTTTCTGTGACTCGATCGAGGTCGGCTAGAGTTGTGTCTGCCCGGTATCCGTTACGGAACTGGAGCTCAGTTGGTGAAAAGCGTGAACGTCGTCGGACGGGGCCGAGTCGGCTCCGCGATCGTCGCCCGCCTCGCGGAGCGGGGCTTCGAGTTGCGCGAAGAGGGCGCCGAGCTCGTGCTTCTCTGCGTGCCGGACCGTGCGATCGCGGGAGTTGCAGCCGAGATCGCGTCCGGGCCCTGGATCGCCCATGTGAGTGGGGGCACACCGCTTTCCGCCCTCGACCCGCACGAGCGGCGCTTCGGCCTCCACCCGTTGCAAACGTTCACGCGCGTACGAGGCGCCGAGCAGCTCGACGGCGCCTACGCGGCGGTCAGCGCCGACGGACTCGAAGCGCGCGAAGTCGGCTTCGAGCTGGCCCGAACGCTGGGACTCCATCCATTTGAGCTCGACGACTCGCTCCGCGCGCTCTACCACGCAGGCGCTGTGGTCGCCTCGAACTTCCTCGTCACGCTCTTCAAAGCCGCTGCGGAGCTCGTGGGGGCCACCGGCGCGCCGCCAGAGGCGCTGATTCCGCTCATGCGACGCACGATCGAGAACGACTTCGAGCTGACCGGGCCGATCGAGCGCGGCGACTGGCAGACCGTGGAGGCCCACTTGGCGGCCATCCGGGAGTCGTACCCCGAGCTCGAGCCAACGTACCGCGCGCTCACCGACCTGACCGCTGAGAAGGTCGCCCGATGAAGGTCGTGCGCACGATCGCCGAGCTGCCAGCAGCGCTAGCTCCGGGGTCGATCGGGCTCGTTCCGACGATGGGCGCCTTTCACGAGGGCCATCTCTCACTGTTCCGCGCGGCCCGCACGGAGTGCGACTTCGTCGTCGCGAGCCTCTTCGTCAACCCGGCCCAGTTCGGGACCGGCGAGGACCTCGGTCGCTACCCGCGCGACGAGGGGCGAGACCTGCGACTGGCCGAGGAGACGGGCGTCGACGTGGTGTTCGCTCCTTCGGCCGAGGAGATGTACCCCGCCGGCTTCCAGACGTGGGTCGACGTCGAGGAGCTCGGCGCCATCCTCGAGGGGGTGCATCGCCCCGGGCACTTCCGTGGCGTCGCAACGGTCTGTCTCAAGCTGTTCAACATTGTCCGCCCGGCGCGCGCGTACTTCGGCCAGAAAGACGCGCAGCAGGCCGCGGTCGTCACACGACTCGTCGAGGACCTGAACCTGGCCGTCCAGATCCGCGTGCTGCCGACGGTGCGCGACGAGGACGGACTCGCGCTCTCGTCCCGGAATGCGTATCTCTCTCCGGCGGAGCGCGAACAGGCTCTCGCCCTTTCCCGCGCCCTCGCCACGAAAGATCCCGGCCGCGCGCGCGAGCTTCTGAAGGGGCTCGAGGTCGACTACGTCGAGCTAGCCCAGCTCGACGGCCAGGTGGTCTTGGCTGCGGCGGTCCGGGTCGGCAAGGCACGACTCATCGACAACATCGTCATCGAAGGAGAGAACGCATGAGCGTATTTCCACCCGGCAAGCTGGCACTCCCCGAGCTCTGGGCCATGAAGCGCCGCGGAGAGAAGATCGTGATGGTCACGGCTTACGACGCACCCGGGGCGCGCTTCGCAGAGGACGCGGGCGTCGACGTGATCCTCGTCGGCGACACGGCGGCCATGGTCGTCCTCGGGCACGAGGGCACCACGGTGCCCGTGACGATGGACGAGATGCTGTTCCTGACACGAACGGTTGCGCGTGCCGCTCGGCGGCCGGTCGTGATCGGCGACATGCCCTTTGGCTCGTACCAGGTGTCCGACGAGGACGCGCTCCGGAACGCGATCCGGTTCGTCAAGGAGGCCGGCGCCGATGCGGTCAAGCTCGAGGGGGCAGGCCCCTCGCTCTCGAGAGTGCGAGCGATCGTCGAAGCCGGGATCCCGGTGATGGGTCACGTGGGCCTGACGCCGCAGTCGGCAACGATGCTCGGAGGTTTCAAGACCCAGGGCAAGACAGCCGACGCGGCCCAGGCGCTCGTAGCAGGAGCCGTCGCCCTGGAGGAGGCCGGCTGCTTCTCGGTCGTGCTCGAAGCCATTCCCTCGCCGGTCGCCGCCGAGGTCACGAACCGGCTCTCGGTGCCGACGATCGGCATCGGCGCCGGCCCGGACTGCGACGGCCAGGTGCTCGTCTACCACGACCTGCTCGGCCTCACCGAAGGCCACCTGCCGCGCTTCGTAAAACGCTACGCCAACCTCTCGCGGGAGATCCGTGACGCGATCGAGGCCTACGCCGCAGACGTACGCACGGGAACATTCCCTGACGAGGAGCACTCGTACGCAATGGACGAAGAGGAGCGGGAACGCTTCGAGCTAGCGGAGAAGGTTCAACCCGACGAATAGGGCGGCCGGAATCGACGCGAGCGCGACGGCGCCGGCGGCTCGCGGGAGCGACCACCCGTGCACTGCGCGCATCGCGATGACGAGCAGCGCGAGCGCCCAGCACACGAAACCGAGCGTCAGAGCCTCGAAGATCGCGTCGCCGGTTCCGGTGTCGTGTCCGCCCGAGCGGAAGACATCGCTGCCGTAGACCGCGAGGCGGACGGGCCAGACGAGGATCAGGGCAAGAACGAGGGGCCCCGCCGCGAAGGCGAGAACGTGACGAGCCTGCCGATAGCTCCATTGTGCGCCGAGTAGAGAGCCGGAGCCGTACACGAGCGCACCTCCAAGCCAGTACACGAGTAGGCCATACATCGCACCGCCGAGGAAAGCCCAGACGGCGACCGAGAGGCCGTCGAAGGCCGGGTCGTCGAGCAGCCGGCCGGCGATTGTCGTCGACAGCACGCCGGCCATGCCCGCGAGGAAGACGATTGCGGTGATCGGCTCCTGCCGGGCTCCAGCCGCCTCCCGGGAGTCGTCGCGCATGGCCGCGAAGACGGCCCGGGGGCTACCGAAGACGGCGAGCGCGCGCAACCACCAGTCGCGCTGCTGAGATGGTGCTGGCTCGGCGGCCACGTTCACGGCCCTGAGCGTACTGTCTGCTCCGTGCCCCGCAGCGCGCTGATCGTGGCCGTTCCCGAGGCGGAGCCCCTCGTCCACGACTGGCGCCTGCGGTACGACAACGCGTCCCTGGGGATCCCTGCGCACGTGACGCTGCTCTTCCCCTTCGCGGCCGCAGAGACGATCAACGAGAAACTCAGCGGCGAGCTACGCGAGCTCCTCGCCGAGGAGCCCGCGTTTTCGTTCGCCCTGGCACGCGTCGAACGTTTCCCGGAAGTCGCCTGGCTGGCACCGGAGCCCGCCGAGCCGTTCCGCCGGCTGACCGATCTGATCTTCGCGCGCTACCCGGAGTACCCACCGTACGAAGGCATCCACAAAGAGGTGATCCCACATCTCACCGTGGCGATCGGCGAGCCCTCGCTCCAGGACGAAGTCGACCGCGCGCTGACACCGCACCTACCGATCGCGGCCCGTGTCGACGGGGTGGCGCTGCTCGTCGAGGACGAATCAGGCCACTGGCATGAGTCCGAGCGTTTCCCGCTCGGCTAGGCCGCGGCGGCAGCCGCCGGCAGAAGCTGCCGCAGGAACTGCCCCGTCGACGAATCGTCGGCCTCGGCGACCTGCTCCGGAGTCCCGGTGACGAGCACCTCGCCCCCGGCCTCGCCGCCCTCGGGCCCGAGGTCGATGATCCAGTCCGCCTGCTTGATGACGTCGAGGTTGTGCTCGATGACGAGGACGGTGTTGCCGGCGTCGACGAGCCGCTGGAGCACGTCGAGCAGCTTCTCGATGTCGGCGAAATGGAGGCCCGTCGTCGGCTCGTCGAGGATGTAGAGCGTCCGCCCCGTGGCGATCTTCGACAGCTCGGAGGACAGCTTCACCCGCTGCGCCTCGCCGCCGGAGAGGGTCGTCGCCGGCTGGCCGAGCTTGACGTAGTCGAGACCGACGTCGTGCAGTGTCTGTAGCCGGCGCCGCAACTTCGGAATCTTCGCGAAGAAGCGCAGAGCCTCCTCGACCGACATCTCGAGCACGTCGGCGATCGACTTGCCCTTGAACCGCACCTCGAGCGTCTCACGGTTGTAGCGGCGGCTGTGGCAGGTCTCGCACGGGACGTACACGTCGGGCAGGAAGTGCATCTCGATCTTGATCGTGCCGTCGCCCTTGCAGGTCTCACAGCGGCCCCCGCGCACATTGAACGAGAAGCGCCCGGGCTTGTAGCCGCGAATCTTCGCCTCCGGCGTCAGCGAGTACAGCTCGCGGATGTGGTCGAAGAGCTTCGTGTACGTCGCTGGGTTCGACCTGGGAGTGCGCCCGATCGGCGACTGGTCGATGTCGATCACCTTGTCGAAGATCTCGATCCCCTCGACCGACTCGTGCTCTCCGGGCTTGACGCGGGAGCGGTGCAGCTGGTTCGCGAGCGCCTTGAAGACGATCTCGTTGACGAGCGTCGACTTGCCCGAGCCGGACACGCCCGTGACCGTGACGAACTTTCCGACCGGGAACTCGACGTCGATCGACTTCAGGTTGTGCTGCGTGGCCCCGCGCACCCAGAAGGAGCCGAGTTCCTCGGTGCGGCGCTCGGG
>JACCXX010000046.1 GCA_013696805.1 Actinomycetota bacterium
GAGGACTACACCCTCCAGCTGAACTCGATCGGCGACCGGCAATGCCGCCCGGCCTACCTCGAGCGTCTCGAGGCCTGGCTCGACGAGCACGACGCTGTGCTCGACGACGACGCGCGCGACAAGAGGGGGACATCACCGCTGCGCGTCTTCGACGTCAAGAACCCGGCTGTCCTCGAAGCACTCGCGACGGCGCCGAAGATCGGCGAGTCGCTGTGCGCGGGTTGCGAGCAGCACTTCGCGACCGTCCGTGGACTGCTCGACGCGTTTGGCGTGCGCTACGAGGTGGCACCGACCCTCGTCCGGGGCCTGGACTACTACTCGCGTACGACCTGGGAGTTCGTTGGTCCCGACGAGGGCGCGCAGTCCTCGATCTCCGGAGGTGGCCGTTACGACTACCTTGTCGAAGAGATCGGCGGCCCGCCAACGCCCGGGGTCGGGTTCGGCGCCGGGATCGAGCGGCTGTTGCTCGCAATGCCCGAAGGCGGAGAAGCCGCTCTGGGGGTTGACGTCTTCTTCGCGCTCGAGGAGGGTGCGCCGCGGGTGCAGGTGCTCGCGCTGATGGCCGAGCTTCGCCAGCAGGGGAAGAGTGCGGACACCGACTACGCGGGCCGCTCGCTCAAGGGCCAGCTGACCCAGGCCGGGCGTCTCGGCGCGCGCTTGACGGTGATCGTCGGCCCGGGCGGAGCGAAGTTGCGCCGCTCGGGGACGGAGGACGAGTCGGTGCCGCTAGACGAGCTACGCGGGAGGATCACCGCATGAGCTGGCGAGACCTGGGTTCCGGCGAGGTGCGGTCCGAGCACGTCGGGCAGCGCCTGAAGCTTGCGGGCTGGGTGGCGCGACGACGCGACCACGGCGGCCTAGTCTTCATCGACCTCCGCGACCAGACAGGCCTGTGCCAGCTGGTCGTCAACCCCGAGCGCGCGCCGGAGGCTGCGACCACCGCGCGCGGGATCCGCAACGAGTTCGTGCTACAGGCCGAGGGTGAGGTCGCCGCTCGTGATGACGCGAACGTCAACCCAAACCTGCCGACCGGGGCTGTCGAAGTCCAGGTCGACCGCCTCGAGATCGTCTCGACCTGCCCGCCGCTGCCCTTCCAGCTCGAGGACGAGAACGTCGACGAGACGCTGCGTATCCGCTATCGGTGGATCGACCTCCGCCGTGAGCGGCTCCAGCGCAATCTGCGCCTCCGCGCGCAGATGGTCTCGATCATCCGCCGCGTGATGGAGGGGGGCGGGTTCCTCGACATCGAGACGCCGATCCTCTTCAAGCCGACGCCGGAGGGGGCCCGCGACTTCCTCGTGCCGTCGCGTCTCCAGCAGGGGCGTTTCTTCGCGCTGCCCCAGTCGCCGCAAATCCTGAAGCAGCTGCTCGTGATCGGCGGTTTCGAACGCTACTACCAGATCGCTCGCTGCTTCCGGGACGAGGACCTTCGCGCCGACCGCTTCCACGAACTGACCCAGCTCGACGTCGAGATGGCGTTCCCGGACGTCGAGTTCATCATCGGGCTGATGGAGCAGATGGTGCAGAGCATCTGGCAAGAGACACTCGGGGTCGAGCTCGAGACGCCGTTCCAACGCATGACCTACGGCGAGGCCATGCTCCGCTACGGAACCGACAAGCCCGACCTGCGCTTCGGCCTCGAGATCGAGGAGGCGACAGAGCTCACCCGCAGCTCCGAGTTCAAGGTCTTCTCCGGCGCGCCTGCAGTCCGTTTCCTACGAGTGCCACGGGAGCTCTCGCGCGCCGGGGTCGAGCAACTCGAGGCCTACGCCAAGGAATGGGGGGCCAAGGGGCTCGCGTACATCAGCTACGGCGAGGACGGGGAGCCGCGCTCGCCCATCGCGAAATTCCTCTCGGAGGAGGAGCTCGCCGCCTTCCGCTCCGAGCCGGGCACGACGGTGCTCTTCGGCGCCGATGAGCCGGGCAAGGTCGCTCGTGTGCTCGGCGCCCTCCGCACACGGCTCGGTCACGAGCTCGGTCTCGTGGAGGAGGACGCTTTCCGTTGGGTCTGGATCACCGACTTTCCGATGTTCGAGTGGTCGGAGGAGGACGAGCGGTGGACGGCCGTTCACCATCCGTTCACGCGGCCGTCACCGGAGTCGGAGTCGCTCCTCGAGACCGACCCGGGTGCTGCGCTCGCCGTCGCCTATGACCTCATCGGCAACGGCGAGGAGCTGGGCGGGGGCTCGTTACGGATCCATGAGGCGGACCTCCAGGCCAAGGTGTTCGAGATCCTCCAGATCACGCCGGAGCAGCAGCGCGACCGGTTCGGGTTTCTCCTCGATGCGCTGGGCATGGGCGCGCCTCCGCACGGGGGGATCGCATTCGGGATCGATCGCATGGTGATGGTGCTCGCGCGCGAGCCCAATCTGCGCGACACAGTCGCCTTCCCCAAGAACCAGGCCGGGTTCGATCCGATGAGCGGAGCTCCGAGCGAGGTCCCCAATGAGCAGTTGGACGAGCTAGGGATCCGCCTCGCCCCGGCGAAGGACAAAGAGGGCTAAGGCGCAGGCCGCTGGCGACCCCACCGCCTGCGGAGCCGGAGCCTCCCTGCGTTCTTGCCTCGGAACGACCATCGCACTCCGGCAACGAGCGAATTCCGCCAAACCCTCCTAGCGCTCAACCGCTCGCGTAATCTTCGCGAGCATGCCTGGAGCACTGGGGCCGAGATTTGCGCTTGAAGCGGGTTTCCTGATCCTGCTGGCAGTCGTGCTCGGGTTTGCGGACCTGGCCCCGCTCCTGATCATCCTGATCATGGCCCTCGCATGGCTTCTCGTCTCGATGATCGAGTACTTCGCGTGGCGTCAGGGGCCCCGGTTCCCGACCCGGTATGCAGCAGTCGGCGGCCCGGCCTTCGACCAGGGCGACTCGATGGTCGAGGAGCCGGTCGTACCGCCACCTCCGCCCGCAATGCCCGCACAGGTCGAGCCTCCGCCTGGACGGCCGCCCGTCGAGGAAGAGACCATGATCGAGCCGGGGACCGCGGGGCTTAGGCCGAAAGCCGGATCGGCTGAAGAGTCGGTGGAGCAGGCGGGCGACCGAGTCGATGCGGCGCGCCTCGCCTTCGACGAGGAGGAGCGCCGGACCCGTCACCGCCTCGAACCGCTCCAGCCGCGCCCGCGCCGTCGTTACGGTCTGTTCGGGCGCCGAGGGCACCCAGGCGAGAGTTCGCGTGAAGAGGAGCAATAGGAGGAATCTCTGGCGAACGTCCCATCCGCGCGCTTGCGATCTGTAGCCGCGGTGGGACTTCTCACGCTGCCGAAGGAGTTCGACGACCTCGTGCGCGACTCGTTCGGCCAATCGATCGAATCGTGAGCCCCGACCTGGCCCAACGGGAGATTGCGATCGCGGCAGTCGCGCTCCTGGCGATTGTCCTCGGGCTGGCGCTTGGGTCGCAGCGAGGTGAAAGCTCCACGCGCGTGCGCCTGCCAGAATCGATTCCAGCTCCCGACGGTGGCTGGTACCACGCACGGGCGGCGGCGACGGGACGCGATCTGACACCAGGAGCGACGACCGCGTGCGGGCAGCGCGTGATGGGCTCGACGATCGGGATTGCGCATCCCGTCCTACCCTGTGGCGTGAAGCTGTACATCGGCAACGACGAATCCGAGGTGCTCACGCAGGTGATCGGCCGCGGCCCGGAGGCGCCGAACGTCCAATTCGGGCTCACCGATGCTCTCGCTCGCACTCTCGGCGTGGACGGCCGCGAGACGATCCGCTGGCGCTACGCCCGCTAGAGTGAGGCGGTGCTCGACCCTGTGCGTGGCTCGGCGCACATTGTTGAACCAATGTGAAAGCAGAGGGAGCCTGCGTCCGACAGGCCCGTAAGGGCTGGGTCGGCAGGGCACCCACCTGGTTAATCCAGGTTCGCATCGCGTCGGGACTATCGGCAGGGTGGGGCACTTTTTTTCCGGCCGCTACGCTGACCTCGTGATCGAGATCCGGGGAGACGCGACGCGCGACGAGGAGTGGGCGCATGCCCGCGTGGTCGTCGACGGAGACCGGGTCGTCGAAGCGGATGTCGAAGGCCTGGAGCGACCGCTCGCCGGGCTGACGTTGCTCCAAGCCGCAGCCGTCGGCGGCGACGCACTCGCGCTCGACGCACTCGCGCATGCGATCGGCCCCGTGTTTCGCGCTGCGCCCGACTCCGGTCGGGTCGCTGTGGCGATGAGCGGTGGCGTCGATAGCGCGGTCGCCCTGCTGCGTGCGGGGCCGAATGCGGTCGGAATTACGCTGCGCCTCTGGATCGACCCGCGTGCGCCACATGCGGAGCGTGCGTGCTGCTCGCCCGAGGCGGTCATAGCTGCCCGCGAGACCTGCCACGGGCTCGGCATCCCGCACGTCACGATCGATGCGCGCGAGGCCTTTCGGCGCTCGATCGTCGAGCCGTTCATCCAGGACTATGCACGCGGGGAGACGCCGAACCCCTGCACGCGTTGCAACGGCAGCTTTCGATTCGGCCGGCTGCTCTCTTTTGCGAAGCGCGCTGGAGCGGGGCGGCTCGCGACCGGCCACTACGCCCGGATCGTCGAGCATCGGGGAAGGCTCCTGCTCGCACGCGGGGCCGACGAGGAGAAGGATCAGTCGTACATGCTCGCGCGCGTCGATCCCGGAATTCTTGATCGCCTCTGGTTTCCCCTGGGTGACCAGACCAAGGAAGAGACCCGAGCTGAGGCCGAGCGTGCGGGCCTTCAGGTCGCGCGTCGCCCCGAGAGCCAGGAGGCCTGCTTCCTGGGCGGAGACGATTACCGCTCATTCCTCGAGCGGCACGGGCTCGGGGCGCAGGAAGGGCCGGTCGTCGACAGCGCGGGAGAGCGGCTTGGAACGCACGCCGGGTTCTGGCGCTTCACACCCGGGCAGCGGCGCGGCCTCGGGGTGTCGGCAGGGGTGCCGGTTTTCGCGGTGGCCACGGTTCCGGAGTCGAACACTGTGGTCGTCGGCCCTCATGGGGCGCTCGCTCGCCGTCGCGTGCGCGCCTCCGGGAAGCTGTTTGCTTCCGTGACTCGAGGGGACGTCAAGCTGCGCTACCGCTCGCCAGCGGTCCCCGCGACGGTCGAAGCCTCGGCTGACGGCTTCGAGCTTGCGCTCGAGAGGCCGGTCTACGGTGTCGCACGCGGGCAGACGGCGGTCGTCTACGAAGGCGACGTCGTGGTCGGGTCCGGCATCGTGCGCGAGAGCTCCGCGTGATTGACGCAACTCGCGGGCCTGTTCCCGCGTTCCACAAGGAGAGGGGGGCCACCGGATGACCGACGAGATCACGCTGACCATTCCGCGGGAGCGGGAGTTCCTGCGCGTCGCCCACCTCGTGCTGGGCGGCGTCGGCATCCGCCTCAACCTGACGATCGAAACGCTCGAGGATCTCCAGCTCGCGCTTGACGCGATCCTCGAGCGCGACCAGGAGCTCGGCGACGTGACGATCTCGTTGCGGGTCGCCGAGAACACGATCGAGACGGAGGTCGGGCCGTTGCGGGACGGCGTTCGCGCCGAACTGGCACGCGAGAGCGGCGAGGAGGTCGGTCTGCGCCGAATCCTTGACACGCTCGTCGACGGCGTCGAGGTCGAGAGCCGGGACGGAGCCTTCTGGGTGAAGCTCTTGAAGACGGTCGGAGACGTTCACGCGTGATGTCGGTCGACGATCGCGTTCTCTTGCGGCGATACCACGTCGAGGGTGACCTCGCCGCGCGCCAGCAGCTCATCGAGCAGTACATGTCGCTCGTACGCTCGCTTGCGCGCCGATACTCGTACCGGGGGGAGCAGCTGGACGACCTCGTTCAGATCGGAGCGATCGGGTTGATCAAGGCGATCGACCGGTTCGACATCGACCGCGGTGTCGAACTGACGACGTACGCGACGCCGAACATCATCGGCGAGATCAAGCGACACTTCAGAGACAAGGGCTGGTCTGTTCGCGTCCCGCGTGGCCTGCAGGAGCTAAACGTGCAGCTGTCCAAGCTGATCGAGTCGAAGACCGTGGAGCTCGGGCGCTCGCCGACGATTCCGGAGCTGGCAAAGGCGGCCGGGGCAGAGGAGGAAGAGGTGCTCGAAGCGCTCGAGTCGGGCCGGGCGTACAGCGCCGTGTCGCTTTCGACGGGTGGAGGAAGCGACGAGGACGGCGAGGTCGACCCGCTCGAGTCGTTGGGGGCGAACGAGCCGCAGTACGAGATCTCGGAGGATCGCGCCGTCCTCGCGCCCGGGTTCCGCGTTCTGGAAGACCGCGAGCGCATGATCTTGCACCTACGGTTCTTCGAGGGACTGACCCAGTCGCAGATCGCGCAGCAAGTCGGCATCTCGCAGATGCACGTGTCGCGGCTCATCCGGCGGGCGCTGGAGAAAATTCGAGATGAGATCGCGAGTGACGAAGCCGTAGAGTCGCAAGTCGCCGGCGGCTCCGGGAGTCCCTGAAACGACCCCTGATACCAGGTACTCCCAACCTCCTCCCCGATTCAATCGTAACGAGAAAATCCGCAGCGCTTTGCGCCGGATCTGTGCCGAAAGACGCGCCTCGTAGAATCACCGCCAGGCCATGAACACGACCGCTGAGCTGCGCGAAGGCTTCCTGTCCTTCTTCGAGTCGAAGGGGCATGAGCGGCACCCGTCCGGGTCGCTCGTCCCGCCCGAATGGGACCGCTCGACCCTGCTGAACAGCGCCGGCATGCAGCCCCTGATGCCGTACTTCCTCGGCCGCGACCAGCCCCCGGCGCTGCTTCTCGGGACCGTCCAGAAGTGCTTCCGCACGGCGGATATCGACGAGGTCGGTCTTGACGGCCACCACCTCACCTTCTTCGAGATGCTCGGCAACTTCTCGTTCGGGCAATACTTCAAGGAAGGCGCGATCGACTTCGCCTGGGAGTTCGTCTTCGACCACATGAAGATCGAGCTCGATCGCTTCTGGGTGACCGTGTTCGCCGGCGACCCCGAGCTGGGGCTGGGGGAGGACGAGGAAGCGATCCGGCTGTGGGGGGCGATCGGGATGCCGCCGGAGCGCATCGTCCGGCTCGGTCGCGCCCACAACTTCTGGTCCGTGGGGGGCCCCGGCCCATGCGGCCCTGACACGGAGCTCTTCTACGATCGCGGCGAGGGCATCGGCTGCGGCCGACCCGAGTGCGCGCCCGGCTGCGAGTGCGAGCGCTACCTCGAGTTCTGGAACCTCGTGTTCATGGAGTACGAGCTCCATCCCGACGGCCAAGTGACGCCGCTCCCCAAGCAAAACGTCGACACCGGCATGGGGCTCGAGCGCGCCGCGTCGATCCTCCAGGACGTCCTGTCCGTCTACGAGACGGACGGTTACCAGACGATCATGGGGTGGATCGCCTCCGAGAGCGGGGTCGCCTACGGCGAGTCGGAGACGGCCACGAAGGCGCATCGTGTCCTGGCCGACCATGGGCGGGGAATGACGTGTCTCATCGCCGATGGTGTCCGGCCCGGCAACGAGGGTCGCGGCTATGTCCTGCGCCGGATCATTCGCCGCGCGATCGTCCATGGGCACGACCTCGGCCTGCGTGACTTCCTGCCGGGGCTCGCCGAGGTGGTCGTCGAGCAGATGGGCGACACGTACCCGGAGCTGGTCGAGCACCACAAGGTGATCAACGAGATGCTCGAGGCAGAGGAGGGTCGCTTCAGCAGGACCCTCGAGCACGGGGAGCGGCTTTTCGAGGAGGAGGCCGAGTCGGACGCCATCTCCGGCGAGGCGGCCTTCAAGCTCCACGACACGTACGGCTACCCGATCGAGGTGACTGTGGATCGCGCGCGCTTTCGAGGTTTGCCGGTCGACGAAGAGGGTTTCGAGCGCTTGATGGGCGAGCAGCGCGAGCGGTCGCGCGCAGGCGTGAAGAGCGAGGACACGCGCGCGGCCGAGTTCGCCACCGGCGCCGGCTTCACCTCGGATTTCGTCGGGTTCGAGAAGACGGACGTCCTCACGCAGATCGGGGCCGCCGAGGAGCTCGGGGACGGCATTTTTCTCGCCAAGCTCCGTGAGTCGCCGTTCTACGCGGCCGGCGGCGGCCAGGTCACCGATCAGGGCTACCTCGAGCACGAGGAGACGGGCGCCAGGGCGGACCTCGTCGAGGCACACAGGCTCGACGAGGATCAGGCGCTCATCTTCAAGGGCAACGGGTTCTTCGCGGGCGACCGTGTGCGGGCCGTCGTTCCGTGGCGCGTCCGTTTCCCGACGATGGCGAATCACACGGCGACGCACCTGCTGCACAAGGCGCTCCGGGAGGTTCTCGGCGAGCACGTGCGCCAGGCCGGCTCGGCCGTCCGCCCCGACAAGCTGCGCTTCGACTTCACGCATGAGCAAGCGCTCACCCTGGAGCAGCGGGCCGAGGTGGAGCGGATCGTGAACGCGAAGATCTTCGAGAGCCTCCCCGTGCGCACGTTCATTACGCCGATCGAGGAGGCGCGCAACCTCGGGGCGATGATGCTGTTCGGCGAGAAGTACGGCGACGAGGTGCGGGTCGTAGAGATCCCCGACTTTTCACGAGAGCTCTGCGGCGGTACGCACGTCCGCACGACGGCCGAGATCGGCCCGTTCGTGATCACGTCCGAGAGCTCGGTCGGCT
>JACCXX010000109.1 GCA_013696805.1 Actinomycetota bacterium
CGGGGGCCCTCATCGGCGTCGAGGTCGCCGACCGGGACGATCTCGTCGGCGAAACGACCCGCGTCCATGGCCTCGACAGCGCGCTCGTGCGAGCGCAGGGCCCAGCGATCCTGCTCCTCGCGGGTGATGCCGAGCTCCCGGGAGACGAACGACGCCTGCTCGACCATGTGGCGCTGGTCGAACGACGACGTCAGCCCGTCGTGGGTCATCGAGTCGATCAGAGCGCCGTCGCCGAGCTTGTAGCCGAAGCGGGCCTTCGCGAGCAGGTAGGGCGCATTCGACATCGACTCCATGCCACCCGTGACGATCACCTGGTGATCCCCGGCGCGGATCATCGAGTCGGCGATCTCGACGGCGCGAATCGAGGAGGCGCAGACCTTGTTGACCGTGTCCGCGCCGACCTCCTTGGGAATGCCGGCGCCGATCGCCGCCTGGCGCGCCGGTGCCTGGCCCGCGCCGGCCTGGAGAACCTGGCCCATGATCGCGTACTCGACCTCGCCGGGTTCGAGGCCTGCGCGCTCGAGCGCGGCCTTGATCGCGATCGAACCGAGCTCGGTCGCAGACCTGTCGGAGAGCCCGCCGCCGAGCTTCCCGAACGGCGTCCGAGCAGTGGAGACGATGACCGAGCGCGCCATGGCCGGAGGGTAACAATGCCCCCATGCCCTACCGAGCGATCTCCGGGCGCCTGCGGGATCTTGGGCCGACGCTGACCCTCGGCCTGCTGATCCTGGCAGCCGGGGGGTGGGGGTTCGGCGCGCTGGCGGAGGAGGTCGCCGAGGGCGACACGGGCCTCGACAACCGCATTGCGAGCGAGCTGCACGAGCACGCGACGCGGCCGCTGACGGAGTTCTTCGAGGCCGTCACGACACTTGGGAACGGCCTCGTCCTCGCAGGCATCACCGTGCTTGCCGCCTACCTCCTCGCGCGAAGGCGCTACTACAGAGAGGCTGTGCTGATGGCGCTCGCGTTCGTCGGCTCCGAAGTCCTCAGCTACTCGCTGAAGCTCGCGTTTCGCCGCGATCGGCCCTTCTTCACGGACCCGCTGGCCAATCTTTCGACCTACTCCTTCCCGAGCGGCCACGCGACCGTCTCGATCGCGGTCTACGGCGCCCTCAGCCTCGTCGTGCTCCGCCGCCTGCAGGGCCCGGCCCGCCTCGTGTGCCTGGCCACCGCACTCCTGTTGGTTTCTCTGATCGGCTTCAGCCGCCTGTACCTGGGCGTGCACTTCTTCTCCGACGTGCTCGCGGGCTTCAGCATTGGACTGGCATGGCTCGCCTTGTGCGTCGTCGCGCTCGACCTGCACGACAAACGCCGAACGCGCCTTTACACCTCGCGATAGCGGGCCTGCACCACGCAGAAGAGGGCGTAGGCAAGGAGACCCGCGGCGGTGCAGCCGAGCAGGAGATCGCCGTACTCCGCACGCGCGACCTTGCGCAAGGCGCCGTCGAGGCCGATCGCCTCCTTGGAGTCGTACTCCCAGGCAGCCTTGACGAAGAACCAGCCGATCAGGGAAAAGAGCATCGCGCGAGCAAGGTGGCCGACCACGCCGACAACCGCGTAGGCCCCGCGCTCTTCCTCATCCATCTGCCCCTCCTTCAAGTCCTTCCGGAAACGCTGCGAGACGGCGCGGTAGAGGTTGAAGAGCCCGGCGCCGATGATCGCGAGGCCGACCAGGGCGACCAGCCAGCGCCCCAGGGGTTGCTCGAGCGCGAAGGCAGTCGCTCGATCCTCCTCCTGTCCACCGCCTCCACCCCCGCCTCCACCCCCGGCGATCGGCTCGTCGGCGTTGAAGACGAGTGAGAGGCACATGGCGAAGAGCCAGGTGTAGAGAAGCCCGCGGGCGACGAGCCCGATCCGCTTCAGCCAGCCCTCGTCCTCACCACTCTCGAGCGTCTCGCCCAGATAGGCCTGCGCGAAGCGCCAGAGCGCATAGCCGCCGAGGCCGACCGCGAGCGCGCCGAGCAGGAAACGTCCCAGCGTGCTCTGGGCCACTGCCTGCAGGGCTCCAGGCCGGTCCTCGATCTTGCCGCCGGAGTCGAATGCGACCTTGAAGGCGAGCGCGGCGACGATCGCGAACGTGATGCCCTTGGCAACGAGGCCGGCGCGCGCGAGACCCTGCGTCCAGTCGCTCCGGGCCGCACGCTTCGTCTCGCGCTTCGCCTTTCCCACTAAGGGCCGATCTTGACGCGTGGCGCGACGGGTTTTGTGCTCAGCCCGAGCTCCTTGGTCAGCCAGGACAGCGTGTCGCTGTAGACGGCGACCGTGGGCTCGTGCGTCGCGTCGTACCAGCGGATCTCCTTCGGCTTGCTAGCGGCGCGGTACAGGGCGAGGAGCGCCGCCCTCGGGACGACCTCGTCCTTCCGGCCGTCCTGGAAGAGAAGCTTCGCCGGCGCGGCCTCGCGGACGTGCCGAAGCGGATCGACCTCGGTGAGGATCGCCTCGACGTCGGAGCGCGTCTCCGGCGGGACGGCCTTCGTGACTTCCGAGATCGGAGCGGAGCCGCCCGAGATCAGGACGTAGGCGTCGATGCGATCCTCGTTGCCGGCCAGGATCGCGCCTGTGCGGGCCCCGGCGCTGTAGCCGACGTAGCCGATCTTCTCGTCCTCCACCCCACCGTGCTCCTCCAGCACATCGACTGCCCTCCGCAGCTCCTGGACGTTCAGAACGATCAGGTCACGCTCGACCCGCAGGCCAGGGACGCCCTCGGGAACCTCGATGTCCGGGTTGCGTGCGAACGGGGAGTCGACGGCGAGCGCCACCGCACCGCGCCCGGCCAGCCAGGTCGCCTGGACGACGAGCTGCTCACGGTTGGCGCCCGCCCCGTGCACGAGGATCACCCCCGGGAACGGCCCTTTGCCCGGCGGCTTGACGAGGAAGGCGGTCACGATGTCGTCTCCGCTGGGGCTCGCGTAGGAAACGTCGCGGATCTCGATCGGATAGTTGCGGTTGACGCGCCCGGAGTCCTCGAAGTCGAGCGCGGCGTCGCGGTCGTAGTCGAACGGGCCGCCGTCGGCGACGCTCTTCGAGTCGCCGGCGCCCCCGCAACCGGCAAGCAGGAGGAGGACGAAGATGAGAGCGATACGTTTGGGCATCAGGGGAGTATGAGCGAAGCGATCCAGATCTTCGGCGCCCTGGCGATTCTCGTCGCCTACGCCCTCGCCCAGTTCCGCGTAATCGACCAGACCTCGTACTCGTACCTCCTGTTGAACCTGGCCGGCGCGCTGGCGCTCGCAGTCATCGCCTACGTCGAGCGGTTGTGGGGCTTCGTGCTGCTCGAGGTCGCCTGGACGTTCGTCTCGGTCTGGGGGCTCGTCTCCCGAGCGCGTACCAAGCCCTAACCAACGGAAGCCTCGCTTGGCACGCCCCTTCTACCGGACCGAATCGTCGGCAATGCGCGCGCACCGTTTTCGTCACCAAGCCGCCAGTTCCCGGCGACAGCCCGGCGAAACGGACTTCGCCACAATTCGGGGATGGGCGCCACCCTCGCTCCGGCCGAAGTCGAGGTCGAGCAGCCGGAATCCGCCGACGAAGCCGAGCACGACCGCCCCTGGGTCGTGATCGTCTGGAACGACCCGATCAACCTCATGTCCTACGTGACGCTCGTCTTCCAGAAGCTCTTCGGCTACAGCCTCGCGCAGGCGACGAAGCTCATGCTTCAGGTGCACGAGGAGGGCAAGGCCGTCGTCTCGAGCGGCAACCGCGAGAAGTCGGAGCACGACGTGGCGCGGCTGCACGCCCACGGCCTGTGGGCGACCATGCACCGCGACTAGATGTTCTTCTCGCGGCAGATCGAGCGGAGGCCGGACGGCCGCTTCAGGTTGCGCCTACGCGAAGGCGAGCGGATGCTACTGCGCAGGCTCTATGACGACCTCGCGGAGCTTCTCACCGACCCAGACGATCCGGCGCTTCGGCGGCTCTTCCCGCCCGGGCACGCGGATCCCGAGACCGAGGAGCAGTACCAAAAGCTCGTGCGCGACCAGCTCGTGTCGGGCCGGGCGCAGGTCCTGGACGTCGTCCGTTCGACGCTCTCCGAGAAGATCCTGACCGAGGAGGAGGCAGACGCCTGGCTCCGGGGCCTGAACGACCTTCGTCTAGTGCTCGGGACTCGCCTCGACGTCAGCGAGGAGACCGACTTCGAAGTCGAGCTCGACGCCGGCGAGCGCGGCCGGGGGCTCGCCGTCTACGCCTATCTCACATGGCTGCAAGAGCAGTTCGTTGAGGCGCTGTCGCCGACCTAACGGTCACCGTGCCAGGAATCCCAGAGCGCCGCGTAGGAGCCGTCGTGCGCCACGAGCTCGTCGTGCGTGCCCATCTCGGACAAGAGCCCTTCTTCGACGACGGCGACGCGGTCCGCGTCGTGCGCCGTGTGCAGCCGGTGGGCGATCGCGACGACCGTTCTGCCCCGCAGCACCGAGCCAAGCGAGCGTTCAAGATGTCGGGCAGCGCGCGGGTCGAGCAGCGAGGTCGCCTCGTCCAGGACGAGCGTGTGCGGATCGGCGAGCACCAGCCGCGCGAGCGCGAGCTGCTGCGCCTGCGCCGGGGTGAGCGGGAAGCCGCCCGCGCCAACCATGGTCTCCAACCCCTCCGGAAGCGCTCGAGCCCACTCGCGCGCGTCCACCGCCCCGAGCGCCTCGGTCAGCTGCTCGTCCGATGCGCTCGGCCGGGCCAGCCGAAGGTTCTCGGCGAGCGTCCCGACGA
>JACCXX010000153.1 GCA_013696805.1 Actinomycetota bacterium
AGTCGGCCCGTGGCTCTCTCCGACACCTTCGGCGTCCTCCGCGAGCGCAACTTCCGCCTGCTCTGGGTGGGACAGGCCACCTCGACGCTCGGCGACGGACTGCTGCCCGTGGCGCTCGCCTTCGCCGTGCTGTCGACGCTCGACCGCTCGGCGACCGCACTCGGCCTCGTACTGGCGGCGCACACGCTTCCCCTCGCCGCGTTCGTCCTCATCGGAGGTGTCTGGGCCGACCGGCTTCCGCGGCAGCTCGTCATGCTCGTGTCGGACGCAATCCGCTGCATCGTGCAGGCCGCGCTCGCAGTGCTCCTGCTGACAGGCGCGGCCGAGCTCTGGCACCTCGTCGCGCTCATCGCCGTCTATGGAACGGCAGAAGCATTCTTCCAGCCCGCGGTGACGGGGCTCGTGCCCGCGGTGGCCAGCGGCCCACGTCTCCAGCAGGCCAACGCGATGCTCGGGGTCACGCGGAGCGGCGCGTTCGTCGTCGGCCCGGCGGTCGCCGGGCTGCTTGCCGCGGTCGCGAACCCCGGGTTCGTCTTCGCAGTGGACGCGGGCACGTTTGCGGTGAGCGCAGCGTCGTTGGCCATGCTTCGCGTTCCAAAAGCCGTCCGTCAGCGCGCCCGCGAGAGCTTCCTGGCGGAGCTTGCCGGCGGCTGGCGAGAGCTCGTGAGCCGCACCTGGCTCTGGGTGATCATCCTCTGGGCGACGACGATTCTCTTCGCCCTGGTTGCCCCGTTCCAGACCCTCGGCCCGCTGGTTGCGAAGCAGTCGCTCGGCGGCCCCGCGGCCTGGGGGACGATCGCGGCCGCTTTCGGCCTGGGCATGGTCGTCGGCGGCCTCGTCGCGCTCCGCTTCAAGCCCGCGCGACCGATGTTCGCATGCTCGGTGGCGTTCTTCCTCGCCGTCCCGGGCCCGGCTTTCCTCGCTATGCGTTGGCCCGTGTTCGCGATCGCCGGTGCCCAGATGCTCGCGGGCGTGGCGATCGGCTTCTTCATCGCGGTCTGGCAGACGACCCTCCAGCAACACGTCCCCGAGGAGTCGCTCTCACGCGTGAGCGCGTGGGACTGGATGGGCTCCTTTGCGTTCGCGCCGCTGGGGTTCGTGCTCGCCGGCCCCGTCGCCGACCAGATCGGCATCTCCACCACTCTCTGGATCGGCGCAGTGTGGTGCGCTGTATCGACGGCCGCGGTGGTGGCGGTGCCCAGCATTCGCAACCTGCGGAGAATCGAGGGGCCCGAGACCCCGGAAGCCGGTGCGGCGCCCGCCGACGCGTTGATTGTGCCGGGAGCCCCGCAGCCCTGAGGTCAGGCCTTGCGTGACCGCAAGACCTGACCCCGCCGTTTTTGCGGGCTACGCTTTGATGAGAGGCTTGACGGCCGCGAGCACCTTGGCCTCCATGAGAGCCTCGTCGAAGGCTCCAGGTGCCGGCGAGACGCCGTTCAGCAGCCGGATGACCGCTGCGTGCCGGGCTTCGATCTGAACGATTGAGCCCGCCGCGGCGAGCACTTCCGGCGACTTGATCGCCGGGGCGGCGCCGTTGTAAGCGCCGACACCGGTGTCCTCGAGCGTCTGGGCGAGCTTGAGGAAGGTGGCCTGGTTCGAGATCGGGAACTTGAACGTCGGCTTCTTGGCCGGGGTGCCGCCGAGCTTCTTGACCGTGGCGATCAAGGCGTCGACGTGCTGCTGCTCGTGCGCGCCGGCCAGCTTTGCGAACTTGGCCACCTCGCCCCCCAGGTTCAGCTTCATCCCCTGGGTGTAGAAGTCGGCCTCCAGGTACTCGAGCGTGAGGGCGAAGTTGAGGATCCCGACGTCGCCACTCGCGGCGAGTGCCTTGCCGACGAACGGGCCGACTGCGGCCACGCCGTAGACGGTGCCGACGGCCAGCGCGCTCTTCATCACGAATGCGCCGCGATCCATTCCGTGGATCTCGACTGCGGCCAACTCTGAGGCCGCCATGTTTCCGTTGCTCATTTCGATTCCTTTCTGCGCGTGGGGCGTCAGCTGACGATGAACGGCTTGACCGCGGCCAGGACCTGGTCCATCGAGGCCGGCTTGGCGAAGCCACCGTCAGGGGTTGGGGACTTTCCGGTCAGGAAGTTCAGGGCTGCAGCGTGTCGGGCTTCGACGGAATGGATGGAGATAGCTGCGGCGAGGATTTCCTTGTTCTTGATCTTGTCCGCCTGACCGAGGTAGGCGGCAGCACCGAGGTTCTCGACCGTGGCGGCGAGAGTCAGGATGTTCTTCGGGTTGTCGATCGGGAATTTCGTCTGAGGCTCGGCCGCAGGTGTGCCGCCCAGCTTCGAGACGGTGCCGCTCAGGGCCTCGACGTGCTGATTCTCATGGTCGCCGATGGCCTGGATCAGGCTCTGCTGGGCTCCCTTGAAGAGACCGCTGTCGATCACCTGCTGGTAGAAGTCGGCCTCGAGGTACTCGAGCGTCAGTGCGTAGTTGACGATCTTGATGTCGCCCGATTCCTGCGTGGCCGCGGTCGACGTCGACTCCGTGCTCTGCGTCTTCTTGTCGTCGTCCCCGCCGCAGGCGGCGAGGAAGATGCTGAACGCGCTGGTGGCGGCAACCCCGCCTCCCATCAGCTTGAGGAACTGCTTACGCGACGCGGGGTCGCGCTCGAGCTCCTGCAGCGCGCCCGAATCGGCACGCTCCGGTGGAGCATTGGACATCTACCTACACCTCCTCCGGACAGGTTCGGACCCCGTCCTCGTTGACATTCGATGGCTGTGGTTCGGCAGTGGGGCGCGCCTGGTTCGTCTGCGCCGTCGCGACTACGATCGTTCGAGTGATCTCGCGCGACGATGTACTCCGCGCCCGCGAGGCGATCAGCGGGCGCCTCCACCGCACACCGACGTTCACATCCCGGACGCTGGGGCCGGGGGTTCGCCTCAAGGCCGAGCTCTTTCAGCGCACCGGCTCGTTCAAGGCTCGTGGCGTGCTCACGAAGCTGGCGTCGCTGTCCGTCGTGGAGCGCGAGCGCGGCGTGATCGGCATCTCCGCCGGAAATCACGCGCAGGCGCTGGCGTACGGTGCAGCGCTCGAAGGCATCGACGCACTAGTCGTGATGTGGGAGGGCGCGAGCGTCCAGAAGATCGCCGCGACGCGCGAGTACGGAGCCGAGGTCGACCTCCAGGCGACGGGGCCGGGCCAGGCGTTCGAGCGGCTGGGCGAGCTGATGGAGGAGACAGGTAGGGCCCTCGTCCACCCGTTTGATGATCCGCTCGTCATCGCCGGCCAGGGCACGGTCGGCCTCGAGATCCTCGAAGACGTCCCCGATGCGGCCGTGCTCGTCGTTCCGTGCGGGGGAGGAGGGCTCGTGTCGGGAATCGCCGCCGCCGCTCCAGGCCGGCGCGTGATCGCCGTCGAGCCGGAGCTTTCGCCCGCACTCCACCGTGGCCTCGCCGAGGGCCGTCCCGTTCCCGTCGAGCCGCAGTCGATCGCCGACGGGCTGAGCGCCCCCTTTGCGGGTGAGAGCCCACTGGCGATCTGCCGCGAGCTCGGAGTGGAGAGCGTGCTCGTCACCGAGGATCAGATCGCCGAGGGCATGCGATTTCTCTATACGCGCGCGAAGCTCGCTTGCGAGCCCGCAGGCGCCGTGGGCGTGGCAGCGCTGCTGGCGGGGAAGGTGTCGCCGGAGGAAGGCCCGGTGGCGATCGTTGTCTCCGGAGGCAACGTCGCGCCGGAAACCGCCGTTGCTATCCTTGGTCGGCAATGAAGGCCGACATCCATCCCGACTACGTGCACGCCACTGTCCGTTGCTCCTGCGGCAACGAGTTCGAGACACGCTCGACGAAGCCCGAGCTTCACGTCGAGATCTGCTCGAACTGCCACCCGTTCTACACGGGCAAGCAGAAGCTCGTCGACACCGGCGGCCGGGTGGAGCGCTTCCAGCGCCGCCTCGAGAAAGCCGGCGGCGCGAGCCGCGGCCAGTCTGAGTAGATGAGCGCCAGCATCGGCGGCCAGGCCGTCCTCGAGGGCGTGATGATGCGCAGCCCGTCGAGCTGGGCGGTCGCGATTCGCACGCCGGAGGGCGACATCGAGGAGGTCGTCAACGACATCGAGTCGCCGATGAAGCGCAACCGTGTGTGGAGGCTCCCGGTCATTCGGGGCATCATCGCGCTCGGCGAGTCGCTCGCCATCGGGTTTCGCGCCCTCGCGATCTCGGCCAACGTCATCTCGCAGGAGCGGGACGAGCACGGCGAGATCAAGACCCAGATTGGCCGCGGCCAGATCATCTTCTCGTTCGCGATCGCGATCGGGTTCGCGCTCATGCTGTTCAAGGTCGGCCCGGCGCTGCTCACGAGCTGGCTGCCGATCGACTCCACAGGCGCCTTCGTGGTCATCGAGGGCCTCATCCGCGTCACGGTCTTCATCGGCTACATCCTCCTCATCTCGCTGCTCCCGGACCTGCGCCGGGTCTTCCAGTACCACGGCGCCGAGCACAAGACGATCAACGCGCTCGAAGCCGGCGCCGAGTTGACTCCCGCCAACGTGCAGAAGTTCAGCTTGATTCATCCTCGTTGCGGTACGGCATTTTTGCTCTGGGTGATGGTGATCGCGATCTTCGTCTTCGCGTTCGTCGGACGGCCGGTCTGGTACTGGCTCATCGCGAGCCGGGTCCTGCTCCTCCCGGTCATCGCGGGGCTCGCGTACGAGGTGATCCGCTACGCGGGGCAGCATCAGGACAACCGGGTGCTGATGACCTTGCTCGCGCCGGGCCTCTGGCTTCAACGGCTGACCACTCGCGAGCCGACGGACGACCAGGTGGAGGTTTCCATCCGTGCCCTCAACATGGTGCGCGAGCGCGAAGAGGCCGAGCCGGCCGAAGAAAAGCGGCTCGACACACGAGTCGAAGTGATGGCCTAACCGCCACTCCGTTCCATGCCGCGGATCGTCCGGGAAGCCGACATCGTCTGGGAGGGAACGACCGCTCGCGGCTCGGGTGTCGTTAGTGCGGTGAGCTCGGGCGCGTTCGAGCTCCCCACGACGATCGCGTCGCGCGCCGGCGACCCGGAGGGGAAGACGAGCCCCGAGGAGTTGCTTGCCGCCGCGCACGCCGCGTGCTTCGTGACCTCACTCGGGAGCGAGCTTGCGCGAGCGGGCACCCCGCCGGAGCGCCTCGATGTCCACTGCCGGATCACTATGGACGAGGTCGAGGGTGCCGGTCACCGGATCGTCGCGTCGGCAATCACGGCACGGGGCTCCGTTCCGGAGTGCGACGCCGCCGGCTTCGCTCGGGCGGCCGAGGCTGCAGACGCCGGGTGTCCGTTCTCGGCGCTCATCAGGGCGAGCGCCGCGGTGACTGTCGAAGCGACGCTGGATGAACCAGGAGGAAACGATGGCGACTGAGCGCACGGCCGACGTGACATGGAAGGGCTCGCTGCTAGAGGGCGAGGGGACGATCGACCGCGTCGGAAGCGAGGCTTTCGGCCCGCTCGATGTCACGTGGGCCTCGCGCACCGAGGAGAAGTCGGGCGGGAAGACGAGTCCGGAGGAGCTGATCGCGGCAGCACACGCTTCGTGCTTCTCGATGGCGTTGGCGCACGGGCTCGCGCAAGCAGGAACGCCTGCGACCGAGCTCAAGACGACGGCGACCGTGACGTTCGTCCCCGGCGAGGGCATCACGAAGATCGTCCTGCACGCGCGCGGCGAAGTTCCCGGTCTCGACGCCGAGGGCTTCCGTGCAGCTGCGGAAACGGCCAAGGAAAACTGTCCCGTCTCGAAGGCGCTCGCGAGCGTTCCCGAGATCGAGCTCGATAGACGCCGCTCGATCCGGAGCTAGACGGGGGTCAGGTCTAACCTCACACCATGAATCCGATCGAACGTCTGGTGGACGAGCTCGAGCGCTCCTATGCGGAGGCGCAGGAGCGCATGGCCGACCCGCAGGTCTACAACGATCGCAACACGGGCGCCGCGGCCGGTCGCCGGCTCAAGGAGCTCGAAGTCCCACACAGGCTCGCCGACGAATGGCGGCGCGTGCAGGCGGACCTCGAGGACGCGCGGGACGATCCCGAGCTCGCGGACATGGCGTCCGAGCTCGAGACCGAGCTCGCGCGGCTCGAGGACGAGCTCAAGGTCGCGCTCGTCGAGAAGGATCCCGCCGACCAGAAGGACGTAATCGTCGAGATCCGGCAGGGAGTAGGGGGCGACGAGGCCGCGCTCTGGGCCGCCGATCTCTACCGAATGCTGAATCGGTACGCGGAGCGGCGTGGGTACCGGACCGAGACGCTTTCGACGAGCGAGAACGAGGCGGGCGGCTTCAAGGAGGTCGTCTTCGCTGTGAAGGGCGACGGCGCGTTTTCCGTGTTCAAGTTCGAGGGCGGGACGCACCGTGTCCAGCGCGTCCCCGACACGGAGTCGCAGGGCCGCATCCACACCTCGACCGCAACCGTGGCGGTGATGCCCGAGGTCGAGGAGGTCGAGGTGCAGGTGGAGGACAAGGACCTCAAGATCGACGTCATGCGCTCGACGGGGCCGGGTGGACAGAGCGTGAACACCACCGACTCGGCGGTGCGCATCACGCACCTCCCGACCGGAATCGTCGTCGCCATGCAGGACGAGAAGTCGCAGCTTCAGAACCGGCAGAAGGCGATGCGCGTTCTCCGCGCCCGGCTGTACG
>JACCXX010000040.1 GCA_013696805.1 Actinomycetota bacterium
CTTCCTCTCGCGTCGCCGCCGGCTCGTCCCGGCCGACACGATCGAGGAGATCGACAGCCACAGCGGCGTGATCGGCCTCAGCATAGGCCGCGACGCCGTCCTGAGCTTCCTTTAGTCGCGCGACAGCACGCTTCCAGCGGGCTAGGAGCACCCCTCACGCGATCCACCGCTGTCGACCTCCGAAGGCGCAGCTCAGCAGTTCGGCCGTGTCGCCGAAGGCGACCATAACGACCACGAGCTGCTTCATGAAGCAGCTCGCAGTCGGCCGTCAGCGGTCCTCGCCGTCCGCCAAACGGCGGGACCGGTGAAGGATTCGATTCTCCCACTTTCCGGCGGCCCAAACAAGGGTCTAATGAACAAAGGCTGCGCCTCGGCCGAAGTCCGAAGCGCAGCCCGTCGATCGTCCAGCTACAGGACTGCCAGGTACCGATCGCGCTCCCACTCGGTGAGCTGCACCCGGTAGTCGTCCCACTCCTTCCGCTTTAGCTCCACGTAGCGGTCGAAGATGTGCGGGCCGAGGGCCTTCTTGGCGAGCTCCGACTCGGCGAGCTCGTTGATCGCCTCGCCCAGCGTCTCTGGCAGGGACGTGATCCCGCGCTCCTTACGCTGCTCCGGAGTCAGGTGGTAGAGGTTCGTCTCCATCGGATCCGGGAGCTCGTACCCCTTCTCGATGCCGTCCAGGCCTGCGTGCAGCAGGGCGGCGAAGGTCAGATAGGGATTGCACGCCGGGTCGGGACAGCGAATCTCGGCGCGCGTCGCCTGCTCGGAGCCCGGCTTGTAGAGCGGGATTCGAATCAGCGCCGAGCGATTCCGGCGTGACCAGGCGACGTAGACCGGCGCCTCGTATCCCGGCACGAGCCGCTTGTAGGAGTTGACCCACTGCGCGAAGACGGCCGAGATCTCCCGCGCGTGTCGCAGCTGGCCGGCGATGAAGGCCTTTCCGACCTCGGAGAGGTTCCACTCGTCGTCGGCGTCGAAGAACGCGTTACGACCGTCGTTGAAAAGGGACTGGTGCGTGTGCATGCCCGAGCCGTTCTCGCCGAAGATCGGCTTCGGCATGAAGGTCGCGTGGAAGCCGGCCTTCTTGGCGATCTCCTTGACGATCAGGCGGTAGGTGAGCGTGTGGTCAGCCATCTCGAGCGCCGGCGCGAACTGCACGTCGATCTCGTGCTGCGACGGGCCGACCTCGTGATGGACGTACTCGACCGGGATGCCCATCGACTCGAGCGCGCGGACGGTCTCCTGGCGCAGCTCGCTGGCCGCGTCCATGGTCGTCATCGCGAAGTAGCCGCCTTCGTCGAGCGTCTCCGTGCCCTTGTCGTCCTTGAAGAGGAAGTACTCCAACTCGGGACCGACGTTGAAGGTCTCGAAGCCCATCGACTTCATCCGCTCGAGCGCTCGGCGCAGGACGTAGCGCGGGTCGCCCTCGTATGGCTCGCCGTCGGGCGTGACGACGTCGCAGATCATGCGGCCGACCTTCGTCTCGCCCTCTCTCCACGGCATCATCCGGTACGTGCCCGGGTCGGGAATGGCGACCATGTCCGACTCCTCGATCGCGTTGAACCCGGTGATCGACGAGCCGTCGAAGCCCATCCCGTCGTCGAGTGCGCCTGGGATCTCACTCGGCGTGACCGCGAACGACTTCAGGTGCCCCTCGATGTCCGTGAACCACAGGAGCAGGAACTCGACTCCGTCCGCCTTCATCTTCTCGAGCGCATCCTTCCGCGCCTCCGGGCTCGACGTCGCCCTGGCCTTCATCTCTACCTCCGACATCCCGAAAAACCTCCTCTAGAAATGCAAAAAGCCCCGGGCTAACTAGCGCCCGAGGCCTCGTCGCCTCTTACGACTGCTCTGAGCTTAGCGCCCTAACCGGAGGGCGTCCAGCGACAATCGTGGAATGCGAGTTGCACTGTTCGGTTACGGGTCGGCGGGTGAGCCGATCCACGCCCGGTTGATCTCAGCGGCGCCGGGGCTGGAGCTCAGGGCGATCGTGACGCGCGACCCGAAGCGGAGCGAGAAGGCTCAGCGGGCGTTTCCCGAGGCTGAGATCCTCCCCTCAGCCGAGGACGTCTGGGAGCGGGCCGAGGCGCTCGACCTCGTCGTCGTCGCTACTCCGAACAGCTCTCATGTGCCGCTGGCGCTGGCTGCGCTGGAGCACGGGCTCGGGGTCGTAGTCGACAAGCCCTTCGCGCTGACCGCCGCCGAGGGCCGTTCGGTCGTCGCGCTCGCCGAGGAGCGCGACCGGCTCGTGACCGTCTTTCAGAACCGTCGCTGGGACGGCGACTTCCTGGCTGTGCGTCGACTGGTGAAGCGGGGCGAGCTGGGCGAGGTTTTCCGCTTCGAGTCTCGGATCGAGCGCTGGGTTCCCGAGGTAGCCGACGGCTGGCGCGAGCTGCCTGACCCCGCCGGAGGAGGCGGCGTCCTCTATGACCTCGGCAGCCACCAGATCGACCAGGCGCTCCTGCTGTTCGGGCCCGCGCAGACGGTCTATGCGGAGTTGGGCCAGCGCCGCGCGGAAGCGCAGGTCGACGACGACGTCTTCGTTGCGCTCACTCATCGCTCGGGGGCTCACTCGCACCTCTGGATGAGCCTGAATGCGCCGCAGCCCGGCCCGCGCTTCCGCGTCCTGGGCAGCCGTGCCGCCTTTGTCGGCCACGAGAGCCCGCCGCCGCCGAACGAGCACGAGCAGTTCTACAAAGGCGTCGTCGCGGCACTACGCGGCGAAGCCCCGCCGCCCGTCGACCCCGAGGACGCGATCGCCGGGCTCGAGGTCATCGAAGCCGCCCAGGCCTCGGCCCGCGAGGGCCGAGTCGTCACACTCTGACCTCGATCGCCTCGGTCTCGGCCGGCAGCGGAGCGGGCTGCCTGCCGCTGAGGTCGGCGTACTCCGCGTGGCCCGGGATCTCCGTGTTCCGCATTCCCGGTAAGAAGTAAAAGGCCGCGGTCAGTAGCGCCCCGCTGATGCCCGCACCCGCGAGCACGGGCTCGGCGCCGAGCCACGCGGCCAGCGGGCCGACGACCGCGAACGAGATCGGCGTAAAGCCACTCGAGACGAGCCAGTCGACGCTCTTCACCCGGCCGAGCAACTCTGCCGGCACGACCCGCTGCATGAGGGTCACCCAGATGACGAGCCCGAGGCCCAAGCAGGCCTCCGCGTAGAACGCAATCAGCATCGCCTGCCAGGGCACGTGCACGACGGTGTAGAGGAGCATGTCGAGCAAGCCCATGGCCCAGAGCCAGTACATCCAGGTCATGTGTCGCTTCGGCAGCCCTGTCTGCCCGATCACGAGCGAGCTGATCACCGCCCCCAGGCCGCCCGCGGCGAACACGAGCCCGAGGTCGCCCGCATCGCCGCCGAGCTCGTTCTTGACGATGTACGGCACCAGGACGACGAACGGCCCGTTCCCGAGCATCGCGGCGAAGAGAGCCCAGACGATCGTCCCCCAAAGCCAGGTGTGCTTGCGGACGAAACGCAGGCCCTCGCGGATGTCCTCGCGGACCGACTGCTGCTCCTCGCGCTGGATGGCCGCCAGCCGCGGACGCAGCCGAGTGAGCATCACCGCCGCGAAGCCGAAGGTGGCCGCGTCGAGGAGAAAGGCCGTGCCCGACCCGAGCTCGTGGACGATCAGGCCGCCGAGCGCCGGCCCGACCAGCCTCTGGGCCAGAGGCCTGACGACGCCGTTCAGCGAGTTCGCCTGCACGAGCAGGTGCGTGGGCACGAGGTCGGGCACCATCGCTCCGGACGCCGGGCCCTCGAAGGCTCGCCCCGCACCGTAGAAGACGGTGATCACGAAGATGTGCCACAGCTCGAGCGCTCCGGTCCCCGCGAGCAGCCCGATCAGGCCGACGCTCGCGCCGCGAACGAGGCTCGCCCAGAACATCACCCAGCGTCGCTCGACCCGGTCGATGACGACCCCGGAGAAGAGGAGCAGCGCGACAAGCGGGACCGTCTCCGCGACGCCCACGATCGCGAACGCCGTCGGCACGTTCCAGATGTCGTACACCTGCCAGGCGATCGCGACCAGGAAGAGGCCGTCGCCGATCAGGCTGACGGTCGAGCCCACCTGGAAGAGCGCGAAATCGCGCT
>JACCXX010000170.1 GCA_013696805.1 Actinomycetota bacterium
GCACGGAACCTGCTGACCTTCCTCAGCGACCAGCTGACGGCGACCGGCGCCGTCCCGTCCGACCGCACGGTCGTCGTCGAGCGCTTCAAGGACGAGATCGGCGACTGGCGGGTCTGCATCCTCACCCCGTTCGGCGCGCGTGTGCATGCGCCCTGGGCGCTCGCCCTCGGCGCCAGACTGCGCGACTCGCTCGGCCTCGAGGTGCAGTCCCTCTGGTCGGACGACGGGATCGCCATCCACCTTCCGGACGCGGACACGACTCCGCCGATCGAGGAGCTCGTGATCGACCCGAGCGAGATCGAGGAGATTGTCACCGCCGAGCTCGGCGGGAGTGCGCTCTTCGGGTCGAGGTTCAGGGAGAACGCGGCGCGGGCCCTGCTGATCCCACGCCGGCGGCCGGGCGAGCGGACTCCGCTCTGGCAACAGCGTCTGAAGGCACAAAGCCTCCTCCAGGTGGCGCGGAACTACGGCTCGTTTCCGGTCATCCTCGAGACCTACCGCGAGTGCCTCCAGGATGTCTTCGACCTGCCGGCGCTGAAGCGGCTGCTCAGCGGGTTGAAGACGCGGCAGCTCGATCTGGTCGACGTCGAGACGGCGTCGGCCTCTCCGTACTCCACCTCGCTCCTCTTCGACTACGTCGCCAACTACATGTACGAAGACGACACGCCGCCCGCGGAGCGTCGAGCGCAGGCTTTGTCGCTCGACCGCGACCTGCTGCGGGAGCTGCTCGGGCAGGAGGAGCTGCGCGATCTGATCGACCCGGGCGCACTGGAGGAGGTCGAAGGGCAGCTTCGGGGTAACCCGCGAAATGCCGATGAGCTGCACGATGTCCTGCGCCGCACGGGCGACCTGCGACCCGGTGAGTACAACTCGGAGTGGGCGGCCGAGCTCCTGGGCGAGCGGCGCGCGATCACGCTCCGCATCGGGGGCGAGGATCGGCTCGCTGCGGTGGAGGACGCAGGCCGGTACCGCGACGCCCTCGGCGTGATGCCGCCGAGCGGGCTCCCGGATGCGTTTCTGGAGCCTGTGGAGGATGCGCTCCGCTCGCTGCTCGCACGCTTTGCCCGCTCACGTGGGCCGTTCACCACCGGCGAGGTCGCCGAGCGCTTCGCGATCGACGAGCCGAGGGCTGAGGAAGAGCTCAGGGCGCTCGAGCGCGGGGACAAGCTCGTCCGCGGCGAGTTGCGCCCGGGCGGCAGGGAGCGCGAATGGTGCGATCCGGAAGTGCTGCGCCGCCTGCGACGCGCATCGCTGGCCGCGCTGCGCCGCGAGGTCGAGCCCGCCGAGCAGGCGACTCTTGGTCGTTTCCTGCCGAGCTGGCACGGCGTCGACCGGCGCGCGACTCTCCGCGAGGCGCTCGTGCCGCTCCAGGGCCTGCCGCTGCCGGTCAAGCTCTGGGAGAGCGACGTGCTCCCGCGCCGGGTGCCCGGATACTCGCCCGGCCAGCTCGACCAGCTGTGCGCCTCGGGCGAGCTCGTCTGGGTCGGGGCCGGCCTCGATCGAGTCGCCGTCTTCTTCCGCGAGGACGCGCCCGTGCTCGGGCAGCCGGCCGCCGCGGAGAGGCCCGAAGGGGAGGCGCACGACAGGGTCCGCGGCGTGCTCACGCGCGGTGCCGAGTTCTGGTTCGACCTCCTGACGGCTACCGAGCTAGAGGCGGAGCAGGCGCTGCCCGCGCTCTGGGACCTGGTCTGGGCTGGGGAGGCCACGAACGACGCTTGGACACCTCTGCGAGCCGGCCGCCGCTACGGGGTGCCGCAAGCGGAGCGCCGCCCCCGCCGCTTCTCGCGCCGCCGAGCCCAGGTCGTGACAGCGACGCAGGGCCGCTGGTCGCAGACCGAGCGCCTTTTCGGGACAGGTCTGGTGCCTGGCACCGGACAGGTCCGTGACCGACGGGCCCTTGCCGAGCTGTTGCTGGAACGTCAGGGCATTGTCACCCGCGACGGCGTGCGCGCGGAGGGAATTGCCGGCGGATTCGGAGCCGTCTACGGGGAGTTGCGAGCGCTCGAGACGCTCGGGCTGTGTCGGCGCGGCTACTTCGTCGAGGGGCTAGGAGGTGCTCAGTTCGCGCTCGGCGGAGCCGTTGAGCGCCTGCGCGAGCTCCGGCCTGCTGAAGACGAGAAGCATGAGCCGCTCGTCATCGCCGCCGCCGATCCGGCGCAGCCTTATGGCGCTGCTTTGCCGTGGCCGAAGGAAGCAGGCGGGCGAGCCGCGCGGGTGGCGGGAGCCCAGGTCGTCCTGCTCGGAGGCAGGCCTGCCCTCTTCGTCGAGCGTGGAGGCCGGTCGGTCGTCTCCCTGCGCGAGCCCGACGAGAGCTGGCTGCGGCCGGCGCTGGTCGCGCTCGTCGAGCGTGTGAAGTCCGGACGCGGGAAGCGGCTTGCTGTCGAGCGCTTCAACGGCGAGCCGGTGGGCGAGACGGAGCTGATGCCGCTCCTCCTCGAGGCCGGCTTCCTCGCAGGGCCTCGGCGCGCAGTGCTGCGTCCGTAGCGTAAAGTTAGACAAATGCTCGACAACGCACCGCCGTACCGGCTCGGCTTCGCCGTCAAGGTGCTCGGCGAGGGTGGACTGAAGACGGCCGACACCCGGCGCTGGCAGAGCGGGCCGCATCTTTCGCGCTCGATCGAGTTGCTGGACACCGTGTTCGACTACCTCGATCGCATCGATGTCCGCGTCTACCGCATGTCGAGCAGCACGGTTCCCTACGGGACGCACACGGGCCTGCCCCAGTTCGACTACCGGCGGCAGATCGACGATTGCGTCGATGAACTGGCGGCGCTCGGCGGGAAAGCTCGACGGCTAGGGCTACGCCTCTCGACGCACCCCGGCCAGTACACCGTCCTCAACTCGCCCGACCCGGAGCTGAACGCGAAGTCCGCACTCGACCTCGAGCAGGACTCGCTCTTGCTCGAGGCACTCGGCGCCGGGCCCGAAGCTGCAGTCGTCGTGCACGTTGGGGGCGCCTACGGTGACAAGCGCTCGGCGCTCGACCGCTGGATGCGCGCTTACGAGTCGCTTTCCGAGCGAGCGCAGGCTCGTGTGGCGCTCGAGCATGACGAGACCTGTTTCGACCTGGCCGACGTGTTGGAAGCGCATCGGCATACCGGCGTTCGTGTTGTCTTCGACCTGCATCACCATCGCTGCAACCCCGCGCCGGGACTCGGTCTAGCCGACGCCTGCACGACCTGGGGCAAGGTGCGGCCGAAAGCCCACCTGTCGAGCGCGCGCACCGAATTCCGCGAGGTCGGGCCCGACCGGCGGAAGCTGCCTCCGCTGCTCGACCAACACGGCGACTTCGTCCAGCCCTGGGACGCCGCCGAGCTTCTCCACGCCGCTCCGGGGCCGCTTGACGTCGTCGTCGAGGCGAAAGCCAAGGACCTGGCGGTGCTCAGGCTGCGCGAGCAGCTGGCACGCCTCTATCCGCTGCTAGGACAGGGAGCTGGTGGCGCTCTAGCGCGTCGCCCAGCGGCCTAACAAGAGGCCGAAGATGGCGTGTCGCACCGTGGCCTGACCGAAAGCTCTCGGGTTGGTCAGGAGCGGCGGCACGCCTGCGTCTCCGCGGGCCGGGTGGTACCGGTCAACGAAGTACGTGAGGGGGTAAAGGGCCACGTGCTCGGCGAGAGCCATGCTGAGCGCGAGGCGGCGGGGCTCGACTGAGGTTCGGGCGCGTGCCTCGTTGAACGCGAGCCCGAAGATCGCTCCGTTGACGGCGTGGATAGCAAGGCCCATGGGCCGCCAGCCGCGCCCTCGCGTCACTGACTTGCCGAGCAGAGCAACGTCCGAGTAGTCACAGCGAAAAAGCCGGCGATCGAGCGGTTCCAGCAGGGCCCACGCAGTGGCAGCCGCCACTCCCGCGAGTATCGCGCGCCTTCTCACGCGCCGTGCTTTCGCAGGGAGACGACGGCGCGCCGGTTGTCGTCTCCCACGTAGCCGGCTCCGAGGAGGCTTGCCAACCCTCGCGACGCAGCACGGCCTCCGAGAACGGCCGAGAAGCCTCGCCTGGCGGGGGGCCCTAGCCCGGCGGAGAGTCTCTTGATGTGCTGGGGCATCGAAACGCTGAGCCCGAGCAGTCCCGCCTGGTTGATCTCGGCGACCTCGACCGCATCCCGCACCGGCGTCGACGCACCCAGATAGATGACGCGCCAACCGTCACCGGCCAGGAACAGGCCGAGTGAAAGCAGTCCGAGCTCGTGGCGCTCCTCGGGGGCGCAGGCCAGCACGACCTTCCCACGGACCGCCGGGCGCGAATCGGCGAGGAGGCGCTCGAGCCTGATCCGGACTGCGTTCGACACCAGGTGCTCCTGGCCGATTGAGAGGGTTCCGGCTTCCCACCGGTCACCGACCTCGACGAGGGCAGGCCGAATCGCCTTCTCGAACGTGACCTCGACCCGCGGCTGTGCGAACGCGTGGTCGAGCAGCGCCTCGATGGCTGCTGCGTCGCTCTCCTCGGCGGCGTCGAGGATCGCCCGCTGCAGGGCGCGGGGGCCGCGCGGCGGAACGAAGTCCCGGTGCAGGAGCGAGGCTGCCTGGCCAATCCGGTAACCGTCCGACAGCCGGTCCAGCAGCCATTTGACGCGAGCGACATCCGAGCTGTCGTAGCGCCGTTGGCCGCCGCTCGTTCGCTCGGGTGAGAGGGCTCCGTAGCGGAGCTCCCATTTGCGGAGAGTGTCCGGAGCCACTCCCGTTCGCTCTGCGAGAGCGCTAATGTTCATTCGCCCGATCATAAGACAAAACCTGGACAGGCGCTACTCTCGGTACGTGCCCGAAGGAGACGCTCTCCACCGTGCCGCGCGCCGCCTGCAGGTGCTCGTCGGCGAGCGCGTCGAGGTCGAGACCCCGCACCCGCAGGCCCAGGTGAAGCGACTCCCTGAGCGGCTCGACGGCCGTCGGCTCGAGGGAGTCGAGGCGGTCGGCAAGAACCTGTTGCTCCATTTCGAAGGCGGTCTCGTCCTCCGCAGCCATCTGCGCATGCGCGGGCGGTGGCAGGTGCGGCCGCGAAACGGGCAATCGCGTGGCCGACCCTGGCTCGTCTTGCGCGGAGCCGAGCGCGAAGCAGTGCTCTGGAACGGCCCTGTCCTCGAGCTGCACGGCCGAGGGATCCGGCGGCTTGGGCCCGACATCCTGGCCAGGCCACCCGACTTCGACGCGATGCTGGCCCGCTTTCGCCTGGCCGAGCAGAGCCGCGCGGTCGGCGAGGCACTTCTCGACCAGAGGCTGGTGGCCGGGATCGGAAACCTCTGGAAGGCCGAGGCGCTGTGGGCGGCCCGGGTGTCCCCGTGGCGGAAGCTCGTCGACGTCTCCGACGCCGAGCTCCTCGACGTCCTACACGAAGCGGGGCGCCAGATGCGTGCATCGCTCGAGCACGGAAAGGGTCGCGGGCGCGACGCGTACCGTCGCGCTCCGCGTCCGTGCTCGCGCTGCGGGACGACGATCCGCTCTCGGGGGCAGGGAGACGACAACCGGATCGCGTACTGGTGCCCCGATTGCCAACAAGGAGCTGCACCTCCAGGGTCGTAATTAGGAGCATGGGCGTGCGCGCGCCGCAGCTCCACTCTTCCCTGCATGGCTTCTGCCTGGGCGCGTTCGCGTATCTCACGCACGAGCTGGCGAACGGCGACGACCTCCCATTCGCATTCGACGCGCACACCACGCGCAACGGGCCCTCGCTCTACGAATACCGGCCCCTGACCCGCGACTACGTCGAAAACCGCTCGGGACGGCTGTTCGCGCTCACCGACACCGGTCTCGCGCTCGAGGAGCTGCGCCGCGAGCCCGCGGCCGCGATCTTCGCGCGCGCACACGCGGGATCGAGAATGGGCGCCGACCAAGCGCTGTTTCGCGCCGTCCTGCTGCCGCTCGTTGCAGACACGGCCGATGCCTGCGGAGGATTCGACTGGGACGACGCAGCGTTCGACCGCGCGTACGCCGGCCTCGAGGAGACGCTCTTCGGAGAGGAGCGGCGCTACGCCGCTGTCGCGCCACTCATCGGTCTCGAGGCCGGCAGCGCCGTGGAGCTCGGCGGTGGCGTCCGCGTTCGTCCGGCCGCGGACAACGAGTTGCGCGCAAGCTGGCCGGACGGAGCAAGGCTCGCGCCTCCCGATTTCGGTCGCGAGATGGACCGCATGTGCGTGCTGGAGCTCGAGCACTCTCTGCCGGCGGGCGGCTCGTCTCCACCCGACGCGCCGGGGGAGCTCGCAGACGCCGTTACGGCGCTGCGCCTGGCGACCGCCGGGGCGATCGCCGCCGGGCCCGTGATCTTCGAGCGTCTCGACTGGCGCCCGTACGGCATCCGTCCCGTGCTGCCGATCTCGGCGACGCAGCCCCCTGGGGAGGCCACGCGCCTGGACTCTTTCCGCGGCGGCCTCGCTCGAACTCTGCGGGAGCGGCTGCCCGCTGCGGACGCCGACTCCGAGCTCGCCGACGCCCTCGATCGCTGGGAGCTTTCGCTTTTCCAGAGTGACCCGTTTCGCTCGGAGCAGCTCCGCTCGGCGCTCGAGTCGCTGCTCGGCCGCGGAGACGGGCTCTGGGCCTCGGCGCTCCGAGCTGGGGTACTACTCGGGGAGACCGGCCGTGAGCGTGCTGAGGTGCTGGGCGCTCTTCGATCCCTCGGCTCGGCGCGGACTCCTCCACTCGCAGACGACGCGGTGCGGCGCGCGATCGTCGAGACCCTCACGCACGGCAATCGCGCACAGCTCGTCGAAGCGTTGGACGAATCGCTCCTCGGGGTTCGCGCGCGGCCCGGGTCGTTCGTCGCTCAGTCCCTGGCGATGTGATTTCGATACGAATCCGACGCATTCCCTCAGCGGTTCAACGGCTAGCGTGCACGCGGTGGAGCAGGCCCGCGCAGTGCTGACCCGGCTGGAGCGAATCGACGCGCTCAAGCAGGCCGAGGTGCCGGCGGCGGTGCTGCTCGACGAGGTGCGCGCGCTCCTCACCGAGGCCGAGGCGTGGGTGGGCGCAGATCGGCCCGGTGAGACCGCGACTGACGCGCTGGCGCGCTCCCGGGAAGCCTTCCTGGCAGGCGCGCCGGCCGCGGATGCAGCCCTCGTGGCCCGCTAGAAACGAAAACCGCTCGAAAATCAGGGGATTCCTGTTCCACTCTGGCTTTTTGCTGCACAATGGAAACGTGCAGGACTGTCCCTTGACCGGTCGAAGTCTGAGGCACTGATGGGCCTTTCGCGCCTGCTTTCGCGCCCGCAAACACGGGCGGAAGATCCCGACGAGCCGCGAACGGCCCGGGTTCTCGCGTTCGCGAACCAAAAAGGCGGCGTCGCCAAAACGACGTCCACGCTGAACCTTGCCGCTGCGCTCGCGGAGAAGGAGATGCGGGTGCTCTGCGTGGACATGGATCCGCAGGGCAACCTGACGATGAGCCAGGGGCTGAACCCTGACTCGATCGAGCGCTCGATGTTCGACGTGCTCGTCAGCCGGATGCCGATCGAGAACGTGATCCACAAGACCGAGATCGACATCGCCGTCTCCTCGATCGACCTCGCCGGCGCGGAGCTCGCGCTGTCGAGCATGATCGGACGCGAGCGCGCGCTCGAGAAGGCGCTGGCGCCGGTGAAGGGCGAGTACGACTACGTGCTGATCGACACGCCACCGTCACTCGGCCTCCTGACGATCAATGCGCTCGTCGCCGCCGACGGAGTGATCGTGCCGGTGCAGTGCGAGTACCTCTCGTTGCGCGGCCTCGTCCAGCTCGAGAACACGCTCGCGATGATCCGCGAGAACCTGAACCCGAACGTGGGGATCATCGGGATCCTGCCGACCATGTACGACCGCCGGACCTTGCACACGCGCGAAGCGGTCGAGATCCTCGAGGAAAATTTTGGAGACCTCGTCTTCAACACGCGCATCAAGAAGACCATCCGGTATGCGGAGGCGCCCGTGAAGGGCTCCTCGGTTCTGAAATACGACCCGACCGGGAGCGCCGCCGACGCGTACCGGCAGCTCGCGAAGGAGGTGCTCAATGGCTCGAAAGCGCGCCAGCATGCGTGAGGGACCGCTCGCGGAGCTCTTCCGCGCGACGGAGGCGTCCCAGCGGCACCAGGTAGAGCGCCAGCACGAAGAGCAGGCGCGCGCCGCCGAGCCGCTCGAAGAGACCGTCGAGCACGCGCCGCCGCTCGAAGAGGTTCCGGAGCCGAAACCGCAGCCCAAGCCAAAACGCCGGGCCAAGCCCGTGCCGGTGCCCGAGCCCGAGCCCGAGGCCGAGCCCGAACAGCGTCGCCCGGAGCTCCGACCGGTCGGGTCACCTGGCTATGAGCCGATGTTCGAGCCCGCGCCGCGCCTCCACAGGGCGCCGCCGAGCGCCGAGCCCGGCCAGTACCTCGCGGCCATCCGCGTCGTCGGCGTGGGCGGGGCCGGCCTGAACGCGGTTAACCGCATGATCGACGCCGGCATCTCCGACGTCGAGTTCGTAGCCGTCAACACGGACATCCAGCAGCTCGCCCTCTCGGACGCGCCCATGAAGATTCACATCGGGCGAGAGCTGACCCAGGGCCTCGGCTCCGGCGCGTCGATCGACGTCGGCCGTCGGGCCGCCGAGGAGGCCTACGACCAGGTCAAGCGTGCGCTGCGTGGCTCGGACATGGTCTTCGTCACGGCAGGCGAGGGCGGTGGCACAGGGTCCGGCGCAGCCCCCGTCGTCGCGCGCATCTCGCGTGAAGTGGGGGCGCTCACAGTCGGAATCGTCACGCTCCCGTTCCATTTTGAGGGCACGAAACGCAAAGGCCAGGCTGATCAGGGCGTGGACGAGCTGCGCAAGAACTGCGACACGGTGATCGTGATCCCGAACGACCGCCTCCTCGAAGTGCTGGATCGCTCGACCTCGATGCTCGATGCGTTCCGTATCGCCGACGACGTCCTGCGCCAGGGTGTCCAGGGGATCACCGACCTGATCACGATGCCCGGACTCATCAACCTCGACTTCGCGGATGTCAAGACGATCATGAAAGACGCGGGCACGGCGCTCATGGGCATCGGGTTCGCAACCGGAGAGAACCGCGCCGTCGAGGCGGCCGAGAAGGCGTTGCAGTCGCCCCTGATCGATACGGAGCTCGTGGGCGCCGGCGGCATCCTGCTTTCGATCGCCGGCGGGGACGACCTGTCGCTCTACGAGGTGAACGAGGCGGCTGAGGTCGTGCGCCGAGGCTCACGCGAGGACACGAACATCATCTTTGGCGCGACGATCGACGAGCGGCTGACCGGCCAGGTCTGGGTAACCGTCGTCGCCACCGGCCTCGACGGCGGCAAGCCGGGGAGGTCGCGCCCGGTGGCGAGCAGGTCCGGCGACTCGGACGTGCTCGAGCCGCCGAGCTTTCTCCAGGACTAGGTGCCACTGCGGGTAAGCGCACACCACGCGAGTACCCATGAAGATTCCGGAGTGGCACACGCTAGGGGCAGTTCGGCGCACCGTTGCCGACGACCGCCGCGAGGGCGCGCTTCGCCCCGACCCGGAACTCCAGGCGGACAAGCCCCGCCCGTCGAGCATTGAGGCGGAGCATGTCATCGCTTCCCTTGGCGACGCAGCCCGCATCGGAGCGCCAGTACGGCGAGTGCCGGACGGCGACCCTGTAGCGGCCTGGCCGCTCGAGGCGCACAAGGATGTGTCCCTGGCCGATGTCGACGACCTCAGCCGGCGCGGGGCCCGTGACGATCGGCTTCGGGTCGGGCACGGCAAAGACGGTCACCCGGTCCGAACCGGAGACTGGATGGAGCCCCGACCGTCCGCTGGCCAGGAGCTCGGCCTCGTGTTTTGAGCTGTAGTCGGTGGGGGCGTCTGTGAGCACGACGTACTTCACTCCGAGCCCACGGAGCCAGCGCAGAT
>JACCXX010000173.1 GCA_013696805.1 Actinomycetota bacterium
GGGAGGAAGCGATCCCGCTCCATGTCAAGAAGGCCGCGCAGGCGAGTACCGAAGCCCTCATCACACGGGTGCACGCTGCGCTCGACGCGATGAAGAAAACCTTCGACGAGGCTCTGGACGAAGGCGAAGACGACCAAACGTGACCGCTCGCGCTCGCACGGTGCCTACCCCGGTGCCACCTCAGCGCAGAAAACCCCTCGATTTGCAGGCTGCTTCGATTCCTCCCGGGGCCACCTCGTAGAAGATGGAAACGCTCGGCCGCCGGAGCACGATCGACGCGCGGGAGCTCGCGCCCGCGATCGTCTCCGGCTTCACTGTCGGTGCCCTCGGGCTGGCCGGCGGCGGTTACAAGGCTCCGAGCTGGGGCTGGGCGACGCTCGCTCTCGTCGCCGCCGTGCTCGCCGTTCTCGTCGCGCTCGGGTTGCCGCGACTCGGGCTGCTCGAGCTCGCCTTCCTCGGAGGGCTCGGGGCGCTCTGCGTCTGGACATTGGTCTCGGCAGCTTGGTCTCTCGACCGCGCCCAGGCGGTGCTCGAGAGCGAACGGCTCCTGCTCTACGTCGCCGGATCGCTCGCGCTCCTGCTCGCTGGCAGGCGCAGTTCCCTGTCCTACCTGGTCGGCGGCCTGCTAACCGGGATCACCGTCGTCTGCGCGACAGCGTTGTCGATCCGGCTCTTCCCGGATTCGGTGCATTCCGGCGGCGTCACCGTCTCGGCGGACCCGGAAGCGGCATTCAAGCTCGCGGAGCCGCTCGGGTACTCGAACGCGCTCGGGGCGCTCGCCGCGATCGGAATCGCGGTCGCTTTCGGCCTCGCCGCCCGCGCCGAGACCACTGCCGGCTCGGCGCTCGCCGCGGCTTCGCTGCCGATTCTCGCGTCGACTCTCTACCTCACCTTCGGTCGCGCAGCATGGCTGGCACTGGGCGCGGGATTAGCCGCCGCGCTCGTGCTCGATTCGCGCCGCCTCCAGCTCGTGACCACGCTGCTCGCGCTTGCTCCCGCGCCCGCGTTGGCCGTTCTGCTCGCCTCCCGCTCCGATGGGCTCACGAGCACAGAAGCGAGCCTCGCCGACATCCAGAGTGACGGGCAGCGTTTCTCCTTTGCCGTTGCGCTCCTCGCAGCACTCGCTACCGTGAGCGCCCTGGCTCTCCGGTACGCGGCGGGGCGCGTCCGCGCCGGGCCCAGGCTGACGAGGAGCTATGCGGCGGCGCTCCTCATCGTCCTTGTCGCGGTCACAGCGGCCGCGATCGGTCGCGCGGGCGGACCGATCGACCTCGCCGATCGTGCGTACAGCGCCTTCAACGCGCCGCCGGCCCCCGCGCAGGGCGACGTCGGCCGACGCCTGTTCAGCTTCTCCGGGAGCAGCCGCTCGGACTACTGGCGGGTTGCCTGGCACGACGTCGAGGATCATCCGCTGCTGGGCTCCGGCGCCGGAAGCTACGAGCGCCGCTGGCTCGCGCGGCGACCTGCGGATCTCCCGGTCCGCGATGCGCACAGCCTCTACCTCGAGACGCTGGCCGAGCTCGGGCCGCTCGGCCTCCTCCTGCTGCTGGGCGCCCTCGTGGCACCCCTCGGCGCGGCGCTCGCCGCGCGCGGCCACCCGCTCGTTCCTCCTGCACTTGCGGCCTACTGCTGCTACCTCGTCCACGCCGCGGTCGACTGGGACTGGGAGCTGCCGGCGGTCACGCTCGCGGGCCTCTCAGCCGGGGCCGCGCTGCTCGTCGCCGCGCGCCCAACCGACACCACGCGAGCGCCTTCGCCGCGACTGCTCGCCTCGGTGCTCGGAGCCGCCTGCGTTGTGTCGGTGCTGACGGCCCTGGCACTCGTCGGCAACCGAGCGCTCGAGCAGAGCGCCGATGCCCTCGATCGCACCGACTCGGCCGAGGCCAAGCGCCAGGCGCGCCGTGCGGCACGCTGGACGCCGTGGGCCTCGGAACCGTGGCGGCTCCTCGGGGAGGGCCAGCTCGCCGAGGGGGACATCGAGGCCGCCGGTGCGAGCTTTCGCAAGGGCCTTGCCGAGGACAGCCGAAGCTGGGAGCTTTGGCTCGACCTCGGGCTCGCGAGCGAGGGGCCCGAGCGCCGCCGCGCCTTCGACCGCGCGAGCGCCCTGAACCCGCGAGAACCGCAGATTCAAGCGCTCCGGCGCGGCGCAGGTTGATTTCCGGCGCCAGGTGGGTAAGGTCCGATTGTTAGGGGACACCCACAGGAGGTCATCCGAGGAATGAGATACCTGACGAAGATCCGGCTCCGTCGCGCGCTCGCCGTCGGGGTCGTTGCCGCTCTCGCGTCGGCTGCCCTGGTCTCCGTCGTGCAGGCGGCGCGGAGCACGTCGGCCCAGCGACCGGCGGCGGCGGTTCAGTACCCGAAGAAGGTCACCATCTGCCACCGGACGGGCTCGGCAAAGAACCCGTTTGTGACCATCACGGTCTCGCGGAACGCGGTCCCGGCACACTTGCGCCACGGCGACACCATAGGTCCATGCGCCACCAGGAGCTTCACGATCTGCCACAAGAATCAGAAGTCCAGGGCGCAGAAGGGGAAGGCCAAGGGCCAGCGGACCATGAGAGTGCGATTCCGATCGCTCCGCGCGCACATGCGACACGGCGACCGGCTCCGTAGCTGCAAGGCCAACAAGGGGCAGAAGCAGCCGAGGTCGAAGCGACCCAACCGTTAGCCTGGGTCAACCGGGAAACGATCGATAGAGAGCCCCGCTTGATGCGGGGCTCTCTCTTTTCGAGCGAGTACGTCGAGCAACTGCTCACGAGTCGCGTTGCCGCCGCTCAGGACGAGAGCGACTCGCTTGCCGGCAAGGTCGTCCCGCAAGCGCAGGGCGGCCGCGAGTGAGGCTGCGCCTGCAGCCTCGACGAGGTTGCGCGTCGCCTCGATCAACGTTGCCTGTGCGGTGCGGATCTCGTCGTCGCTGACCAGGACGAAGTCGTCGAGGTGATCCCACAGGATCCGCTGGGGCAACGCGAACGCGGTGCGGGTGGCGAGACCCTCGGCGAAGGTCTCCATCTTGTCCTCGACCAACTCCTGGGCCTTCCACGAGCGGTACGCCGCCGGCGCTGCCTCCGACTGCACGCCGATCACCTTCACCTTGGGGTTGACGGCGTCGGCGACGATGCAGGCGCCTGCCGCTCCGCTGCCCCCGCCAATCGGGACGACCACCACGTCTGTCTCAGGCTGCTCCTCGAGGATCTCGAGCGTCTGGGTGGCGACGCCGGCGATTAGCAGCGGCTCATTCCCGGAATGCACGTAGCGGTAGCCCTGCTCCCGTGCGATCTGTTCGCAATGCTCCCGCGCCTCGTCGTAGTCGCGACCGTGGAAGACCAGCTCTGCGCCCAGTCCCCGCATCGAGGCGACCTTCACCGGGTTAGCCGCTTCTGGGACGCAGATAGTCGCCGCGACGCCGAAGATGCCCGCCGCGAAGGCGATCGACTGACCGTGGTTCCCCGTCGAGGCTGCGATCACTCCGTTCTCGCGCTCGTCGGGACTGAGCTGAGAGACGAGGTTGACGCCGCCTCGCACCTTGAACGCACCGACCGGCTGGTGGTTCTCGTGCTTGACGAAGACCTCGGCGCCCACGAGTTCGCTCAAGTTCGCGTACTCGTAGAGCGGGGTGGGGCGGAGATGCGGAGCAATGCGGTCTCGCGCCTCGTGCACGTCAGCGAACGTCGGCGCCTGCACGCACCGAGCGTACTCCGCGACTCGAAGAGGTGCCTCAACGACACGATGGTCTGCGGCGTCGGCTCTCGATGAGGCGTGAGCTAAGTCGTCGGAAGCCAGCTTCCGGCGAGTCCTCGCGCGGAGCGCGGGGACCCTAGTGCGGGCGAGAGGACTCGAACCTCCAAGGGCTTTCGCCCAACGGGTCCTAAACCCGTCGCGTATGCCAGTTCCGCCACGCCCGCGCGGCGATTAAGGATAGAGCGGCGCGAGTTGTCCCCGGACTTGGGGCCGCGTGGGGACTCGCCGAAAATGGTGACT
Organism: Actinomycetota bacterium; assembly: GCA_013696805.1. Classification (GTDB taxonomy): domain Bacteria; phylum Actinomycetota; class Thermoleophilia; order Gaiellales; family Gaiellaceae; genus VAXT01. The sequence continues at coordinate 3,982 of JACCXX010000173.1, forward strand.
CCGGCGTCACTGGCGCCAGGACCTTCCCGCCCGGACGATTGAAGAATGAGAGGCGGGGTATCACTGAGGCATGACAGATCAAGAACAGCTCAACCGTGAACAGGAGCAACGCGAGAAGGAAAGCCGCGAGAGCGACGTGACGAAGTTCGACGAGATCGCCGACGAGGTTCGCGACGAGCATCAAGGCGCTGCGCAGCGAATCGGCGAAGAGCTTCCGCCGCGCGACGAGGACTAGCCCTCAGTCCACACGAGTCGAGAGCGCCCGCTCGACTCCGGCGCCGAAGACCGCGCCGATCAAGGGATGCCGAATGCGTCGGCGAGGGCGTCGAGAGAGGCCAGAAGAACCAGTAGCAGTGGCCCAGACGAGTTGGCAGCGCTGGCCCGAGCGAAAACGCAGGCCGGACCCCTGCTGGCAGAATGGCCGAATCTTGAAGGCAAAGGTCGAAGAGCTTCCCAATAGCCGAGTGCGGCTCCAGGTGGAGGTGCCAAGCGCCGACGTCAAGCACGCGGTCGAGCACGCTTCCTCCGATCTCGCCGAGACGGCCAAGATCCCGGGTTTCCGCAAGGGCAAGGTCCCCCGGGCGGTCCTGATGGCGCGGCTCGGCCGCGACAAGGTCTTCGCGGAGGCAGTCGAGAGCCACATCGGCGGCTGGTTCCTGAACGCCGCCGCCAACACCAAGATCAGGCCCGTCGCACAACCCGAGCTCACGTACGACCTGCCGACGACCGACGACGAAACGTTCAACTTCACCGCCGAGGTGCCGGTTCAGCCGCTCCCGGAAGTGGCCGACTGGAGCAGCCTTGAGGTCCCCGCGGCGGAGCCGGAGGTGCCCGCCGAGCTCGTGGAGCGGGAGCTGGAAGCGTTGCGTGCATCGGTCGCCGAGCTGATCCCCGTCCAAGACCGTCCGGCGAAGGATGGCGACGTCCTGGTCATCGACCTCGTCGATGAGTCGGGGGAGGCGCAGCGCGACTACGTCGTTCAGCTGGGCGCGGGGCGACTGCTCGAGGACCTGGAGCGCGGGTTGCGTGGGATGAGCACCGCCGAGACGAAGACGATCACCCTCGCCGCTCCCGATGGCGGGGAGAAGAGGGCGGAGGTCACGGTCAAGGAGATCAAGGAGCCAGTGCTTGCACCGCTCGACGACGAGCTGGCGAAATCCGCCAGCGAGTTCGAGACCATGGCCGAGCTCCGTGCTGAGATCGAATTACGGCTCCGCGAACTGGTCGAGGCCGAGCTCAACTCAGAGTTTCGGTCTACTGCCGTCGACCGCCTGGCCGAGGCGTCCAACGTCAGCGTCGCCGACGCGCTCGTCGACGCCAGGGCCAATGATCTGCTCACAGGGCTGCTGCGTTCGCTGGAGCGCCGAAGCCTCAACGTGGAGACCTATCTGCAGCTCACGGGCCAGTCGCCCGAGCAACTTCGCGATGCCGTGCGCGCCGAGGCCCGTCAGTCGGTCGCGCGGGAACTCGTCCTCGAGGCCGCGGCCGACAAGCTCGGCGTCGAGGTCTCCGACGACGAGATCAAGGACCTGATCCGCGAGGAGGCCGAAGGTGCCGGCGAGGACGCCGAGGACCTGATCGCGCAGGTGTGGGAGCGCGGACGGCCCGACCGCCTCCGCGACGACCTGCGAATGCGAAAGGCTCTCGACCGGATCACGGAAGAGGTCAAGCGGATCCCCGTCGATCTCGCCCGCGCCCGCGAAAGCATCTGGACCCCCGAGAAGGATAAACCCGAGACAGCGACAAAGTTGTGGACCCCCGGTAGCAAGGAGACTGCATGAGCCCTCTCGTCCCCATGGTGATCGAGCAGACGTCGCGCGGCGAGCGCGCGTTCGACATCTACTCGCGTCTGCTCAACGAACGGATCATCTTCCTCGGCACGCCCGTCGACGACCAGATAGCGAACCTGATCGTCGCGCAGCTGCTACACCTCGAGTCCGAGGATCCGGACAAGGACATTTCGATCTACATCAACTCGCCGGGCGGGGTCATCTACGCCGGGCTCGCGATCTACGACACGATCCAGTTCATCAAGCCGGACGTTCAGACAATCTGCGTCGGGATGGCCATGTCGATGGGGGCCGTCATCCTCGCCGGCGGAGCCGCCGGGAAGCGGATGGCGCTGCCACACTCGAAGATTCTGATTCACCAGGGCTCCGCTGGTTTCCACGGCCAGCCGACGGATATCGAGATCCAGGCTCGCGAGGTAATCAGCCTCAAGCGGCTAATGGAGGAGATCATGTCCAAGCACACAGGGCAGGACATTGAGAAGATCGGAAAGGACATGGACCGCGACTACTACATGACCGCCGCTGAGGCCCAGACTTACGGCATCATCGACACCGTCATCGAACATCGCTAGATCCAGGGGTGGCAATGACAGCGATTTCGGGATACAACGAGAACTAGGGTGGCTAGGGCTAGCGAGGGGAACGAGCAACTTCTGTGCAGTTTCTGCGGGAAGTCGCAGCGCCAGGTCAAGAAGCTGATCGCCGGGCCAGGCGTCTACATCTGCGATGAGTGCATCGATCTCTGCAACGAGATCATCGACGAGGAGCTGACCGCTCCCGCGCAGCTCGACCTCGAGAACCTCCCGCGCCCGCAGGACATCTACGCCGTCCTCAATGACTACGTCGTGTCACAGGAGGAGGCGAAACGGACCCTCGCCGTCGCTGTCTATAACCACTACAAGCGCGTGCAGATGGGGACGGAGGAAGGCGACGTCGAGCTGCAGAAGTCGAACATTCTCCTCCTCGGACCGACCGGTTGCGGCAAGACGCTCCTCGCGCAGACGCTCGCGCGGATCCTCAACGTTCCGTTCGCGATCGCGGACGCAACGGCGCTGACCGAGGCCGGCTACGTCGGCGAGGACGTCGAGAACATTCTGCTCAAGCTGATCCAGGCGGCCGACTTCGACATCAAGAAAGCCGAGACCGGGATCATCTACATCGACGAGGTCGACAAGGTCGCGCGCAAGGCGGACAACCCGTCGATCACGCGCGACGTGTCGGGCGAGGGCGTCCAGCAGGCGCTCCTCAAGATCCTCGAAGGAACGGTGGCCTCGGTCCCGCCGCAGGGCGGTCGCAAGCACCCGCACCAAGAGTTTCTCTCGATCGACACGACCAACGTCCTGTTCATCTGTGGTGGCGCCTTCTCGGGCCTCGAGAAGATCATCGCCAAGCGAGTCGGCAAGAATGCCGTCGGCTTCGGGGCCGACATCCGCTCGAAGCACGACGCCGAGGCATCCGAGCTCTTGTCGGACGTGATGCCCGAAGACCTCCTGAGCTACGGGTTGATCCCCGAGTTCATCGGCCGGCTGCCCGTCGTGTCGGCAGTGCATCAGCTGCAACGCGAGGATCTCGTCCGCATCCTCACCGAGCCCAAGAACGCGCTCGTCAAGCAGTACCAGCGTTTCTTTGCCTACGACGACATCGAGCTCGTCTTCACCGAGGACTCGCTCTGGGAGATCGCGGACAAGGCCCTGACGCGCGAGACGGGCGCCCGTGGCCTACGGTCGATCATCGAGAGCGCGCTGCTCGACGTGATGTTCGAGCTGCCGTCGCGCAAGGACGTCTCCAAGTGCGCGATCACGAAGGAGACGATCGAGAAGGGCATCAAGCCCACGCTCGTGACGAGTGCCGGCGCCGAGCTCGCCGACGAAGAGCCCGCAGCCGAGAGCGCTTAGCCAAGGGGCTCGGCCGGGACCGACTCGTTGGCACGCATGTGCCGGCGCCACCTGACTGTGCGCAGCGTCAGCACGAGTGCTACGGAGCCCATGACCACGTTGGTCGCTATCGTCGCGATGTTCATCCCGACGCTGAAGCTGAGCAGCGCCGTCGTCGACCCCGCCTTGCCGCGCAGGACATACGCAGTGAGGCCCTGCTGGGTGCCCGCGCCGCCCGGCGAGATCGGAAGCAGTGTCGAGAGGCTCTGCACGACCAGCACCAGGCACGCGTTGTGGAGCGTCGCGGGAATGCCGAAGGCCTTCAGGAACCACCACACGGCGGCCAGACGGAAGGCCCAGCTCAGAGCCTGCCAGCTGACGACGTCCGTCAGATAGCGCCGCCTGCTTCCGAGGATGGCAAAGCCGCTCGCGAGGCGCCGGCGGAACTCCGTGATCCGTCGTGCGCCCCAGAAAGCCCCGACGATGGCGAGGAAGAAGAGCACCGTCCCGATCAGGATCGCGAGGCGGGGGTTATCGGCCGCCCACGCCCAGTCCACGTCCGGGATGCGAGGCAGAACGTCCAGCGAGGGCAGCACCCCGAGCTGCAGGGCCCAGATCAGTAGCGCCGAGGCGACGAAGATGTCGAACAGCGTCTCGACCAGGAGGGTCGATGCCAGCGTCGCGTAGTTGCTCCCTTCGATCCCGCGCTTGGCGAGGTAGAGCTTGAGCACGTCGCCGCCCCGGGCGGGGGCGACCGAGTTCACCCCCACCCCCGAGACGTAGGCTCCGAAGACGACTCGGTGCTTGACCCGCGCGTTGGGAAACGCGGCGCGGAGGATGTTCCGCCAGGCGAACGTGCGGGCGGTGATCTTGAGGACGTGCAGGACGACGGCGATGCCCAGCGCGCCCCAGTGCACCGCCGCCAGGTGGTCGAAGAAGACGCCTACTGCATGGAAGAACTCACTCACGCGCTCCCGGTGACGATAGGGGGAACGGCCGAACGCCGCGCGCTTACCATGGGCTGATGGAGTCGCTCTACAACCCGCAGGGGGTCGAGGAGCGCTGGCAGCGCACCTGGGAGGAGGAAGGCCTCTACAGCGCCGAGCCCGGTAGCGGCGGCGAGCCTTTCGTCGTCGCCCACCCGCCTCCGAACGTGACCGGCGCGCTCCACTCGGGTCATGCCCTACAGATCTCGCTGGCCGACGTGCTCGTCCGCTGGCACCGGATGCGCGGCTTCGAAACCGCCTTCTTGACTGGATACGACCACGCGGGCATCTCGACGCAGAATGCGGTCGAGAAACACCTCGCGACCGAGGGTCAGACCCGGCAGGAGCTCGGCCGGGAAGCGTTCGTGGAGCTCGTCTGGGACTGGCTGCACCAGTACGGCCGCACGATCATGGGGCAGTTCAGGCGCATGGGCGCCTCGATGGACTACCGCCGCGAGCGCTTCACGATGGACGACGAGTACGTGCGCGCGGTGATGCGCTTCTTCGTCCACCTCTACCGCCGCGGCTGGATCTACCGGGCGAATCGGATCATCAACTGGTGCCCATTCCACGAGACGTCGCTCTCCGACCTCGAGCTCGTCCACGAGGACCTGGATGACGCCCTGACCTACGCCCTCTACCCGTTCGCCGACGGCTCCGCGGGCGGCGTGACGATTGCAACAGCCCGACCCGCCACGATCCTCGGCGACGTCGCTGTGGCTGTGAACCCAGGGGACGATCGTTGGCGGCATGCGGTCGGACGAGAGGTGCTCGTGCCGTTCGTCGAGCGCGCGGTGCCCGTGATTGTGGACGAGCGCGTCGACCCGGCATTCGGGACGGGCGCGCTGAAAGTGACGCCGGCGCACGACGCGCTCGACTTCGAGATCGGGCGCGACCACGGGCTGCCGGAGCCGATGGTGATCGGGCCCGACGGCCGCATGAACGACGAGGCGGGCGAGCTGGCCGGGCTGACCCAGGAAGAGGCCGACGCCCGCATCGTCGAGTGGCTCCGCGAGCGGGAGCTCCTGGAGCGGCGCGAGTCCTTCAGGCACGCGGTCGCACTCTGCGAGCGCTGCAAGACCCGCATCGAGCCGCTGATCTCACTCCAGTGGTGGTGCCGCATGTGCGAGCTGAAGAAGCCGGCGCTCGAGGCTCTGCAGTCGGGCCGCGTTCGCTACTACCCCGAGTCCCAGCATCGGTTTGCGATCGACTCGCTCGCGAACGCCCCCGACTGGAACATCTCACGCCAGATCTGGTGGGGGCACCAGCTTCCGGTCTGGGAGTGCCCGGACAGTCACGAGACGGTCGAGGAGACGGAGCCCGAAAGCTGCGCCACGTGCGGCTCGCACGAGCTCACTCGCAGCGAGGACGTGCTCGACACCTGGTTCTCCTCGGCCCTGTGGCCGTTCGCGATCCTCGGTTGGCCGGAAGAGACGCCCGAGTTGCGCGCGTGGTACCCCGGCACGCTGAACACGACGGCCCGTGAGATCATCCGCCTCTGGGAGAACCGGATGATCTTCTCGGGGCTCGAGCTGATGGAAGAGGTCCCCTTCCGCCACGTGATCATCCATACGACCGTGCTGGCGCCCGACGGGCGGCGCATGTCGAAGAGCCTTGGCACCGGCATCGACCCGCTTGACCTCATCGACCAGCACGGCGCCGATGCGACCCGCTACGGGTTGCTGAAGCTCTCGTCCACTCAGGACGTGCGCTTCTCGTACGGCGCCGTGGAAGAGGGCCGCAGGCTCGCCAACAAGCTCTGGAACGCAAGCCGCCTGGTGCTGGGCTCCGGCGCGCCGGAAGGGAGCGAAGCACCGGAAGCGCTGGAGGAGCGCTGGATCGTCGCGCGCCTCGACCAGACGCGCGGCGAGGTGGAGCACGATTTCGAGACGTTCGACTTCGCGCACGCCGTCGACCGCCTCTATCACCTCACGTTCGACGACTTCTGCGACTGGTACCTCGAGGCGATCAAGCCCCGCCTGACCGAGCCCCAGGTTCGCGCGACCGCCTTCGCCGCCCTCGAGCGGTTGCTAAAGCTCCTACATCCCGTGATGCCACACGTGACCGAGGAGATCTGGTCGAACCTGCCGCATCGGGAGACGCGCCTGATCGTCGCCCCTTGGCCCGGGCCGGACGAACGCTTCCCCGGCGACGCGGCCGCGCTCGAGCGCCTCCAGGAAGCGGCGTCGATCTTCCGTCGCAGCGGCGTGCGCACACCGCTCGAGGGCGACGAGCTCCGCATCTTCGAGGCTGTTGTGAGACCCGAGCGCGTGCAGGCAGGCGGCGACGCCCAGGCGGAGATCGAGCGCCTCGAGAAGGAGATCGCGCGTGGCGAGGACAAGCTGGCCGACGAACGGTTCGTCCAGAGGGCGCCGGCGGAGATCGTGGAGGCGGAGCGCGAGAAGCTCGAGCGGTACC
>JACCXX010000175.1 GCA_013696805.1 Actinomycetota bacterium
TCGCGCGTGCCGAAGCTCGACTGCAGGATCGCGGCGTTCGGCACCGTGGACGAGCTGAACTCGCACATCGGACTGGCCTTGGCTGCGGACGCGCCGGCGGAGTTGAACGAAGTTCTCGCGCGTGTGCAGAACGAACTCTTCGATCTCGGCGCCGATTTCTCGGTGCCGTTCGGGGTCGCCGACCGGCTGCGGATCTCCGGGGCCCAGATCGACGCCCTGGAACGGGATTGCGACCGCTTCAACGCCGAGCTGCCGGAGCTGAAGAGCTTCGTCCTGCCGGGGGGCAGCGAGCTCGCAGCGCGGTTGCACGTCGCCCGAGCCGTCTGCCGTCGCGCGGAGCGTGATGCCTTGGAGGCCGCCGAGGCGGTCGACCTGAACCCGACTGCCCTCGTCTACCTGAACCGCCTCTCGGATCTCCTCTTCATCCTCGCGCGCACGGCCAGTGCGGGCGAGGAGCCCCTCTGGAAGCCTGGCACCTCCTCCTAGCCTTCGCGGCGTCGTTCGCCGCGGGCTACCTCGGCGCGGCGGTGGGGCTCGTGCTCGGGACGCTTCGGCTCCCGGCGATCGTTCTCCTCGCGGGAGACGCCAGCGCAGCCGCCGGGACGAACATCGCGATCAGCGCAGCGTCCGCCGCCTCGGGTGGATACGCGCACGCGCGCGCCGGACGGGTCGACTGGCGGATCGTCGCGTGGATGGCGCCGCCTTCGGTGGCGGGCGCCGTCGTCGGCGGGCTGTACGGACACGTCGTCCCGACGAGCCTGCTCTTCGCCGGCATCGCCGCCGTCCTGGCCTGGAACGGGCTCGACCTGCTCTTCTCGCCGGTGCGCCCTCGCGAACGTACCGAGCCCCGGGTCGGGCCGGCAGCGGTCTTCGGCTTCGTGATCGGTCTCGTCGGCGGCGCAGTCGGAGTCATCCTCGGCACTCTCCGCATGCCGGCGCTCCTTCGAGCAATCGGGCTGACCGCGCACCGCGCTGTAGGAACCAATCTGGTCGTCGGGTTCCTGCTCGGCCTCGCCGGCTTCGCGGCTCACGCGCTGCGGCTCGAGGTCGAGTGGGATCTTCTCGTAGCTGGTCTCGCCGGGGCGCTGCCGGGCGCGTGGCTCGGCGCTCGAGCAACCGGCCGCTTCAGCGAGCACGGCCTTCGCCGCGCGATCGGCATCGCTCTGCTGGCAATCGCGGTCGTCTTCGCGATCGAGGCCGCGCTCTAGGCATCTGGCGGAAGAAGCTACGAGCCGGCCGCGCCGGAGAATGCGCCACATGGCTCTGACCGAGGATAGGCGCGGCTTGACGGGCATGGACGACTGGCGGCGAGAGCTCTACGACGCGAGCCCCGAGCGCGGAGGCGAGCTCAATTCGACCATCTCGGGCCTCCCGAACGACCCGCTCTACAGCCCGGAGAACGTCGAGCTCGACTACGAGAGCGCCCTTGGCTACCCGGGCGTCTATCCCTTCACGCGCGGGGTCTATCCCTCGATGTACCGAGGGAAGCTGTGGACGATGCGCCAGTTCGCAGGCTTCGGCACAGCGGCCGAGACGAACGAGCGCTTCCGGTACCTCCTCGAGCACGGCCAGACGGGGCTCTCGACCGCGTTCGACATGCCCTCGTTGATGGGGTACGACTCCGACCACGAGCGCTCGCTCGGCGAGGTCGGCCGTGAGGGCGTCGCCGTCGACTCGCTTGACGACATGGAGACGCTCTTCTCCGGGATCCCGCTCGGCGAGGTCTCGACGTCGATGACGATCAATTCGACGGCTGCGATGGCGCTCGCCTTTTACGTCTGCGTCGCCGAGCAGCAGGGCGTCCCACGCGCCGAGCTCCGCGGCACGATCCAGACCGACATCCTCAAGGAGTACATCGCGCAGAAGGAGTGGATCTTCCCGCCCGAGCCCTCGATGCGGCTCGTCGTAGACATGATCGAGTTCTGCGCCGAGGAGATGCCGCGCTGGCACCCGGTATCGATCTCCGGATACCACATTCGCGAGGCAGGCTCGAACGCGCCGCAGGAGCTCGCATTCACTCTCGCGAACGGGTTCGCATACGTCGAGGCGGCCGTCGAGCGCGGGCTGGACGTCGACGACTTCGCCCCGCGCCTCTCGTTCTTCTTCAACGCGCACCTCGACTTCTTCGAGGAGATCGCCAAGTACAGAGCGGCCCGCCGAATCTGGGCTCGCGAGCTGCGCGACCGGTACGGCGCGCGCAACCCGCGCTCCTGGCTCATGCGCTTCCACACGCAAACTGCAGGCGTTTCGCTGACCGCTCAGCAGCCGGAGGTGAACATCGTCCGCACGGCGCTCGAGGCGATGTCGGCGGTGCTCGGGGGCACCCAGTCGCTGCACACGAACTCGTTCGACGAGGCGCTCGCGCTCCCGACCGAGCACGCGGTGCGCATCGCGCTCCGCACGCAGCAGGTGATCGCGCACGAGACCGGCGTCGTCAACACCATCGATCCGCTGGGCGGCTCCTGGTACGTCGAGGACCTGACGAACCGTCTCGAGAAGGAGGCGTACGAGTACTTCGAGCGGATCGACAAGCTGGGCGGCGTGATCCCGGCGATCAAGGAGAACTTCTTCCAGCGAGAGATCGCCGACGCGTCGTTCCGCTACCAGTCCGAGGTAGAGGCGAAGCAGCGAATCATCGTCGGCGTCAACCGCTACCAGGCCGACGAAGAGCCTCCGATCGAGCTCCTGCGCGTCGATCCGGCGCTGGAGGGAGAGCAGATCGCGCGGGTGCAAGCCGTGCGGGCGCGGCGCGACTCCGCCGCTGTCGAGAAGGCGCTCGCGCAGCTGCAGGAGGCGGCCTCGGTCGAGGACCGGAACCTGATGCCGCCGATCGTCGAGGCCTCGCGCGAGTACGTGACGATGGGGGAGATGTGCGACTCGCTGCGGGCCGTCTGGGGCGTCTGGCGAGAAACGCCGGTCTTCTAGCAGAGAAGCCCCAGACGAATCTCAATCCCGTGCCAGACTTCAGTCTGGCTTGGGCGTGCAATTCCTAGCGTTTGGAGAGAAACGCCCGTTTTCTGAACGAACTCGAACCTCTAACCCCAACTTAATGTTCGACGTCTAACCTTGTTGGCGCGGTGAATCGGCTCCAATCCCTCCTCGCATCGAAAAAGTTCCAGCGGGCGCTCCCCTGGGCTGCCGGTGCCGTGCTCGCGCTCGGCGTGATTACGTTCCTCCAGGTGCTGAACTCACCGAAGAAGGACGATTCGTCACCGGACAGCGGGGGCAAGGCGCGGGTGATCAGCGCGCCCCAAACGGTGCCCCCGTCCCCCGAAGCGCGAAAGGCGGTGGCGACATTCATCGACACCGCGGTCGCCCGAAAGAACCTCGCGCTGGGCTGGAAGATCACGGGCCCGAGCTTGAAGCAGGGCGTGACCTACCAGCAATGGCTGAAGGGTGAGATCCCGGTCGTGCCTTACCCGATGGATGCGGTCGAGCGCGCCCCGGTGCGGCTCGACTGGTCGTACCCCACCGAGGCTTCCTTTGCCGTCTCGCTTCTGCCTAAGAAGGGCTCGGGCGAGAAGTCGCAGACGTTTTTCGTGACGGTCAAGAAGTTCGGCAAGGGAACGAGTGGGAAGTGGCTCGTCGACTACTGGGCTCCGTACGCGCCGCCCGCAGTCCCCGAGAGCTTCACCCGCTGAGCCTCCGCGGGCATTGCAGGCCGCCCGCCCCAACTTTCACCAGGTAGCACCGTGACTATCCTTGGCCCCTTGAGGGGTTTGTTTTCCTCACCGCGCCGGCGGCGCCGAACGCTTCGGATCGGCGGGACACTGCTCGTCCTCGCAAGCGCGATCACGATCGGGATCGTTTTCCGAAACACGGCGCCCCAAGAGGAGCCGATGTTCCAGGAGGGCCCGGTTCAGGTGTACCGGGAACCGACCCCGGTGCGGCTGACGCAGGCCGACCGCGTGCTCGCGATCAAGACGGCGATGAAGTTCGTGAACACCGCGGTCGCGCGCCGCCACGTCGGCGATTCGTACGCCCTCGTCGCCCCCGTCCTGCGCGGAGGGATCTCGCAGGCCGAGTGGGCCAAGGGCGATGCGATTCCGGTCGTCCCCTATCCGGCCGCCGAGGCCCGCGTTCGCGTCGACTACTCGTTCCGCAATGAGCTCGGGCTGAAGCTGCTGCTCATCCCACCGACCGCCTCGAAGATCAATCCGATGACCTTCAACATGGACTTGACCGCTCGTGGCTCGGGAGTCGAGCGCCGCTGGCTCGTAAACGGATGGACGCCGAGCGGTGTGGTTTCTGCGCCGGCAGGCGACGGTGGCGGAGGCGGGGCCCTCGGCGGCACGAACCTCGCCCCGCAGAACACGGAGGGTCTGGAGTCGCCGCTCGGCGCGGCCTGGATCATCGTGCCCATCGCGCTCCTCGGCGCCGTCGTTCTCGTACCGATCGGCGTGGGCATCCGCAGCTGGCGCGAGAACCGCCGCGCGGTTCGCGACTACGAACGGATGCGGTCTCTGGACGGGGGCGTTTAAACGTCGAGCTCGAGGCCGTCGGTGGCCTGCTCCAGCCCGCCGACCAGGTCGAGCTCGTGCGGGCGGTGCGTGAGAACGAGCCTTTTGGCGCCTGACGCCTCGAACGCCGACACCGCCTCGTCCGCGGAGAGATGGCCCCGGGGCTGGCCGTCAGACTCGCCGTCTTTCAGCGTCGCTTCGCACAGGAAGAGATCGACGTCGTCGGCGAGCTCGGCCAGCTTCTCGCTTGGGCCCGAGTCGCCTGAATAGGCGAGCGTCCGCTTCTCGTTCGTGACACGGAACCCATAGGTCTGAACCGTGTAGTGGGGCAGCCGCATCGCCGTGAGCTGGAGCCCCGCGGCCTCGAAGGACTCACCCTCGACATACTCCATCGGCTCGAAGGCGCGGGCGAACATGTCCGAGGTCCCAAACCGGTTTCCGAACGCAGCGAGCTCTTTGCGTCCTCCGGGCGGCAGCCAGAGCTCGGGGCGCTTGTGATCTCGCCCGAGACCCCACATCCATCCCCAGACCCACGGGACGAGATCGCCCCAATGATCGAGGTGGAAGTGCGTGATGGCGATGGCGTCGACCTCAGGCCAGCCGTTCGAGCTGTAGCTCTCGCGCAGACGGGCGAGCACACCGGGTCCGCAGTCGAGCAGGAGCCGCCCGGGCCCCTCGAGGAGGTACCCAGACTGCGCCCCGCCGGGATTCGGCCAGGCCGGGGAGCACCCGACCACGGTCAGCTTCATACGCACATCGTCCTGATCACCAGACGTTCACTCTGCCTGAGATCTTCCCTCCAAAGAAGGTTCCTATACTCCGCGCCGTGGCAGGGAAGATTCGAGTCGTGATCGCAAAGCCCGGTCTCGACGGTCACGACCGGGGTGCCAAGATCATCGCGCGCGCGCTCCGCGATGCCGGGATGGAAGTGATCTACACCGGCCTCCATCAGACGCCGGAGCAGATCGTTGAGACCGCCGTTCAGGAGGACGCAGACGCCGTCGGCATCTCGATCCTCTCCGGGGCGCACATGACGCTCGTCCCCCGCATCCTCGACGGACTGAAGGAGAACGGGGCGGAGGACGTGCTCGTCGTCGTCGGCGGCACCATTCCGAACGAAGATTCCGAGGAGCTGATCCGGCTTGGCGTGGCCCAGGTCTTTACTCCGGGGTCGCACACGGGCGAGATTGTCGACTTCCTCAAAGAGAAGGTCACCGGTTGAGCGTCGATCTGTCGCGGGAGGACGGCGTCGCCGTCCTCACTGTCAACCGTCCCGATGCACTGAACGCCTTCGATGTCGCGACTCTGAGCGACCTGCGCGATCACCTCCGGCAGCTCGCCGAGGAGTCGGAGGCGCGGGTCGTCATCCTGACCGGGGCGGGGGACCGCGCCTTCGCGGCCGGGGCCGACATCAAGTACATGAGCGGCCTGGACGTCGACGGAGCGAAGAAGTGGGGCGAGCTCGGCCACGAGGTCGGCCACCTGCTCGAGACGATGCCCAAGCCGACGATCGCCGCTATCAACGGCTTCGCGCTCGGCGGAGGCTGCGAGCTCGCGCTCGCCTGCGACTTCCGGTATGCGTCCTCGAACGCGAAGCTCGGCCAGCCGGAGGTCAATCTCGGGATCATCCCGGGATGGGGCGGCACGCAGCGGCTGGCACGTGTGGTCGGCCTCGGGCTCGCCAAGGAGCTCGTCCTGACCGGCCGCGTGATCGACGCTGACGAAGCCCTGCGGATCGGGCTCGTGAACGCGGTCTACGAGCCGGGCGAATTGATGCCGAAGACGCTCGAGGTTGCCCGCGGGCTGGCGGCGAAGGCCCCGCTTGCCCTCGCGGCTGCCAAGGAGGCGGTCAACCGCGCCCTCGCCGGGGACCACGGCGACAACCTCGACCGCGAGGCGGACTACTTCGGCGAGCTCTTCTCGAGCGAAGACGCCACCGAGGGCATGACGGCGTTCGTGGCAAAGCGCGAGCCGCGCTTCACCGGCCGCTAAGTCACGGGGGAACCCCTGGTTCCCCGTGGGCCCCCTCCTTGCTGGCGGCGGCTTGCTTCGTGGGTCTCAGGAGCCGACGCTGGGTGGGGTGGTTCGCGCTCGTACTAAGCGGGGGGCAGCAGGACGCGCTCCGCGATGAGCGCGCCGGCTTTGCCGGCCTGCGCATCTGAGGTCGCGAGCGTGGCTTCGGTCCAGAGCGCGACCGATTCGCCCGGCTTGGCGTTCGCGAGGCTCACGGGAACCACCGCGCCGCCCTGGCGCGCACGCTCGACCAGGGCGCCGACAGGCACCGTGATCGTCAGCCCGCGTCCGAGGTTTCGCAGCGTGATGCCCATTGGCGAGCCGCGCAGAGTCGCCACGTTCACCCTCAGTTGCTCGTCGCCGGCGGACACGACCTTGCCCGTCATCGCAAGGGTGAAGATCGTTCCGCGGGAGGCGTAAAAGAGGAGCCGCTTTGCAGCCCTCAGGTGCGGATACGGAGCGATGGCCGCGCCTCCGCCCGGATGCATCTCGAAATGGAGGTGCGGGCTGATCCCGTCCGCGTCGCCCGAGTCGCCGACGAATCCGACCGGTTGACCCGCGAGCACTCGCTGGCCGTCCTTCAAGCCTTTGGCGAACGCGACACCCTGGACGCAGTCCCCACGGTTGTCGTTCTCCATCGTGAGGTCGTTGTTCAGGTGGATGTAGAGGTACTTGGTGCCGCTGTCTCCGTACAGGTAGAGCATGCAGCCGGCGCGGCCAGAGCCCGTGTAGAAGCGGACGCGGCCCGCCTCGGTGGCGATCGCGGGCGCTTTGCGCGGCGCCATGATGTCCTCACCCTGGTGCGCGCCCTGCCCGCGCGGGTCGCCGAAGCTGTTCGTCAGCTGCGTGCGGCCGAGCACGGGGAAGACCATCTGCTTGCCCGAGTTCTTCGGCTTTGCCATCTTCGCCGCCCGCCAGGGAATGGGGTCGGCAGACTTGGCCGCCGCGGTCCCCGCCAGGAGGCCGAAAAGGGCGAGCAAGAGAAAACCTCGGGCTGTCGTCCGGAAATGAGCCATGGGGGCCGGGCCGCTCGAAGGGCAGGAGGCTAGCAGACGATTCCGTCGGTCGGGTTTCGCCATCGTGAAGTTAGAGTCCTTCTCCGATGAAGATCGCCGTCTGTGTGAAACACGTGCCCGATGCCACTGTCACGAAGCGGATCGACCCCGGGACGAAGCGGCTCGATCGCTCGGGTGAGGGTGCTCTGAACCCATTCGACACCCAGGCTGTCGAGGAGGCCTTGCGAATCAAGGAGCGAGACGGGGACGGAGAGGTCGTCCTGGTCTCGATGGGGCCCGAACGGGCCCTCGACTCGCTGCGCAAGGCGTTGGCGATGGGCGCCGACCGCGCTATTCTCGTCAGCGACGAGCAGGTGGCGGGCTCGGATCTTGTGGCCACCTCCCGCGTGCTGGCGGCCGTGCTCGAGCGCGAGGGCGCCGATCTCGTCGTCTTCGGTCAGCAGGGGGGCGACTCCGACGGAGCCGTCCTCGGCGCCGCTGTGGCCGATCGCCTTCGCCGGCCGATCATCTCGCAGGTCGCCGAGCTCGAGATCGCCGGCGGGAAGCTCAAGGGCAAGCGCCAGACGGAGTTCGGCTACGACGTGATCGAGGCTCCGCTGCCGGCGGTGGTCGCCGTCTCGGATGCGATCAACGAGCCGCGCTACCCATCACTCAAGGGGATCATGGGCGCGAAGAAGAAGCCGCAGGAGACCCTTTCGGTGGGCGACCTCGGCCTGGAAGCGGGCAACCTCGGCGAGGCTGGTTCGCGCACCTCGGTCCTGGCGCTGAACGATCCGCCGGCCCGCGGCGACGCGCTGAAGATCGAGGACGACGGCAGCGCCGCCGAGAAGATCGCCGATTTCCTCGCCGAGCGGAAGCTGCTGTGATCGCGGTCTTCCTCGAGCACCACGAAGGTGAGCTACAGAAGGGGGCGCTCGGCGTCCTGGCCAAGGCTGCTCAGCTCGGTGACGAGGTCGCAGGGGTCGTGCTCGGGTCCGGGGTCAAAGACCTGGCGGCACGGGCGGGACGGTTCGGGGCAGCGAAGGTCTTCGTGGCGGACGACCCCGCCCTCGAGGCGCCGCTCCCGCAGCCGCGGGTCGACGCCTTGGCCCAGCTGGTTCACGAGCAGGACGTCGACACGATCCTGTTCGCCGTCTCGGTGCTCTCGGCCGACGTGGCCGCGGGTCTCGCCGCGCGGCTCGATGCCGGTCTCAACTGGGACCTCGTCGACCTCGCATCCGACAACGGGAACCTGGTCGGCAAGCGGCCCGCGCTCGAGGACACGGTCTACGTCGACGTGGGCTGGACGGGCGAAACACGCCTCGCCATGTTCAGGCCCGGCACGTTCGACCCGGTCGAGACGGGTGGGGAGGCCGAGGTCATCGACCTCTCTCCGCAGTTCGTGGACTTCTCGACGCAGGCGACCATGCTCGAGCAGGCGCACGCCGAGAGCGAGGGGCCGTCGATCGAGGATGCGGATGTGATCGTCGCCGGTGGGCGCGGGCTCGGCAGCCCCGAGAACTTCTCGCTCGTCGAAGCCCTCGCCAAGGCACTCGGCGGGGCCGTCGCGGCCACGCGCGCGGTGGTCGACGCGGGTTGGTACCCCTATGCGACCCAGGTCGGCCAGACCGGCAAGACGGTCTCGCCCAAGCTCTACATCGCTTGCGGCATCTCCGGGGCGATCCAGCACAAGGTCGGCATGCAGGGATCCGGCGTCGTGATCGCGATCAACAAGGATCCAAACGCACCAATCTTCGAGTACGCGGATCTGGGCGTCGTCGGCGACCTGAACGAGATCGTCCCCAAGCTGACCCAGCTCGTCGAGCAGCGCAAGTGAGCGTCAGGCCTTCGGAGCACCCGCCGCCATTCAGCGCGGCGGAGTTCATCGCTGAGCCGACAGACCCACCGGACGAGCGGATCGACGTCGGTGTCCTGATCGTCGGCGCCGGGCCTGCCGGCCTGGCCTGCGCGATCCGGCTCGGCCAGCTCCTCGAAGAGCAGCCAGAGCTGGCCGCGGCCCTGGGTGACGTGCCGGTTGCCGTGCTGGAGAAGGGCAAGCAGCCCGGATCGCACGAGGTGTCCGGGGCGGTCGTCAACCCGCGTGGCCTGCGGCGGCTCTTTCGGGGCACCGTGGCCACGCAGGACATGCCGTTCTACGGCGAGGTGGAAGCCGAATCGGTCTACCTGTTGCGGCGCTCGACGGCGATTCGCATTCCGGCTCCGCCGACGATGAGGAACCACGGAAACTACGTCGCCTCGATCGCGCAACTCACGCGCTGGCTGGCCGAGCGGGCCGAGGAAGCCGGCGCAACGGTTCTCCCCGAGACCGCGGCCGAGAAGCTCCTGCTCGCGGATGGACGTGTCCGCGGTGTGCGAACTGGCGACAAGGGCCGTGACCGAGACGGCCGGCCGCTCCCCAACTTCGAGCCGGGATCCGACATCACTGCTCGCGTGACCATCCTCTGCGAGGGAACGCAGGGCCATCTCACCGGAGTCGCGCTCGACCGCTTCGACCTGCAGAGCGGCAACCCCCAGGTCTGGGCGCTCGGCGTCAAGGAGGTCTGGAAGGTTGCCAGGCCGCTCCGGCGGGTGATCCACACGATGGGCTGGCCGCTTCGGGCCGGGGCGAAGTACCGGGAGTTCGGCGGCTCGTTCATCTATCCAATGGGCGACGAAATGGTCACGCTCGGCATGGTCGTCGGGCTCGACCACCGCGACGCCGAGCTCTCCGTCCACGACCTGCTTCAGGAACTGAAGACGCACAAGCTCGTGCGACGGATCCTCGAGGGCGGCGAGCGGGTCGGGTGGGGCGCCAAGACGATCCCGGAGGGGGGCTTCGTCGCGATGCCGAGGCAGCTCCATGCCCCGGGACTGCTCTTCTGCGGAGACGGCGCCGGGCTCGTCAACGTGCCGGCGTTGAAGGGCATCCACTACGCGGTCGAGTCCGGCCGGCTGGCCGCCGAGGCGGCATTCGGCGCTCTACAGCCGGGGCGGACGCCCTGGGCGCCGGGCGGTCTCCAGGCCTACGACGAGGCCGTTCGGGAGAGCTTCATCTGGAAGGACCTCCAGCAGGTGCGGAACATGCGCCAGGCCTTCGGCCGCGGCTTCTACCGCGGCGGGATGATGGCCGGCGCGATGACCGCCAGCCTCGGGAAGTTCCCTCCGGGGAACGCCAAGACCGAGCGTGACGCCGATCAGCCGCTCTTCTCGACCG
>JACCXX010000045.1 GCA_013696805.1 Actinomycetota bacterium
CGGCAGCCGCGCCGCCGGTGCCGTTCCCGTTGAGGACGATCACCGAGGTCTCGCCGCGCGCGAGCGTTGCGCTCTTGGGCTCCAGCTTGACCGCCCTGTTCGGGATGCCGGTCGCGTGTGTGATCGCAGCCTGCTTCGCCTGTGCGGAGACGCCCTTGCCGATCATCGCCGTCAACAGGATGACGACGAGCACCAGCTCGAGGATCGCGACGCCGCTCGCCACGATCGTCGCCGTGCGCCAGCGGCCGGCTGCAAGGGCGGGGATTGGGGCGGAAAGTTCCACGGGCCGGGCGAATTCGCCTCGGCACCGCTAAACCCTTCTAGACCGAGAACCACTCCCAGGTCTCGCGCAGGCCCTCCTCGAGCGAGCGCTCGGGCCGCCAGCCGAGCTCGTCCACCGCGCGACTCGGATCGAGCACGCTCCGTTGTAGCTCCCCCGGCCGCGCCGGCGCGAACTCGGGCTCGACGTCTTTCCCCGCGACGCCCAGGCACACGTCGAGCAGCTCGACCACGGAGGTCTCCCGGCCTGTGCCGACGTTGTAGACGCCGCCGTCGAGTGACTGTGCGGCGAGAGTCGCGCGCGCGACGTCGCCCACGTACACGTAATCCCGCGTCTGCTTGCCGTCACCGAACACCAGCGGGGTCTCGCCCTCGCGCAGCCGCTTGAAGAAGATCGCGACGACTCCCGCTTCCCCGTGCGGATCCTGCCGCTGCCCGTAGACGTTGCCGTACCGGAGCGAAACATGCCGCGTCCCGTAGAGCCGGTTGTACGTCGCCAGGTACTGCTCGCCGGCCAGTTTGGACGTGCCGTACGGGGCCAGTGGCTCCGGCGGCTTGTCCTCCGACGCCGGCCGCTCGCACTCGCCGTACATCGCACCCCCGGTCGAGCTGAACACGACTTGCGCGCCGTGCTCGCGGGCGGCTTCGAGGACGCGCACGGTGCCGATGACGTTGATCTCGGCGTCGTGATCGGGCCTGGCAACCGAGACGCGCACGTCGGCCTGCGCCGCGAGATGGAACACGGCCTCGGGCCTCGCCTCACCAAACGCCGCGGACGGATTCCGGATGTCCCCTTCCACGAGCCGCGCGCCTCCGGGCACGTTCTCGCGCTTGCCGTTCGAGAGGTCGTCGAGGATGGTCACCTCGTCGCCGCGCGCCAGCAGGCCCTCTGCGACGTGTGACCCGATGAACCCGGCTCCTCCGGTCACCAACGCTCTCATGGCCTCGTATCCTAAGGATCCGTGTTCGTGACGTTCGAGGGGCTCGACGGATCAGGGAAGACGACCCAGGTCGAGATGCTGCGGTCCCACCTCGAGGAGGCTGGTCGCGACGTGGTCGCGACGCGTGAGCCCGGCGGGACGGAGCTCGGGGAGCGCGTCCGGGACTTGCTGCTGCAAGGAGGCGAGGTCTCGCCCTGGGCGGAAGCTGCGCTCTTCGCTGCGGCGCGGGCCGAGCTCGTCTCGAAGGTTATCGCGCCGGCCCTCGAGCGCGGCGCCGACGTCGTCTGCGATCGCTACCTGGACTCGTCGCTCGCGTACCAGGGCATCGCCCGGGGGCTCGGGGTCGATCAGGTGCTTGCGCTGAACCTCAGCGCCATCCGCGGAATCCTTCCCGACCTGACCTTCCTGCTCACGCTCGAGGCCGACGAGGCTGCGCTGCGCGGTGAGGCTTCGGACCGCATCGAGCGTGAGGGTGGCGAGTTCCAACGGGCGGTCGAAACCGCGTACCGCGAGCTGGCGGCGATCTTCCCGGCACGCCTGGTCGCGCTCGACGGCTCGCGGCCCCCCGAGGAGATCGCGAAGGAGGTGCGAGATCGGATTCAGGACCTTTCCTGAGCAGGCGGACGCAACCCGTCTGCTGACCGCCGCGCTCAGCGAAGGGCCGGCGCACGCGTACCTCTTCCACGGGCCGCCGGGGGTGGGGAAGCGGCGCGCAGCCCTGGGGTTCGCTGGGGAGCTGCTGGGCGACGAGGGCCGCGTCGAGCGGCGTGCCCATCCAGACCTCTACATCCTCGAGCCGCTCGGCGACCAGATCCGCATCGATGCGGTTCGCGAGCTGCGCCACGACCTGCACATGCGGCCCTTTGAAGCCGACCGTCGCGTCTATCTGATCTTCGGAGCGCACTCGCTGAACGACGAGGCAGCCGACGCGCTCCTCAAGGACCTCGAGGAGCCCCCTTCGTACGCCGTGATCGTGCTCGTCGCCGACGATCTCGGCCCGCTGGCGGAGACGATTCGCTCGCGTTGCCAGCTCGTCCCGTTCCGGCGGCTGAGTGAGAAGACGATCCTGGCCGAGGTCGCCCTGCGCGCTCCCGGCCTCTCCGACCGGGAACAAACCGCGTTGGCCCGCGTCGCCGGTGGGCGGCTCGACCGCGTCGACCGCATGCTCGACCCGCAGGCGGCGAAGCGGCGTGAGGCCCTGCTCGAGGTCGCCCGCTCGGTCTACGACGACCCGGAGTTCGACCCTTCCGCAGCCGCCGGCGTGCTGATGGGCATCGCCGCCGACCGGGCGGGAGAGGCCAAGACCGCGGCGCTCGAGGAGAACGAGCACCTCGACCTGCCCGCAAAGGAGGCCGAGCAGCGGATGCGTCGAGCCGGCCGCGGCGCGGAGCGCGAGGAGCTACTGCTGTGCCTGGACGAGCTCGCCGCCTGGTACCGGGATCTCGTCGTCGTCGGGCTCGGCGCCCAAACGGCGGCGGTTCACGTCGACCGGATGGATCAGCTGCTCGAGGACGGGGTGCGCGACCGAGTCCCGGGCGCGGAGGCGGCGGCGGAAGCGGTTCGCGGAACGTGGCGCCTGTTCGAGGAATACCAGCTCCAGGCCGGGCTCATGCTCGAGGCGCTGTTCGTGAGGCTACGGCGCGAGCTAGGTCGTCCCGGCGCGGCGCCGGCTTAGTTCGGCGGCACCTGCTTACGGCAGAACATCGTCCAGGATCTCGAGCCCTTCGTCCAGCTCCTCGCGCGTGATCGTCAGCGGTGGCGCCACGATGATCACGTTCCAGTGCGTCATCAGGTAGAGGCCGCGCTCGAGGGCCGCCTGGCCGATCTTCGCCATCGGCGCGAACGCCTCGCCTGATGCATTGAATGGGACAAGCGGTTCGCGCGTGTCGCGATTCTTGACGAGCTCGACGCCGTGGAAGAGGCCGAGACCGCGCACCTCGCCGATCGACTCGTGCTTTTCGGCCAGGCCACGCAGACGCTCGCCGAGAACCTCGCCCAGCTCCGCCGAGTTCTCGACGATGGCCTCCTCACGGAAGGCCTCGATCGACGCCACGCCTGCCGCGCACGCGAGCGGATGGCCGCTGTATGTGAGCCCCCCCGCGAAGTACTTGTCTCGCACCCAGCCGGCCAGCTCCTCCGAGATGACCATCGCGCCGAGCGGCACGTAGCCCGAGTTGATCCCCTTCGCCACGGTGAGGATGTCGGGCACCACGTCCCAGTGCTCGCAGGCGAACCACTTGCCGGTGCGCCCGAACCCGGCCATCACCTCATCCAGGATCAGCAGGATCCCGTGCCGGTCGCACACCTCGCGCACCGACTGGAGATAGCCGTCGGGCGGGACGATGACGCCGTTCGTGCCGGTGATCGTCTCGAGGATCACGGCGGCGACCGTGTCCGCGCCTTCGTACTGGAGGATTTCCTCCAGGTGCGGCTCTCCCGTGCAGACGGGGCACGGATCAGGATGGCCCGCAGGGCAGCGGTACGTGTATGGGTCGAGGATCCGCACGACGCCGGGGATCCCCGGCTCGGCGGGCCAGCGGCGCGGGTCGCCGGTGAGCGAGATCGAGCCCGCGGTCGCGCCGTGGTACGAGCGGTAGCGCGCGACGATCTTCTGCCGGCCCGTCTTCCAGCGCGCGAGCTTGATCGCGTTCTCGTTGGCCTCGGCGCCGCCGTTCGTGAAGAACGACATCGTCAGGTCGCCGGGGGTGACCTCGGCGAGGAGGCGCGCCAGCTCCGAGCGCTTCTCGTTCGCCATCATCGGCCCGATCGTCGTCAGCCGGTCGGCCTGGTCCTTGATCGCGGCGATGACCTTCGGGTGCTGGTGGCCGAGGGAGACGTTGACGAGCTGCGAGGCAAAGTCGAGGTAGCGCTTGCCGTCGTAGTCCCAGAAGTAGCGGCCC
>JACCXX010000042.1 GCA_013696805.1 Actinomycetota bacterium
GCGTCGCCGCCTCGGTCCAGTTCAGCCACGCTCCGTCGGATCGCGACATCGCAGACAGGCTCTGGGCAGGCAAGACGCACCTCGCGTACGCCTACCGCTCGCTCCTCGAGTCCGGGGCGCTCCTCGCGAACGGCTCAGACGCGCCGATCGAGGAGCTCGACCCCGTGGCAGGCATCCGCGCCGGCGTGCTGAGGACCCTCGACGAGCGCGAGGGGTGGCACGCTGAGCAGGCGATCAGCGTCCAGCAGGCGCTCGCGGCGACGACGGTCAATCCCGCGTGGCTGACCGGTGACGAGCGCCGTCGAGGAAAGCTCGTCCCCGGCTACCTGGCCGACCTCGTGGTCCTCGACCGCGACCTGCTCAGCTGTCCGCCTGCGGAGCTGCCCGACGTACAGGTCATCGCCACCATGCTAGGCGGGCGTTGGGTTCACAACCCTCCGCCTTGGGAGTGAAACCCTAGGGTTCCTGCTACTCGCGGGTTGGTATCGGAGGCATCCAAACGGCGCGCTCTTCAGTCGTCGCCCCGTGGGCGGGGACCTACACGTCTTGGATCTGCGAGCGGACCTTCTGGCCGGTCTCCTCGTCGATCTCCATGATCCCGTGGATTTCCCGGGCGTGCTCGGCAACCTTCCGGAGGATCTCCTGCTCGTCCTCGCCCTGAATCACTTCTGAACACTCGAAGCCGACGTCGGCACAGCGCAGCTCTTTCATCTGGAACTCCTTCGTCTCGTGGAACGGCGGACTATCTCACTTCGCGAATTGAGAGGCGATTTCCGGGCACGTGTCCCTGCCTAACGTAGATCGGAACGGTCGGCATCCAATGTGGTGTGCTCTTCGTCGCCGAGCCCCCGCCTGTGGGCGGGGGCCTCTATCTCAGCTTGGCGAACTCCCGGTACAGCTCTTTCGCGGCCTCGACGCCGAGAGGGATGTGCTCGACGCGCAGGCGCTCGTTCGGCGAGTGGATGTTGCCCTCCGGAAGGTCGAAGCCCGTGAGGATCGTCGGGATGCCCTTCGCCTCGAGCGCAGACATCACCGGTAGCGAGCCACCGACTCGGAGCAGGAGCGGGCGCGCCCCGACAGCGCGCTCGAACGCGTCCAGGCCGAGCTGGATCGCCTTTTCTTCCGGCCGGACGAGCGCGGCCGGCGCCATCGCGAGGCGCTCGACCTCCACCCCGGCCCCCTCCGGCGCGGCTTCGCGCATGAGCTTCTCCATCGCCGCCGAGATCGCGTCGCCGTCCTGGCCGGGGGCGAGCCGGATGGACACGTTCGCCTCGGCGACGACCGGCAGCACTGTCTTTTGCAACTCGGGCGAACCACCGCTCAGGCCGTGCACGTCGACCGCAGGCTCCTCCCACGTGCGCTGGTAGAACTCCGCAACGGCTTGGCCGTCGGCGGGGCGTGCACCCTGCGCGGAGAGAACGTCGGCGCCGCTCTCGAGCTCGCCCCAACCTGCGCGCTCCTCGTCGGAGGGCGGCACGATGCCGACACGCAGCGACTCGTGGAGACGGCCGTCGGACGGCACCACAGCGGAGAGCACTTGCATGAGTGCGTGTGTGGCGTTCATGGCCGCTCCGCCGAAAACGCCGGAGTGCAGATCGCGGTCACCCGTCCTGACCCGTACGTGGAAGTACGCGATCCCGCGCGTCGCCAGCTCGAATACCGGAACTCCCACCCTCAGCATGTGCCCGTCGAAGATCACGCAGACATCGGCACCCCGCTCGTCCGCTTCGAGAAAGTCGACGATCGAGTGGCCGCCCGACTCCTCCTCGCCGTCACACGTGAAGCGCACGTTCACGGGCAAGGCACCCTCGGCAGCCAGGAGAGCGGCTCCCTTGAGCAGCATGTAGAGCTGGCCCTTGTCGTCGGCGATTCCGCGAGCGAAAAGCCACCCGTCGCGCACCACCGGCTCGAACGGCTCGCTCTCCCACTGGTCGAGCGGGTCGGGCGGCTGGACGTCGAAATGCCCGTAGGCGATCACCGTCGGCGCCAAATCAGCCTCGCTGGACGCCCGGATCTCCCCGATGACGAGCGGATGCCTGACCCCCTCCTGCACTTCGGCCTCGCCGCCGGCAGAACGAATGAAATCGCGCACCCACTCCGCAGCGAGGCGAACATCCTCAGTGTGGGCAGGGTCGGCGCTGACGCTCGGGATGCGCAGTAGGTCGTAGAGCTCGTCGAGCCACTCGGCAGGCGGTTCGGTCACGGCCGCCGATTGTACGGCGCGCTAGCGGCTCTTCTTGAGGCAGCGGACGAACGCGGCGCGGCCGCGGGTCCCGCGGCAGCGGTCGACCGCGACGTAGATCACGTGCGCCACGTCCCGGCGAGCGATCGCCACGCGCGGCCTGATGCCTGTAAGCCGCCTGACCGCCACGTCGCGGTATTCGGTCTTCTGCGGGGTGCAGTTGTCACCGGGCCGACAGGGGGGCGGTGTGTCGTCGCACTGCGGTTCCTGGGCCGTGCCCACCGGCCGCCCGACGTTGAGACGTAGGTGCGTCGCCTCCAGGCCCCGGTACTCGACGCCTTTGTAGACGACGCGCGCCACGCACTTCGCCTGCGCGACCGGATCGACAGCGGGCTGGGGCGCGGCAGTGCCGGCGGTCGCCGTGGCGGCCAGCAGAATCACCGCGAGTGCGAGTGCGACTCGCATCGGCGAAAGTCTAAGCGACTTCGCGGAGCTTCTGGCAATCAGCCAGGGCGCGAAGCTTCTTCAGGCACTGATTCTCGATCTGCCTAATCCGCTCGCGCGTGACGCTGAACGCGCGTCCGACCTCGTCGAGCGTGCGCGGCGGGTCTCCGTCGAGCCCGTAGCGCATCTCGAGGATTCGCTGCTCACGCGGAGCGAGCGAGCAAAGGATCTTCTTGAGCGCTTCCTTGCGCAGCGTCTGCTCGGCGGCCTCGTCGGGGAGCGGCATGTTCTCGTCGGTCAGGAAATGCCCGAACTGGGACTCGTCGTCGTCGCCCACTGGCTTCTCCAACGAGATAGGCATCTGCGCCGACCGGCGGATCTGCTCCACCTCGTCGAGCGTCAGGTCGAGGTCGAGGGCAATCTCATCGGTCGACGGCTCGCGCCCAAGCTCGCCGCGCAGCTTGCGCTCAGAGCGGACGATCTTGTTCAGCTTCTCGACCACGTGCACCGGCATGCGGATCGTGCGGGACTTGTCGGCTAGCGCGCGCGCGACCGCCTGGCGTATCCACCAGGTCGCATACGTCGAGAACTTGAAGCCCTTGCGGTAGTCGAACTTTTCAGCAGCGCGTACGAGGCCGATCGTCCCCTCCTGGATGAGATCGAGGAAGGGCAGGCCCTGGTTCCGGTAGCGCTTGGCGATCGAGACCACGAGGCGGAGGTTCGCCTCGACCATCGCCTGCTTCGCGGTGTGGTCGCCGCGCTCGATCTTCTTTGCGAGCTCGACCTCTTGCGGCGCGGTCAGGAGCTCGACCTTTCCGATGTCCTTCAGGAAGAGTTGAAGCGTGTCGGTCGAAACGTCCGGGCCGTCGAGCTCGAGCGAGTCCGCGACTACCTCCTCGTCCGTGCCGACGAGCTCGATCTGGAGCTCCTCGACCAGGCCGTAGAACTCGACGATCTGGCCGGCGTCTAGCCCGAGCTCATCGAGAGCTAGCGCGACTTCTTCGGCGTTCAGCCGTCCGGCCTGTTTCCCGGCCTGCAGAAGCTCCCAGGCTTCCTCCGATTCGAGGATGTTTCCCGGACGACCGACGATCGTCGGTGTTGCTGCGCCTTGCCCTTGCTTCAAGCCAACGACCCCCTCTCCCAATCTCACCGTACCCGCCCTTCGCGATGTGTCAACGACACTCCTCGGACGAAGACAAGTCTTTCAACGACTACGTACTGGCGTCTATAGGCCGCAAGACTCATTTTTCGGTTCATAGGTCCTATCGTTGTCTAGGGGGTCCGTACGACCCCAAGACTGTCCAGAAGCCGTTTTGCTTCCCTTCCGAGAACAGTCGTGGGCCCGAGAGCGCGGGCCTGACGGAGCTGCGCCTTTCCCTGCTCGACCGAGCCCGGTTGGGCACGGGCGAGCCAGAGGAGCATGAGCCCGAGGTGAAAGCGCACGCTCTGGGCACGCGGAAAACGGCGCGTCAAGGGGCCGAGCTGCGAGAACGCGACGCTCGGCCGAGCCTTCTCGAAGCGAACGACGGCGGCAGCGACGAGCGCTTCGGGGTTTTGGGGCTCGAGGCGGACGGCGGCGTCGTACTGCTTCTGGGCCGAGAGCCGGTGGCCGAGGCGCTGCAGCGCGAGGCCGTAGAGCAGCTTCGCCTGGACGTCGCGGGTACCCGCGCGGCGGGCCAGCGTGGCTACCTGCCGCGGAGCGGTTAGCCCGCTGAGACTCGCCGGCGCGCCGAAAGTCGGGACGAAATGGGGTCGGCCTCGCGGGAAGTTGGGGTGCAAGACGTCGTCCGCCCGTCCCGCCGAGGGCGAGTCGGGATTCACGCGGGCAGCGTCACGCCAGGCCTGGATCGCCTCGCTGTCATGGCCGACCCAGAAGCGGGCGAATCCGAGATGCAGGAGCACCCGGGCGTCGCGCGGATGCTCCGCGGCGAGCCGCTCGAGCTTGGAGATGGTGCCCTCCGGCCAGTCGGAGAACGCCGAGCCGATCTCCGCCGGAGGAGAGTCGTACCGGGCGAAGATGCGCGCCGCGTCGGACTGTTTTCGGTCGGCATAGAGCCGTTCGGCACGACGCAGAGCCGCAGCCTCCGGATCGGTCCGCAGGCCTAGGTCGAGAACGAGCGGCGGGGCTCCCTCGCGCCCTCCACTCTTCCCCTCGTCGCTGCCGAGCACCAGCGCGGCCGCGATTGCGGCCCCGGCGGCGAGCAGGGCGGCGATGACGACGACGAGAAACACCCGCGTGCGGCGATTCACGACTCCAACCTATCCTTCGAAACG
Organism: Actinomycetota bacterium; assembly: GCA_013696805.1. Classification (GTDB taxonomy): domain Bacteria; phylum Actinomycetota; class Thermoleophilia; order Gaiellales; family Gaiellaceae; genus VAXT01. Next base: position 4,901 of record JACCXX010000042.1, read on the forward strand.
TGGAAGCCAGCGACACCCTCGAGATCGACGTCAAGGGAGCGCGAGCGCTGCTGGAAGCGGACGCCGTCCTCGTCGACGTGCGGCGCCAGGACGAGTGGGACTTCAGCCGCATCGCGGGAGCGCACCACGTTCCCCAGGAGGAGCTCCTGGCACGGATCGGCGACGTCGCGCCGCCGGAGTCGAAGCTCGTCGTCTACTGCGCGCATGGCAACCGCTCGCTCTTCGCGGCCGCCGCGCTGAAGCAGGCCGGCTACGAAGCTGTCTCACTGGCCGGGGGACTCGCAGCCTGGATGCAGGCCGGCCAGCCCGTCGAGGCGCCGGAGGATCTCGACGAGGCGCAGCGCAAGCGCTACAGCCGCCACGTGCTCATTCCCGAAGTCGGCCTCGCCGGACAGCGTCGACTGCTCGAGGCGAGTGTCCTCGTCGTCGGCGCAGGCGGGCTCGGCTCGCCTGCTCTCCTCTATCTGGCAGCCGCAGGGATCGGGCGCCTCGGGTTCGTGGACGACGACGAGGTCGACGCCTCGAATCTCCAGCGACAGGTCCTCCATTCGACCGACGCCGTCGGCGAACCGAAGGTGAAGTCGGCCGAGCAGCGGATTCGCGGGTTGAACCCGGACGTCGAGCCTGTCGGCTACCAGGAGCGATTGACCGCCGAATCCGTCGATCGCATCCTGGGGGACGGCTGGGAAGTGGTCGTCGACGGCGCGGACAACTTTCCGACGCGCTACCTGCTGAACGACGCCGCCGTCTGGCACGGAGTACCGGTCGTGCACGGCTCGATCTTCCGCTTCGAGGGGCAGCTCACGGTCTTCGCGCCCGGCGGCCCGTGTTACCGCTGCCTTTTCCCCACTCCGCCGCCGCCTGAGCTCGCTCCGAGCTGCGCCGAGGGAGGTGTTCTCGGGGTCCTCCCTGGCGTGATCGGTTCGCTGCAGGGCGCGGAAACTCTGAAGCTCGTCCTCGAGATCGGCGACCCGCTCATCGGGCGGCTCCTGCTGTTCGATGCGCTAGCAGGCTCGTTCACCGAGGTCGCCGTCCCCCGCGACCCAGCGTGTCCCATCTGCGGCGACGAACCGACGATCACGGAGTACGTCGACTACGTGGAGTTCTGCGGGGGCGCTCGCTGAAGGTTTCGCCGAAGATCCGCGCCGAGCTCGTGGAGCACGCTCGAGCAGTGGCACCGAATGAGGCTTGCGGGCTCGTCGTTCTACGCGACGGCGAGGCCGTTCGGTATGAGCGGGGCCGCAACGCCGAGCCTTCCCCGTACCGGTTTCGCCTGGAGGTCGAGCCGGAGATCTGGTTCCTGGAGGACGACGGCTACGAGCTCGCCGTCTTTCACTCGCACGGGGACTCGGCGCCGCGACCCTCGCGGGCAGACGTTGAGCACGCGGGGCTCTGGCAGGATCGGCCGTACTTGATCCTGCGGGCCGACACGGGAGAACTGGCCGCCTGGCGGATCGACGGCGACTCGGTGGTCGAGACCGTCGTCGAGTAGCGCCGTCATCGTCGGCGCCGGTGTCTTCGGCGCCTCGCTCGCACACCGTCTGGCAGGCAGCGGGTGGGACGTGACCCTCGTCGAGGCCTACACGCCTGGGCACGTTCGGGCTGCGTCAGGTGGCGAGACTCGACTGCTCCGGTTCTCGCACGGGCCCGACGATTGGTACACGGGCACGGCGAAGCGCGCCCTGGAGCTGTGGCGGGAGCTCGAGCGTGAGGCCCGCGCCGAGCTCTTCGTCCCGAGCGGCGTGGCGTGGTTTTTTGAGGATTCCGAGGGGTGGGCCCTCGAAAGCGCGCGCTCGCTCGCGGAGGAAGGCCTTGAGACCGAGCTCCTCGCTCCAGAGGAAGCGGGCCGTCTGTTTCCGAGTTTCGACCCCACCGGCTTGCGCAGTGTCCTGTTCGAGCCGGGAGCGGGGGTCTTGCGCGCGCGAAAGGCGACGCGCGTTCTCGCCGAGCACGCCGTAGCCCGCGGGACACGCGTCGTGCAAGGAAGGGCGACGCCTGCAGGCGGGGCGGTAGCGCTCGACGGCGAGACGTTGGAGGCAGACCGCGTCGTCTGGGCCTGCGGCGCGTGGCTCGCGCAACTCTTTCCCGAGCTCGTCCAACTGACGGTGACGCGCCAGGAAGTCTTCTTCTTCGGTGCTCCGCCGGCATGGCAGGCGCCTGCGGTCCCGGCCTGGATCGATTTCGACGCAGGCATCTACGGGGTCGGCGATGTCGACGGCCGCGGGTTCAAGGCCTCACCCGACGAGCACGGACCCCCGCTCGACCCGGACGCCGACGACCGCGTCGTTTCGGCCGAGACGGAGCAAGTGGCCCGCGAGTACCTCGGACGACGCTTCCCCGCGCTCGCAAATGCCCCCCTGGTCGGCAGCCGCGCCTGCCCGTACTCGCTGACGCCGGATCAGAACTTCGTGATCGCACCGCACCCCGAGCACGAAAGCATCTGGCTCCTGGGCGGCGGCTCGGGCCACGGCTTCAAACACGGCCCAGCATTAGCGGAATACGTCGAGCGCCTACTCAAAAAAGACGAAGAGCCCGACCCGCGCTTCAGCCTCGAAGACCGAAAGCCCCGCGGCGGCCTGAGAACCAGAAACTGAAAAGCAGCCGCCCGGCGCGGCGATGGTCAGCGGCGCCGGGCATACGCCGATGGGTGACCTCAGTCGCCGAAAGTGCCTGCACTTTCGGCGAGTCCCAGGCCCGTGGCCTGGGACCACCCGCCTAGGTGACGCGAAAGGTGCCCTTCATGCTTATGAGGTGAGGAGAGCAGTAGTACGTGACCGTGCCCCTCTTGAGGGTCATCGTCACGGTCTTTGTGCCCTTGAAGGACACTCCGGTGATGGTCTTGGTGACCGCGCCCTTCAGTCTGAAGTCGTGAATGTTCGACTTGTCGGAGACACGAATCGTGTAGCGGCCGGCCTTGAGCGTCCGAACTTTGGTCGCTCCCTTCTTGAGCGTGATCGTGAAGCCAGGGCCAACCGTGCCGGTGAGCAACGTGGCCTCGCTGGCGGTCGTCGCGGTCGTGGGCACGACCAGAGCGACGGCGGCGCCGAGCGCGACGACGAAGAGTCGAATGCTGGACATGTCCCTCCTTCTGTGGTTTTGAGCGAGCTTGACGTTGTACTCGAATGGCAATCGAATGGATTGCTCTGACCCCAATGCTAGTCGCGGTTGATTCACCCGCGGGTTATCGGTAGGTAAAGGCTTTCTACTCGTCCGCAAACCAGAAAAGGCCGACCGTGCCGGGCCCGGCATGCGTTCCAATCACCGGGCCGAGCGTGGTCTCGGCCTCGATCGTCGCACGAGGCCGCGTGGCCTGCACGAGCTTGGCCAGTTGAGCCAGCCTTGTGGGCGCTTCAGCATGGGCGATGGCAACGCGGAGGCCCGGATCGTCCCCGGAACCTGCGAGGAAGGCGTCCTGAAACTCCTTGAAGGCGCGGCGGTTGCCGCGCACCTTCTTGAGCGGCTCAACCTCCCCGTCGAGGATGGTCATGATCGGCTTGATGTGCAGCAGCTGGCCTGCCATCCCGCGGGCCTTCCCGATTCTCCCGCCCCTCGCGAGGAATTCGAGCGTGTCGAGCGTGAAGATCAGGTGGTGCTCGGCGCGGAAGCGGTCGATCAGCTCGCCGATCTCCTCGTCCGTCGTGCCGCGCTCGAGCCGCCGCTGGATGGCGAGCGCGAGCAACGTGGTGCCCGCCGAGACCGTGCCCGTGTCGATCACCCGCGCGCGCCCTCCGCCGGTCTGCTCGGCGGCCGTACTCGCACTCTGCCAGGTGCCGGAGAGCTTGCGGGGGATGTGCAGGGAGTAGATCCGCTCGTAGTCAGCGAGATCCTCGTAGGCGGAGGCGAAGTCGGCCGGTGTTGGCTGCGAGGTCGTGGGCAGTTCGGGCGCCTCGCGTAGGCGGGCATAGAAATCGGCTGGCCCGAGATCGACGTAATCGCGGTAACTGTCGGCTCCGAAGCGGACATAGAGCGGGACGACACGCCAGCTCGGAAAGCGCTCCGGCCCTTCCGGGAAATCCGCGGTCGAGTCCAAGACCACGGCTGTATTGCCGGCGTCGAGCTGCACCCGGTGAGCCTACTGCTCTGCGGCGCGGCGGATGGCCGCGACGATGTCCTCGAGTGGCTCGTCCTTGGTGAGGCACGCCACGGCTCCTGCCGCCAAGAGAGCGTCGACCTCGCGCAGGTTGGCGGACGCGGTGAGGCCGACCACCGCGACCTCGGGACAAGCCTCGACGAGCTGCCGCGTGGCCTGGACGCCGTCCAGCCCCGGCAGTCGGTAGTCCATCAGGACGACATCCGGGGAATGCTCACGGCAGAGCGCGGGCGCATCGTTCCCGTCTGCGACGGCGACGACGACTTCGAGGTCGGGCTCGAGGCCGAGGAGCATCTCCAGCGCCTCGCGGAAAACGTCGTTGTCCTCGACGAGCGCAACGCGGATGGGAGCGTTCACTTATTCGGCGGACAGCAGGAGCGGATAGTGAGGCTGGCCGCCCGGGTGCACCTCGAGCTCGATCTCGGGGTAGTGCTCGGCCAGACGGGCAAGGAGTGAGCCGAGCTCGGGCTCGTCGGCGCCCGTGATCAGCGTCAGCACGTCGCGAGGCTCGCCGAGCAGCCTGTCGACGACGGAGGACGCAACGGCGTCGAAGCTCGTCCCACCGGCGATTGGGTCGCCGTCGACAAGACCCAGATAGGCGCCTCGCGCGACCTGTATTCCGTCCATGTCCACCGACCGGGACGCGATCGTCACGGCTCCGGTCGACACGTCGGCCAGCAGGCTCTTCATCTCGGTTGCGTTCTCGTCTGCACTGCGAGCCCCCTCGAAGCCGACCATCGCCGCCAGACCGGCGGTCAGCGACCGCGACGGGATCACGCGGACGGGCGTCTTCGCGAGCCGTGCTGCCTGCTCGGCGGCCATGATCACGTTCGGGTCGTTGGCGAGGACGACCGCTTCGGGTGCCCGCGTTTGCTCGATTCCGGCCAGGATGGCGTCGGTGGACGGGTTCATCGTCTCGCCGCCGTCGACGAGAGCCGCGGCGCCGAGGCTCTCGAAGAGCCGTCGATTCCCGTCTCCAGAGACCACAGCCACGACATCCGTCATCCGCTGGACGTCGGTCGATTGGCTGAGGCGCTCCTCGCGCTGCGCCGTCTGGACATGCATGTTCGCGATCTCGACGCGCTCGAGGATTCCGAGCGCAGTCCCCGCCCGCAGGGCCGCCCCCGGATCGTTCGTGTGCACATGCACCTTGAGTGCCGAGGGGTCGCCGACGACGAGGAGGGAGTCGCCGAGCCCCACGAGCCCGCGCTCCAGCGCCTCGGAGTCGAGGTCCTCGCCCTCCACGACGTAGACCGTGCAGTAGCGGTAGCGCGACGTCTCCAGATGCACCGCGTCCGCGCTCGGGGGCTCGGAAGCGGGAGCAGCTGGCAGAGGTTCGCCCTTCAGGTGTGCGGCGATGCCCCGGACGATCTCGACGAGCCCGGCAGCCCCCGCATCCACGACGCCGGCCTGACGGAGGACCTCGAGCTGTTCCCGCGTTTCCGCAACGGCTTTGTCCCCTCGGATGAGGAGGGAGGACAGAAGCTCGTCGAGGCTTGCTTCGCCTGCGGCCTCCGCTTCCTCCGCCAAAACGCGGATCGCCGTCAGCATGGTTCCCTCCACTGGCTCGCGAACGGCGTTGTACGCGGCATCCGAAGCCGAGCGGAGCGCCTGGGTCACGGTCGAGGCGTCGACCTCGTCCACTCCGCCCAAGACGTCGAAAGCGCCGCGCACGATCTGGGACAGGATCACGCCCGAGTTCCCACGCGCGCCGAGCAGCGCGGCCCGAGTGATGTCGGTGTCACCGCCCTCGAGCGCCTCGACCACGGCCCGCGCGGTCAGGAGCATGTTCGTGCCGGTGTCCCCGTCGGGAACCGGGTACACGTTCAGATCGTCGATCCGTGCGCGGTTGGCCTCGAGAGCGGCCTCGGCGGCACGCGCGAGGTCGAGCACAGTCACGGCCGAGATGGTCCCCGCCCGCGGGGCGGGGACTCGCTGAAAGTCCTCTGCACTTTCGGCGACGAAAAGCACGCCTCACTGATTGCGGGCTTCCTCAGCGCTCGTGTAGTTGGCACGGATGGGCCGAGAAAGGCTGCTACAGAGCCTTCTCGACTTTGCCGGCCTTCAAGCACCGCGTACAGACATACGCACGGGTCGCCCGGCCGTCGAGAAGCATCCGGATGCGCTGCAGGTTCGGGTCGAAGCGGCGCTTCGTGGCCACCATCGAGTGGCTCCGGTTGTTTCCGAAGCCGGGCTTCTTCCCACAGACAACGCAAATCCTGGACATGGCGGAAGAGTGTAGCTATGGCCGTTCGGTCGCGAGACGAATCCCGAGAGCGACCAACACGGCTCCCGTCACGGCGTCGAGAGCTCGGCGGACCCGCTCGCGGCGGAGCACGTCTCCGGCTTTCGCGACGGCGAGCGCGTAGCCGGACAGCCAGGCGAGCGTCAGCGCCGAGTAGAGCAGGCCAAGAGCAAGTAGGACGAGGAACGAGCCGTCTCCGAACTGCGGCAGCAGGCTGGTGAAGAAGGCCGCCGACTTCGGGTTGCCAAGATTGCTGAGCACTCCCTGCCGCCAGGCCTGGCGCGGCGAGACCGAACGGTCGTTGTCAGCACGCACTTCCCGCGTCCGCCGGCGGACGACTCCCCACAGCGTCTGCACGCCGAGCCAGATCAGATACGCCGCGCCGGCGAGCTTGAGCGCCCGAAAGGCGGGCTCCGAAGCGACGAGGAGCGCAGCGATCCCGGCGCTGGCCGCCAGCGTCCAGATCAGCTGACCGGTGCTGACGCCGAGCGCCGTGAAGATTCCCGCCCGGCGGTCACCGAGCAAGGAGTTCCGGACTGTCAGAGCCGTGTCCGGCCCCGGGGTGCAGATGACGACGAGCGCGACCGCCAGAAAGGCCGCGAGCTCCCCCACTAACGGAGAGGGCCGGCTGCCTGCGCACGGAGCTGCGAGAAGACGTCGGCCATCTCGAGCGCGCTTCGCACGGCGTCGGCGGCGCGGTCGATCCGCTCCTCGGCCTGCTTGCGGTTCTCGACCGTCAGCAGGCCGAAGGAGACCGGCACCCCGGTCTCAATCGCCGCCAACTGGAGGCCGCTCGCCGCCTCGCTCGCGATGTAGTCGAAATGCGGGGTCTCACCGCGGATCACGCACCCGAGCGCGACGATCGCCGAGTAACGGCGCGTCTTCGCCAGGGCCATCGCGGCCAGCGGGAGCTCGAAGGCGCCGGGCACGGGCATGATCATCACCGCGTCGCGGGGCACTCCGATCTCATCGAGCTCCGCGAGCGCCCGCTCGAGCAGCGCGTTCGTGATCTCCGCGTTGAACTTGCTGACGACGATGCCGACCGCACGCCGGCCGTCGACCGAGCCCGTGAGGACGCTGTAGCCCTCGGGGACGCGCAGCTCGCCGCCGGTGTGCTCGACGGAAGGCTCATCGCCGTCCATCTCGACCGGGGACATGGCTGGAACCATGTCCCGCTCTTCGACCCGGTCGGTCATTCGCCCCCCACGTCGAAGCGGAGATCCTGGTGGTGCAGCCGGTGCCCGAGCTTGTCGCGCTTCGTCGCGAGGTACCGCCGGTTCTCGTCGGTCGGGTCGGTCTCGATCGGCAACTGCTCCACGACGGTCAGACCGAAGCCCTCGATCCCGGTGAGCTTCTTCGGGTTGTTGGTGAGGATGCGGATCGTCGTCAGCCCCAGGTCGGCGAGGATCTGGTTCCCGATTCCGTACTCGCGCGCGTCGGCCGGCAGCCCGAGCTCGAGGTTCGCCTCGACGGTGTCGAGCCCAGACTCCTGCAGCTCGTAGGCCTTCAGCTTGTTGAGCAGGCCGATGCCCCGGCCCTCCTGGGTCATGTACAGAAGGACTCCGCAGTCCTCGTCGGCCAGCCGAACGAGCGCCTGCTCGAGCTGCTCGCCACAATCACAGCGAAGCGAATGGAAGACGTCCCCGGTCAGGCATTCGGAGTGCACGCGCACGAGGACGCTCTCGGCGCCGCCCACCTCACCCCGCACGAGCGCGACATGGTGCTTGCCCGTGAGCTTCTCGCGATAGGCGACCGCGGTGAACTCGCCGTACGCAGTCGGAAGCCGCACGGCCGTCGTGCGCTCGACGAGCTTCTCGGTGCGCCGGCGGTGCTCGATCAGGTCGGCGACCGTGATCATCTTGAGGGAGTGACGCTCGCAGAAATCGACCAGGTCCGGGACGCGGGCCATGGTCCCGTCGTCTTTCATCACCTCGCAGACGACGCCCGCGGGATTGAGCCCCGCCAGCCGCGCGAGGTCCACGGCGGCCTCGGTCTGGCCCGCGCGGCGCAGGACACCGCCGTCACGCGCACGCAACGGGAAGACGTGGCCGGGCTGAACGAGATCGCCGGAGCCTTTCGTCGGGTCGATCGCCACCTGAATCGTGTGTGAGCGATCCTGTGCCGAGATTCCCGTTGACACGCCCTCGCGCGCCTCGACGGAGACGGTGAACGCAGTCTGGAGCGGGGTCTCGTTGCGATCGGCCATCTGGCGGAGCGCGAGCTCGTCACAGCGCTCCTCGGTCAGGGAGAGGCAGATCAGGCCCCGCGCGTGAATCGCCATGAAGTTGATCGCCTCGGGTGTGGCGAACTGCGCCGCAATCGTGAGGTCGCCCTCGTTCTCGCGGTCGGCCGCGTCGACGACGATCACGAACTTGCCTTGGCGAACGTCCTCGATCGCGTCCTCGATGGTCGCGAACGGGCTCGTCGGTGGGCGCGGTCTGACCTCAGTTCCCATTTCGAGAATCGTAACTGGGCGGCTCCGGCAGGGGCTCCCAGACGAGTCAAGGCGCACGTTGCACTAGGCGCTCGACGTACTTGGCGAGGACATCGACCTCGAGATTGACGCCGTCTCCAGGCTTGAGCGCACCCAGCGTGGTGACCTCGAGGGTGTGTGGGACGAGCGCCGTCGCGAAGGCGTCGTCGCGGAGCGCCGAGATCGTCAACGAGACGCCGTCCACCGTGATCGAGCCCTTCTCGACGCAATACCGGAGCAACTCGGGCCCAGCCTCGACCCAGACGCTGCGGCTCTCGCCGTCCGGCTCGAGTGCGGCGATCCGGCCGACACCGTCGACGTGGCCCTGGACGTAGTGCCCGCCAAGCGGATCACCGGCCCGAAGCGACGGCTCGAGGTTGACCTCGTCGCCCTCGGAGAGGCCCCCGAGCGTGGTCCGGGCCAGGCTCTCCGGCACAGCCGTCACCGAGAAGCGGCCGTTCTGCACCGCGGTGGCCGTCAGGCAGCAGCCGTCCACGTCGACCGAGTCGCCGATCCCGGTACGGGCCGCGGTCTCGGGAGCTTCGATCTCGATGTGCAGGCCGTCCTCGCCGCCTCCGAGCGACACGACGCGGCCGCGCTCGCGCACGATGCCGGTGAACACCTGGAACAGGCTACTCGCCGAGGGCGAGTACTTCGACCGTCTCGCGCGCGACCATTTCCACATGGCCGCGCTCGCCCGGCGCCACCCGATCGAGCTCCTCGGCCAACTCCTCGACGGCCTCGACCTGGCCCGGGCTCAGCCCCTCCGTTCCGCTCCCGGCGATCTGACGGCGGAGCTCTTCGTTCCCCATGTGCCGTCCGAGCCATTTCGAGATGAATCCGATCAGGCGGTCCTCGGTTTTGCCGGCGATGTCAGGGCTCGTGGACATAAGCGCTCAGGAGCACATCTTGACCGACTTGGTGCGAGCTCAAACGCGTGAGCTCGACCGGGGCCGGCAGTGCGTCGATCAAACCGAGGCCCGCGCCGGCCAGCTTCGGCGCAACGAACAGGAGGAGCTTGTCGACGAGATCGGCCCGGAAGAAGGACTCCGCGAGCTTCGGCCCACCCTCGAGGAGGAGGGACTGCACACCCTCCGTGGCCAACCGGGCCAGCTCCTCCGCGAGCTGGCCGCTCAGCAGTTCGAGCTCCGATCCCTCCGACAGCGGACCCTGGCCGAATGCGAGCCGGCGCGGCTGCTTCGCGGCATCGACCTCACGCGCGTCCAGCCGGGGGTCGTCGGCGCGAACGGTTCCCATCCCGACCGCGACCGCGTCCGACGCGGCTCGCAGCTCGTGAACCAGCCGCTGGCTGGCCTCGCCCGAGACCCAGCGCTCGCCCGGCACCGTCATGCGCCCGTCGAGCGTGACTGCCGCCTTGTACGTGACGAACGGCCGACCCTGCGCGATCCAGGTGCGCCATTCCTCGTTCTGTTGCCGGGCGCGGAAGCCGGGCTCTCCGTCGGCGAGGCTGACTTCGACTCCGGCCGCGCCCAGCTCATCGAGCCCGCCACCCGCCTTGGGATTCGGATCGAGCGAGCCGGCGATCACCTCCCCGATCCCCGCCTCGAGCACTGCGTGTGTGCAAGGCGGCGTCGACCCTGTGTGCCGGCAGGGCTCCTGGGTGACGAACAGCGTCGCCCCTCGGCCCCGCTCGCCGGCCTGCGCGAGCGCGTTCACCTCGGCGTGCGCCTCGCCCTTCCGCTCGTGCCAGCCCTCCCCCACCACCTCACCGTCCTGAACGACGACCGCGCCGACGACCGGGTTCGGGTGGGTCGTTCCCCGCCCGCGCTCGGCCAGCTCGAGCGCCCGCTCCAGGCTCACTGGAGAGCCTGCAC
>JACCXX010000048.1 GCA_013696805.1 Actinomycetota bacterium
TCAGGCGCCGTTTTTCCTCCTGGGACACGGCGGGCATGCGCTCACTCTAGGAGAACCGGCAACTACACTCGGCCGCGGCCGTGCGCATTTGCCTGGTTACGCCGTTTGCCTGGTCGCAGCCGCACGATGTCAACGAGCACGTGGCCGGCATCGCAGTGGAGCTGAATGAGCTCGACCACTCGGTCACCGTGCTGGCTCCTTCGACGCGCGCGCGCGACCTCACTGCCGGTCGGCGGGCCCTCCAGGACGGCGCCGACGCGCCCCTGATTGCATTGGGCCCCGCCATGCCGATCTCCCGGCGCAGCAGGGTCGGCCTCCCGGTGGGCGTGCTCGCCAACCTCTCTCTTGCGCTCGAGCGCGGTCGCTACGACGTCGTCCACGGGTTCGAACCGGGCCTGCCGAGCCTCTCGTACCTCGCGCTCCGCGAGGCGCGCGCCCTCTCGGTGGCGAGCTTCTTCTCGCCCGAGCGCCTCGGCTACCCACCCGGAAAGGCGCAACGGGCGAAACTGCTGGCACGGATCGACGCGCTCGTGGCCGCCTCGCCCGAGATGGCGCACGCTGCGGCGGTCCGCTTCCCGGGCGAGTACAGGATCGTCGACGTCGGCGTCGACCCGGACCTCTTTCAGTCGAACGGCAAGCAACCCCTAGTAGTGGTCGAATGGCGACCGGGAGAACGCTCGCTCACCCGCGCCGCGCTCAGGGCGATGGGTGAGCTGCCCGACTGGGAGCTCACGTTCCTGCGGACGAAACCGCTCACCGGTCGACCCTCGGTTCCACCCCGACTACGGGGGCGGGTGCACGTACGAACCGGGCGCGACGGACGCGCTCGCGCTCCGCTGCTCAAGGAGACGGCGATCTTCGTGCCTGCGCTCGACGGGCTGCAACGGGTATCGCTCGAAGCTGCCGCAGCCGGTGCCGCGATCGCCTCTCCGCCTGGTGTGGAGCAACAACCCGAGCTCGCCGCCGCTGCGCTCGCGCGACTCGCCGAGAATGAACCGCTCCGCAAGAAGCTCGGCGACGAGGCCCGGCGGAGCATCGAAGGCCGAGCCTTCGTAGACGTCGCCCGCGAGCTGGACGAGGTCTACCGGAGCATCGCCGGCCGGCGTCGCACGCGGCGACCGGCCGAACCGCTCGCCGACCGCGAATGGATCCTCTGCGACCTGCACATGCACACGTCGTGGTCGCACGACTGCGGGGTTGAGCCGGACGAGCTGGTCGAGCACGCGATAGCTCAGGGCCTCGGCGCGATCGCCGTTACCGACCACAACGCCTTCGGAGGCGCCCTGCAGGCGGCGGAGTTTGCACGCGACACGCCGCTCGTCGTCATCCCCGGGGAGGAGGTCAAGACCAGCAGCCAGGGCGAGGTGATCGGGCTCTTCCTCTCCGAAGAGATTCCCCGCGGCATGTCCTTCGGCGACACGATCGCCGCCATCCGCGGGCAGGGCGGCGTCGTTTACCTCCCCCACCCCTTCGACCGGCTCCACTCGATCCCGGATGCCGCCACACTGCGCCGCCACCTCGCCGAGATCGACGTGTTCGAGGTCTATAACGCACGCCTGCTCTTCGAGGCGTACAACGACGAGGCGCTCCGCTTCGCGCGCAAGTACAACCTGACGATGGGAGCGGGATCCGACGCGCACGTCCTCCAGGGAGTCGGCACCGGCGGCCTGCGGATGCGCGCCTTCCACGATCGGGACGAGTTCCTGCTCAGCCTGCGCACCGCCGAGGTTCTGCGCCGCCCGAAGTCGCTCGCCTACCTCCAATCGCTGAAATGGATGGCGCAGGTCAAGGAAAGAGTCCGCTAAACGAGAATTGAGATCGTGCCCCCCGTGCCCGCCACGCTACGCGTCCATGTCACCCCGGAGAGACTCAGTGTCTGATCCAGCGCCCATTCCGCGAAAGCCCCGTAAGTGCCCTCTCTCGTGACACCAACTACCGACGAAATCACCGAGAAATACCTCAAGAAGGCGATCGCCGAGATCAACGAGCTCGCGGACGAGATCGCGCGCGCCGGCAAGGGCGAACGCGTTCCGGTTCTCGGCTCAGGCCATCCGCGCGCCGACGTCTTCCTGCTCAAGTACCGGCCGCAGCCGGCGGAGGTCCAGGAAGGGGTCGCTTTTTTCGGGCGAGCCGGTCAGGCGCTGCGCAAGTCGCTCGACCGGCTGAGCGTCGACCCACTTGCGGTCTACGGGACGAACGTCCTCAAGTTCGCGGACGGCGGCGAGGAGGAGTGCCGGCCATTCCTCACACGCGAGCTGCTCATCGTGCAGCCGAAGCTCGTCGTCGTGATGGGCGAGGAGGCGCTCGCGTTCCTGAACGGCCTCGAGCTCCCGTTGGCCGCCGAGGTGGCCGCAGTTATCGGTGAGATTCAGGAGTTGACCGCGACGATCGACATGTTCTACGTGCCGGACATCGACGGGTCGCTCGACGAGGCGCCCGCGAAGACCGCGTTCTGGAACGCATTCAAGGCGCTCGGGCCCTGGTGGGCAGAGCTGCCTCCGTACTGAGAACTCCGCGCGGAGCCGCCTTCGCGGCGCTCCTCGCGGTGCTCTTCGTCTATTACGCCGTCGCCCGCCACCTCCCCGGCCTGCCGCTCTGGGGGGAGGTTGCGTTCCTCGGAGTCGTCCTGATCCCGGCGATCTTCGGCCTCGTCTGGCTCGCCCTGCCGCTTTGGCGCGCCAGGGGAGTCTTGCCGGTAGGCGCCGCCTTCGCGGTCCTCGCCGTCGTCTGCGAGATCGCCGACCTCGACATCGTCGCCGACTTCTCGAAGCTCGCTGCGCTCACCTTGTTTGCGTTCTGGTTCCTCGAGTTCTTCGAGACGGTGCTCTGGGTCGCGCTCGTGGCCGCGATCATCCCGATGGTCGACATCTTCTCGGTCTTCCGCGGGCCCACCGGCCACATCATCGAGGAGCGGCGGTCGATCTTCGAGACCATTGCCTTCGGCTTTCCAGTCCCAGGCGAGGTCAGACCGGCCCTGCTCGGTCCGCCCGACCTCCTGTTCTTTGCTCTCTTCCTGGCAGCCGCCGCTCGTTGGGGCCTCCGTGTCGGCTGGACGTGGATCGCACTGGCCGCCTCGTTCGGCGCGACACTCGCGCTTGCCGTCTGGCTCGACATCGGCGGGCTGCCGGCCCTGCCGCTCCTCTCGCTCGGGTTCCTCATCCCGAATGCGGATCTGCTGTGGCGGGAGCTACAGGGAGCTCGCCGGCGACGGGTCGCCGCGAACGAGTAGTGCCACCGTCTCGATGTGCGGCGTATGCGGGAACATGTCCACCGCCCGCACGCGCTCCAGCCGGTAGCCCCACTCCTTCGCGAGCTCCTTGACGTTCGAGGCGAGCGTCGTCGGGTTGCAAGAGACATAAACGATCCTCGACGCCTCCATGCGGCCGATGCGGCGCAGCGCCTTTCCCGACAGGCCCGCACGGGGCGGATCGACGACGACCACGTCGGGCAACCCGGCGCGGTCGCGGAGCTCCTCGACAGCCTGGCCGACCTCACCCGCGTAGAAGGCCGCGTTCGTGATCTCGTTCAAGTCGGCGTTCTCGAGCGCGCATGCAACGGATTCCTCGGAAACCTCGATGCCCCAGACAGTCAGCGCCTGCGAGGCCATGGCCAGCCCGATCGTCCCGGTGCCGCAGTAGAGGTCGTAAACGGTTTCGTTGCCGGTCAGGCCTGCGTACTCGACGGCGAGTCCATAGAGCACCTCGGCCATCTCCGTGTTCGTCTGCAGGAACGCGTTCGGGCGCACGCGGAAGCGCAGGCCACAGAGCTCCTCCTCGATCCACTCCTCCCCCCAGAGAAGCTCGGTCGGCAGGTTGGTGATCTCGGCCGGGGTCTCGTTGACCGACCAGTGGATCGAGCGCACCTCGGGGAAGCGGCGGAGCTCCTCGACGAACTGATCGCGGTCGAAGCGCTCGCCTTTGGCGGTGACGAGCTGGACGAGGAGCTGGCCCGTGTTGCGGCCCTCGCGCAGGACGAGGTGGCGGAGGTACCCGGTATGCGTCTCCTGGTCGTAGGCCTCGAGTCGATCCCCGCGTGCCCAGGTGTCGACGGTTTCCCTCACCGCGTTCCCGAGATCCGTGGTCAGCCAGCAAAACTCCACGTCGAAGACCGCGTCCCAGCGGCCGGCCAGGTGGAAGCCGGAGGCAGGCCCCTCGAGCGTCTGCGTGAACGAGTACTCCAGCTTGTTGCGGTAGTGGAAGAGCGACTTCGCGGAGATGATCGGCTCGAGCGGCGGATCTTGGATTCCTCCGATGCGGCGCAGTGCATCGCCGACCTGCTCGTGCTTCGCCTCGACCTGGGCCTCGTACGCCAGATCCTGAAATTTGCAGCCCCCGCACTCGGGGTAGTGCTGGCACGGCGCCTCCACCCGGGGCGCGCCAGGCTCGACGACCTCGAGGGCGAGCGCCTCGGCGTGGTTCCGCTTCACCTTCGTGACGCGCGCGCGAACTGTGTCCCCCGGCAAGCCGCGCTTGACGAAGACGACGAAGCCGTTCGAGCGCGCGACACCGTTGCCGCCGTAGGCGAGGGAGTCGATCTTGAGGTCGACCTCCTGGTCTTTTGCAAGCGGGGCGCCCATTCGGCCAGCATAGGTGCTGCATTGCGATTCACATCGAGCACCCCGAGAGCCCCGCGCAGATTGAAGCGTGGACCGAGACTCGCTTGCGCGTCGACGACCTGCGCCTGGGAGTCGACGCCACTCAGCGTCCAAAGTGGAAGACGAGAAAGTCGGGCTGCGCATGTGCGAGCGTCACTTGGCCGTTGGAGTCACGTCCGGTGCCAGGCACCGGACATGGCCCGTTAGCGGAGCGGCGTCACGTAAACCTTCCGCGAGCGCGGGCCGTCGAACTCGCAGAAGAAGATCCCCTGCCACGTGCCGAGCGCGAGCTTGCCGTCGGCGACGGGGACGAGCACCTGCGGGCCGGCGAGCGCGGCACGCACGTGGGAGGGCGCGTTCTCCTCACCGTCCTCGATGTGCTGCCACCCCCAGTCATCGCCGACCATCCGCTCCATCGCCGCCTCGAGGTCGCGCGCTACCGCCGGGTCGGCATGCTCCTGGATCGTCACGCCGGCCGTCGTGTGCGGCACGTAGATCAGCGCGGCCGAGGCGCCGTTCGCCCCGTCGAAGGCGCTCTGCACTTTCCGCGTGATGTCGACGAGCTGTGTCTTTCGCTCGGTCTCGAGGCTGATCTCGTGCACGCGTTTATCCTACGACTCGTGCCGTCGCCCTCCGCCCCGGACCTCGACCGCTTCCGCGAGCGAGCCGATCGCTTCATCGCCGAGCTCGACGAGGAGTACTACCTACACTACGCGGGCCTCAAGGACACCCTCGACCTCGCGCCGATCTACGAGCGCTACTCGGACCTGACCGATCTCGAGCAGGCGAAGACGCTCGGGGAGATCGCCGACGATGACTGGGGCATTCGGGAGCTGTGGCGCTTCGCCTCGGAGGGGTATCTCGGCCAGCTGACGCGCGAGCAGAGTGAGAAGGTCGCGGAGCTCGAGGCGAGCCTGGTGGCCGACGTCGACGGAACCAAGGTCCCCTTCCGGATGCTGCGCCCGACGATCGCCAACGAGCCCGACCGCGACAAGCGCGAACAGCTCGACCGCACCCGCGTGGAGCTGACGGAGGAACACATCAACCCGCTCTATATGGAGGGGGTCGACGTCATCCGGCGCGCAGTCGGCGAGCTCGGCGCCACGGACTACGCCGAGCTCTATCGCAGCTTCGGCTTCCGCCTGGAGGAGCTGGCGTCGCAGTGCCGCGCGCTCCTCGACTCCACGGAGTCGCTGTACGAGGAAGCGGCCGACAAGCTGTTCCGCGGGCGCATCGGCGTTGGGCTCGCCGAAGCGAAGCGCTGGGACGTCCTGCGGAGCTTCCGCGCGCCGCAGTGGGACGCCCAGTTCCCGGAGAGCCGCATGATGCCCGCGCTCGAGGCGACGCTCTCGGATCTCGGCATCGACCTGCGCTCGCAGCAGAACGTGGAGCTGGACGTCGAGCGCCGACCGAAGAAGAGCCCGCGAGCGTTCTGCGCGCCAATCGAGGTGCCGGGCCGCGTCGTGCTCGTCATCCAGCCGATGGGCGGCGCCGACGACTGGCGCGCTCTCTTCCACGAGGCCGGCCACACCGAGCACTACGCGAATACTTCGGCCGACCTCTCGATGGAGCAGAAGCGCCTCGGCGACGTGGCGGTCACCGAGGGCTGGGCGATGCTCATGCAGCACCTAACGGACGATCCGGCCTGGCTCTCGAAGCGCCTCGACTTCCCCCGGCCCCAGGAGTTCGCAGAGGAGGGGACGACGCAACTCCTCTACATGGTGCGCCGCTACTGCGCCAAGCTGCTCTACGAGCTGGAGTTCCACCAGGCCGAGGACATCGCAAGCCAGTCGTCACGCTACGTCGACCTCCTCGGCGACGCGCTGAAGATCGAGCCGGCCGCGGCGGACTACCTCTCCGACATGGACGCGAGCTTCTACGTCACCGGCTACCTACGCTCCTGGGCGTTCGAAGCTCAGCTCCGCACGTACCTGAAGGAGCGGTACGGCAGCGAGTGGTTCACAAACCGCGAGGCGGGCTCGCTCCTACGAGAGCTGTGGTCGCTTGGCATGAGCCAGTCGGCCGACGACATGCTCCGCAACGTGACAGGCGATGAGATCGAGATGGACGCCGTCGCCACGCTCGTCCGCGAGACGCTCGCTTAGCCCGCCGCTACTCGGCATGCAGGCGCACGACTGACTCGACGAGCTGGTGGTTCGGCACACGCACGGTCGAGCCATCGTCGACGCGTAGCACCGTCGCGGAGGTATCGAGCGCCGTGATCTCGCCCGTGATCTCACCAACTGTGATCCGCTGGCCAATGCGATAGACGCCGGCTACTGACCGTCCGGCGCTGATCTCGCGGGCGACCTCGCGGCCCCCGAGCCCGAAGGCGAGCGCGAGCGCGAGCACGCCGGCAGCGATCACGAGCGCAATGAGGCCCACCAGGATCAAGGTTGGGATACCGAGCAGCGCGAGTGCGGTGAGCACCACGAGAGCGAGGACAACTGCCTCGGTCAACTGGCGCAACGGAACGGCGAGCGCCATGTCGTCCCCCACACGCTCCATTCGTTCGCCGAGGAACTCGGCAGCCACGATGCCGCCGATGACGAGAGCGATTGCGATGAAGAGTTTCGGAACGAACAGGACAGCCGCGTTCAGCGCCTCACCGAGCGCCCCGAACCCGAGCAGCGAGATCGCAGCGACGGTGATCAGGACAACGAGCGCAATGCGAACCGCACGCGCGATCACGTTGGACAACGACCGCTCGAGCCCGAGCCGAGAAAGACCCTCGTGGACACCCGAGCGCTCGCCGAGGTCGTCGAGGGTGAGGGAATGCAGTAGGCGCCGCACGAGGCGTGCGACGAGCCACGCAAGAGGGATACCGACAACGAGCAGAAGAAGCGCGCCGCCGATCCGCGGCAGCGCCTCGCCGACGGTCACCAAAGCGCGATCAACGATGCTCACCGAAACGATCAACGCCTGCTGCCTCCACGCGGCCGGCCGCCAACTAGGACAGCCACGCCGTCGGCGAGAGCCGACGCGAAGCTCGCGACAGCCTCGACGACCTCCCGCACGAAGCGTTGCCAGCGGACCTGTTTCATGATTCCGGCCACGAACATCGGCCGGCTGCGCACTGCGTCAGACCGCAACAAAGCGAGAAGCGACGCGAGACGCTGCTCAGCGGGTGTGAGCGGCTCGTCGCTCACGCAGGCAGCTCCCAGTCATAAGTGTTCCGCCGCAAGACCTCGATCAGCTCCATGCGTGCGCGGAACAGTCGCCCCTTCACGCTTCCGAGCGGGGTCTCGGTGATGTCGGCGATCTCCTGATACGTCAGCCCTTCGAGGTCGCGCAGCACGAGAACCGTGCGATGGGAGGGCTGGACCTCGCGGAGCTTCAGAGCCAGCCGTTCCCGGCGCTCGGAGACTTCCAGCTGATCGGCCGGCATCCGCGTCGGATCCGGGATCGCGTCGGCTGTTGACTCCTCCGTTTCCACTTCCGTGCGAGGTCGGGCGATCGAGTTGAGCGCCGAGTTGTGGGCAATGCGAAGCAGCCAGGCCCGAAAGGGCGAATCGCCGCGGAACTGCCGGAGGCGGTGGAATGCACGAAGGAACGCGTCCTGCGTGACGTCCTCCGCGTCGGAGGGGCCGACGATTCTCCGCGTCACGCGAAGGACGAGGTCTCGGTGCCGCTCGACGAGCTCCTCGAATGAACTCATGTCGCCCGCCAGGGTTCGTTCGACGAGCGATTCGTCCGAAATCATCGCGGACCTCTATCCACGCGAGTGCGGCTGAGCGGCTGAAGAACCACAGTCAGTAAGACAGAGCAGCGGCCGTTTGGGTTACGCGCCGTAACTTCTTGGGGGGTCTTCCGGTCATGCACGTCGGGAGGTGGACCCAGAGACACGGGCCGCCAGTGTTTCTACAGGAAGGAGCTTTGTTATGCCCGACACGATGACCATGGAGAGGATCGCCGATGCTCAAGGCGCCCCTGTCTACGACGCCGAAGGCGACAAGATCGGCGCCGTTGAGGAGATCTTCTACGACGTCCAGTCCAACGAGCCGAAGTGGGTTGGCATCGGAACCGGATTCTTCGGTACCAAGCGCGTTCTCGTGCCGCTCGAATCCGCTCAGCTGAGGAACGACGGGCTGACGGTCCCGTATGCGAAGGACCACGTGAAGGACGCGCCGGACATCGACGAGGACGAGATCAGCGAGAGCACGGAGCAGGAGCTCTACGCCCATTACCAGCTGGGTGGACAGGCGTCCGGCAAGGGCCGCAAGGGCGGCCAGGATGAGGTCACGCGCTCCGAGGAAGAGCTCCGGGTCGGAAAGCGCACTGTAGATGCCGGAGGAGTGCGGCTTCGCAAGTGGGTCGAGACCGAGGACGTGGACGTCGACGTCGAGCTCAAGCGCGAGACAGCGCGGGTGACCCGCGAGCCGATCGACGAGCCGGTCGACGCCGAGCTGAGCGAGGAGGAGATCGAGGTGTCGCTACGCGCCGAGGAGCCTGTCGCCGAGAAGCAAGTCATCGGGAAGGAGCGGGTGTCCGTCGAGAAGGAGATCGAGACCGACACCGCCACGATCACCGACGAGGTTCGAAAAGAGCGCGTCGAAGTCGAGGGCGACGCTGACGAGCGCTAGACCTGACGAATCGGAGGGCGGCCCAGCGCCGCCCTCCGATCGCAACGAGGACGAGCTCGTTCTCCACGAGGAGGAGCTCCAGCTCGGCACCCGGGTGAGCGAGACGATCCTCCGCGCCCACAAACGCGTGGAGACAGAGGCCGTGAGCGAAAGCCTTCCGCGAGCCGTGGAGCACGCCGAGGTGGAGCGCATCGGCGCCAATGAAGGTGACTCGGGCGAGATCGAAACGCTTCCTGACGGATCCATTTCGATCCCAGTGCTCGAGGAGGAGCTCGTGATCACGAGGCGCGTGGTCGTGCGCGAGCGCATCGTTATCCGCAAGGAAACGAGAACCGAGCACGAGGTTGTAAGGGCGGAGCTCCGCAAGGAGCGAGTCGAGATCGAAGGAGGAAACGAGTAATGCCCCTTGCCAAAGTCGACGTCAGCCAAAGCATTCAACGGATGGTGACCGAGTTCTTCGCGTTCATCCCCGAACTGATTGCCGCGCTCTTGATCCTGATCGTGGGCTATTTCGTCGCGAAGATCGTCGGAAGCATCATCGCTCGCGTCCTCGGCCGAGCGGGCCTGGACAGAACAGCAACCAGTGGTCAGAGCGGCACCTGGATCCAGAAGGTGACCTCGAGCCCCTCGCAGCTCGTCGGGAAGCTGGCCTTCTGGGCGCTCTTCCTGGGTGTCATCTC
>JACCXX010000077.1 GCA_013696805.1 Actinomycetota bacterium
TCAACACGGGCCGGTTCGATC
Source organism: Actinomycetota bacterium (assembly GCA_013696805.1). Classification (GTDB taxonomy): domain Bacteria; phylum Actinomycetota; class Thermoleophilia; order Gaiellales; family Gaiellaceae; genus VAXT01. The sequence continues at coordinate 22 of JACCXX010000077.1, forward strand.
TCGGGAACATGGCGCAGGCCGTCTGGACGACGGCGCACGGACACCCGCTTCGGATGACCGACCTGCAGGGCGCGCAGATTTCGCGACTGGCAGCGCATTTCGACCCGATCCTCGTCGCGTTCGCACCTCTGTGGTGGGTGTGGCCGAGCCCGAGCATGCTGCTGACGGCGCAATCGATCGCAGTCGCCCTGGGCGCGCTCCCGGTCTTTTGGCTCGCACGAAAGCATCTGCAATCCGAGCGAGCCGCACTGGGCTTCGCACTTGCCTACCTGCTCTACCCGGCGGTCCAGTGGCTGACGCTGAACGAGTTTCACCCTGTCGCCCTGGCGACCCCGCTGCTCCTCTTCGCGCTCTGGTATCTCGACGAAGACCGGCTGATTCCCTTCGCGATTTTCGCGGTCGCCGCCTCCCTCTGCAAGGAGGAGATCCCGATGGTCATCGCTGCCCTCGGGGCCTGGTACGCCATCGCACGGAGGCGCAGGGTTCCCGGCACGGTGATCGCGCTCGCAGGAGCGGCTGTGGCGGCTATCGCCATCGGTGTCGTGATCCCGCACTTCAACGACGGTGCCTCCTCTGCGTTCTACGGCCGCTACGAGGAGGTCGGCGGCTCTCCGGGGGGAATCCTCGAGACCGCGGTGAACGACCCCGGTGAGCTCGTCTCCGTCGCCTTCGACGAGCGCGGCATTCGCTACCTGGTGCAGCTCGTTCTGCCGCTGGCCCTCCTCTGCCTCCTCTCGCCGCTGGTGCTCGTCGCCGCACCCGAGCTCGCGATCAACCTCCTGTCGGCGACCCCAACTCAGACGTCGATCCACTTCCATTACACGGCGGGGGCGATCCCCGCGCTCATCGGCGCGAGCGTCTTCGGATCGGCGCTCATCACGCGCCGGCAACCGGGACTGGCCGTGCCGCTCTCCGTTCTGGCGGTAGGTGCTTCGCTCGGCGCGAACTATCGGCTCGGACCGCTGCCGGTCTGGAGAGAGCTTCCCGGCGGCGAAACGCTGCAGGCCTACGCCGCACATGTCTCCGCCCACGACAGGTCGGCGGCCCGGGCCGTCGCGCTCGTGCCCGACGGTGTTGTCGTCAGCGCGACGAACTCGCTCGGGGCGCATCTCTCGGCCCGGCGGCGGGTGCTCAGCTTCCCCTACATCCGCGAGGCCCAGTGGATCGCCGCCGACGAGACACAGCCTGGCTACGGAGATCGGGTAGCGCCGCTCGCGGCGGCCGCCCGGCTCGCGCGCGTCCGGCGTAACCCCGCATGGCAGCTCGTGTTCGCCGAGAACGGCGTGCTCGTTTTTCGCCGAGTCGGTCCCTAGTACTAGATCGGCACGGCCTGCGGGGCGAGGTAGACGCAGAGCGCGAACGCGAGCACGCGCGCGACCCGATCCTCCTCCGCCGCCGCCAGCGGGACGATCCACGCCGTGTACCAGGCCGCGAGCCACGGGGTCGCGAGCAGGAAGATCCCGCCCGCGAGCGCTAGACGCTCCTCGCCGTGGCGCGCTCGGCGCAACAGCGCCGCATAGGCCACGGCGAACCCGACAAGGCAGACTCCGAGCGCAACCGGCCTGGGCAAGCCGACCTGCTGGAGTCGATGGGGGATCGAGTAGCTCGTCTCCTCCGCGGCATTCGCGGCGAGCGGGCCGAAAGCGGAGAACCAGTGCCACTGGTACCGCCACGTGGCGAGCGCGAGGACTGCAGCGGAGGCGATCGCGAATCCGGCGAAGCCCAGCCGGCGACCCGTAGCGCGTGCCCCGAGCAAGCGAAGCGGCAAGAAGAGGAGCGGAACCCACTTCACGAGCACCGCAAGCGCCCACGCTGCCCCGGCCGCACGCGGGCGGCCGAAGACACCGAAGGCGAGGGCGCCCATGACGAGCACCGCCAGCCAGGCGTCGTTGTGGCCGCCGCCCCCGAGATGGAGCGCAAGCAGAGGGTTCCAGCCGGCGAACGCGCAGGCGAGAGCCCGGCGGCGCGCCAGGAGCGCCGCCAGCAGGGCGGCGCTGAGTGAGGCAACGGCGGCAATTACCTTGTAGATCCACGCAGCGGCGTCTTCCGACTCACCGGCCGCGAGGGCGATCGGCTCCGACGTGAGCGTGAAAGCCGGCCCGTAGACCGACGTTGTGTCACGCCAATCCTCCCCGATGTGCGGGTAGGCCGGATCCCCGGCAAACTCCTCCGGTGGATCGCGGTATGGGTTCCCGCCCTCGACCGCGGCGATCCGCCCGTAGTCCCAGTACGTCCAAGCGTCAGTCGAGATCAGGAGTGGGGCCCCAAGCGGCGCGAGCTGGATGGCTACGGCAAGTATGACCACGGTTCGCAGCCGGACCTGGGCTCGCGCGAGAGCGAGTAACCCGAGCCCATACGCCGCGAGGGATGCCAGTGCGGAGACGAGGAAAATCCACGCCCACCTCGACTCGCCCTCCGGGTGACCTCCGTTTCTTGGCACGAGCGGCGAGTCGTCGGGCCACGCAACCGCGGCGCAGACGATCACCAGCGCCAACACGGCCAGCCCCGCCGCGAGCACGGCGAGAGTCGGGCGGCGGCTACGCGCCAGGAGGAGGCGGCGGCTGTGGCGGCTGCGGCTCGGGCGGTGGTGGCGGCTCGGGCGGTGGAGGCGGGGGCTCGACCGGGGGTGGCGGTGGCGGATCAGCCGGTGGGGGAGGCGGAGGGGGCGCAGGCTTCGGCGCAGGTTTGGTCGGCGCGGCCTGGGTCGTCGCCGCCGCCGGCGGCGGCGTGTACGAGCGGTTCGAATCGTAGGTGGAGACTTCACCCGCGTACTGGCCACGGGTGAAGGCATGCCAGATGGGCTCACCCTTCGCCTCGGCAAACTCGAACGCGCGTGTCCCGTCGAGCGCACTCGACATGAAGAGCCGCCAGATCTGAGCCGGGAAGGTTCCGCCCGCGACGGAGATCCCGTGGACGCTTCGCATGGGGATTTCCGCCTGCGGGTAGCCGACCCAAACGGTCGTCGAGAGGTTCGGGGTGTATCCGCAGAACCAGGCATCGGAGTGCTCCTCCGTCGTCCCGGTCTTGCCGGCGGCCGGGCGGCCGATCGCGGCTGCCGTGCCGGTTCCCCCCTGGATGTTCTGCTCGAGAATGTCCGTCACGGTCTCGGCAACCCAGTCCGAGATCACCCGGCGGCGGCGCGGCTTGCCCCAGCCCGCATCCTTGTCCTCGTCGCCGTCGACGAGCTCGACCTTGCGGATCGCCATGGGCTGGGAGTAGACGCCGCCCGCGGCCAGCGTCGCGTAGGCGGACGACATGTCGAGGGGCGAGATGCCCATCGCGCCGAGGCCGAGCGACGGCACGTACGCCCCCTCACGCGTCTTCAGCGTGGAGCGCACGCCGAGGCGGTGCGCCATCTGCGCCACCTTCTCGGGGCCGAGATCGAGCGTCAGCCGCGCGAACACCGTGTTGTCCGAGGCGAGGGTCGCCCTCGAGATCGAAGTCGAGCCCGAGTACGAGTGGCTGTATGTCGCCACGTCCCAGGCCTCGGAGTACGGGTCGGGCTGGTAGTGGAGAGGCGCAGAAACGTACGAGGTCGTATCCGGGTTCACTCCTTCGGCGACCGCTGCTGCGAGCACGAACGTCTTGAACGTGGAGCCAGCCTGGCGCCGCGACTGCGCGGCCAGGTTGAACTGATTGCCCACGCGGCCCGGCGTGATCGCCGTCATCGCGCGGATCGCGCCGCTGCTCGGGTCGATCGAGACGATCGCGGACGCCGGGTCGTCCTTGTAGTAGAGCGTGTCGCGAATCGCCTTCTCGGCCGCACGCTGGTACCTCCGGTCCACCGTGGTGAACACCCGCAGCCCACCGGAGCGAACCGTCTCCGCGCCGTACTCCTTGATCAGCTCCTCGCGCACGTAGCTGAAGAAATAGGGCTCGTGGATCCGCGTATAGATCTTCCCGCGCTTCAGCTTCAGGTTAGTGACGGCGGCTGCCTCGCGATAGCTGGCGAGGCTGATGAGCTTGCTCCGATAGAGCGCGTTGAGCACGCCGTTGCGGCGTTGGATGGCGCGCGCCGGAAACTCGTAGGGGTCGTACACCGAGGGTGCCTGCGGAAGACCGGCGAGAAGGGCCGATTGCATGAGCGTGAGCTTTCGGGCCGGCCGCGAGAAGTAGGTCTGCGCCGCAGCCTCGATGCCATAGGCGTGATTGCCGTAGTAGACGGTGTTCATGTACTGGGCCAGGATCCAGTTCTTCGACTTGTTCCGGTTGAGCCGCACGGCGAGACAGGCCTCCGTCACCTTGCGCTGGAGGGTTCGTTCGTTCTTGCGGATGTAGAGATTGCGAACGAGCTGCTGGGTGATGGTCGATCCGCCTTCGACAACCTTGCCTTCCTGGATGTCGCGCACGAGAGCGCGCGCAATGCCTTCCGGGTCGATCCCACCATGGCTGTAGAACCGGCGGTCCTCGATGGCGACGGTAGCCCTCTTCATCCAGGGGCTGACTTGCTGGAGCGTCACCGGCTCGCGGTTCTTCTCGGCGGGAATCGAGCCTAGGAGCGAGCCGTCGGCGGCATAGACGAAGGTGTTGGAGCCGATCCGAGCCGGCCGCAGCTCGTTCAGGTCGCAGCTCTTCTGAAGATCGCTCGCGCCGGCGATCCCGAAGCCTGCGATCGAGGCGGCCAGGAGCACGACCACGCCTGTGATGACAGCGATCCGCCGCCTGCGGCGGACGTGAACGCGACGGCGCTGGCGACGGCGCGCGGCGGGCGGCCCGAAGCGCTCGTCGTCACGTCTCGAACGGCGCCCGTTCGGCGGAGGCGGAGGACTCACAGCAGGCCTTCGGTACGTAGTCGGGTGTGCAGGCGAAGTCGGAGCTCCCCGGCCACCCGCTCAGCGGCGAGCGCGCTCGGCGCCCAGGTGCGGACGCTCAGGGTCGCGTCCCCATTCAAGCCGGTGACGAGCACTTCGGAGCGGGGATCGCCGGCCGTCTCACTCTTCAGCAGGTCGACCACCGCGTTCAAATCCCGTTCGAGGGGCACCTTCAGGGTCACCTCAGCGAGCTTTTCGGGGCTGACGATGGTGGAGTTTTGAATGGTATCCGAGGCCAGCTTCTCGTTGGGAATCACGAGCCTGGCGTTGGAATCGGTGCGGATGAACGTGTAGGTGAGGCCGATCTCCTCGACCGTACCGTCGACGTCGTCCACCGTCACCCGATCGCCGAGTCGAAGCGGCTGGGTGAAGGCGATCACGACGCCGGCGACGAAGTTGGCGAGCGGCCGCTGCGCTGCGAGCCCGACGACGATGCCGAGAACGGCCGAGGAGGCGAGGAGCCCGCCCGCGATCGCGCGAACCTGGGGCACGACGAGGAGTGCCGAGAGGATTCCGATCGTGATGATCGCGGTCATCACGCTGCGGCGAAGAACCCGGTAGCGGGTCACCGCCTGCGGCGGCAAGTCACGGCGCGCGATGCGGCGATCGACCAGCTTGGCGACGATCGCCGAGGCGGCGATCACAGCGGCGACGACAGCAAGGCGCTCCCAGAGCTCCATGGCCGCTCTATTCGACGGCCCCGCTAGCCTTCCTCAGAAGCGAATCGGTACGAAATCGGCGCATGCGTGTGCGCCGGGGCGGGGTACGCTGACAGCGGGCGGAGGGTGGAAGCCACAACCCCACCCTTCGAGGGTGGGGTCTACTAGGTCGGGGCGCCTCTATACGCGCGTCTACAGTGGAAGGGGCCTCCGGCCGGAAAACCCCTCGCCGAGATCGTGCCAGTACTCGACCTCGGTCTCCCCGACGTGCCAGCAGAGCAGGACATCCTCCCCAGCCCGCTGCGCCGGGAAGTCGATGAGCCCCCGGTCGAGATCCTTGACCAGCGCCCCCACCTCGTGGATGCCGGCCACACAGCGGGCAACCGCCGCTGCCTCCTCGCCCATCTGGTCGTGCACCTCGCGCAGCTCGCCCGGATCGAAGTCGCCCCCGTTCCCGGCAATCGTGCCCGTGAACTCCGCGTCTCGCGCTTGCAGCTGGACGAGCGCCCGCCGCCGCTCGATCATCTCCTCGGCCAGCGGCCGCACGACCTCGAGCATCTCGTTCGCTTCTTCGGCGGTGAAGTACCTGGCAGGCACACAGCTATGATCGGGCCGTCGTGAGCGCGGGTCAACGGCTCCTGAAGCCAAGCGCGCCGCGCCCCGACTTCCACGCACGGAAGACTCGAAGCCGCGCGATGGAGATCTTCCTCTGGAGCCGCGCCGGGATCTGGGCGGCTGCGGTCTTCGCATTCCTGGTCTTCGAGCCAAACCGCCACCCGGAGGCTGCGCGTTGGGACGACCCCGCCGTCACGCGCGACCTCGGCTTCGTGACGGACGTCTGGGCGCGTTGGGACAGCGTCTGGTTCCTACGGATCGCCGAGCACGGCTACGGGTCTCTCGACGGAACCGCGGCCGCCTTCTATCCCCTCTATCCCGCTTCGGTGAGCCTTGTCGGCCGGGCGTTTCTCGGCCACTACGTACTGGCCGGAATCATTGTCTCGCTGGCTGCTTCGCTGGCGGCCTTCGTTTTGCTCCATGACCTCGCTGAAACGAAGTTGGGAGTGGAGGGAGCGCACCGGACGGTCATCTACCTGGCGGTCTTCCCGATGACTCTCTTCCTGCAGGCCGTGTACAGCGAGGCGCTGTTCCTGCTCCTGACCGTGGCCGCCTTCGTGCTCGCCGAGCGGAGGCGCTTCGGCCCCGCAGGCCTCATCGCGGGCCTCGCGCTGCTGACAAGACCGGCCGGGCTCGCACTCCTGCCGGCGCTCGCGCTCATCGCCTGGCACTCCCCCGACCGTCGGCGCGGCCTGGCAAATCTCGCCGTTGCTCCGCTGCTCTTCTGCCTGTATCCCGTCTATCTCTGGATCGACCGCGGCGATCCCTTCGCTTTCGCCCGCGCGCAGGATGTCTGGACAAGGCACATCTCGTACGCCGGGCCATTCGGTGGGATCTGGGACGGCCTGCGGGCGGGTTGGGCCGGCGTACGCCAGCTGGTCTCGGGCTCGCACACGACGACGTACTGGCCGGCCGTCGACGGGACGGACCCCATGCGTGTCGCCGCCGTCAACCTCGAGGCTCTCGCGTTCCTCGTCCTCTTCGCCGCTTTGACGATCGTGGCCTGGCGCCGCTTCGGCGCCCCCTACGGCCTCTTCGCTGCTCTCAGTCTCGCGATCCCGCTGAGCGTGCCGAGCGAGCGCTGGCCGCTTCTCTCCCTCCCGCGCTTCGGCCTGGTCGTGTTCCCGCTCTTCCTCGCGCTCGCCGCTCTCGGCGGCCGGCCTCGCGTGCACGTCGCCATCGTCTCGGTCAGCTCGGTCATGCTCGGTGTCGCCATCGTCCAGTGGTCGCTCTGGCAATGGGTCGCGTAGACCATCGCGTCTCGGGCGCGCTGATCGGATGGGTCGCCTTTGTCGCGATCTTCTCCATCCTCAACTACGTGGCGCGCTTCTCCGGGCCGACGCCTCCAGCAGACGTCGCCTACCGGTGGGAGTCGTCGATCGGAGCTCTGGTTCAGTTCGCACTCGTCCTCGCAATCGTGTTGCTGATCGCACGCGGCCGAAGCCGGCGAGAGTTCTTCGCGCTTCGGCTGCCGACCTCCTGGGGGCAGGCGGCCACGATCTCGGTCGCCGTCGTCGTCGGCATCCTGCTCATCGCCCAGACACTGGCGCCGTTCGTCGACCCGGAGGGAGAGCAGGGATTGATCCCCACCTACTGGGACGCCGGCCGGATCGCGCAGTTCGCGGCCTTCGCCTTCGCGGTGATCATCGTCGGCCCAATCGTCGAGGAACTCATGTTCCGGGGCGCCGGCTTCAGCCTTCTGGAGCCGTTCGGCCGCTGGACGGCAGTGATCGGAGTCGGCGTGGCTTTCGGCGTCGTACATGGACTGCTCGAGGGGTTGCCGATCATCACGGCCTTCGGGCTCGGTCTCGCCTACCTGCGAAGCCGGACGCAAAGCCTCTACCCCTGCGTGCTCCTTCATTCGGCCTTCAACGCGGCCGGCCTCGCCCTGGGTGTGGCGACGTGAGTACATTGAGAGCAATGCGGCGCGCTCTCCTCGTGGCGATCTTCTTCGTCTGGGCGCCGGCCGCACATGCCGCCCCGGCGGTGTCGATCTCGCCTTCAGGCGTCGTCGGCCAGGCGCCCTTCGCCGTGACGCTCACAGCCGTCGGCGCCGCCGACTCTTACAGCTGGGATCTCGGCGATGGCGCGCGGGCCGAAGGGCCGATCGTCCAGCACGCATATGCCACCGGGCGCTACACGGCGACGCTAACCGCAACGCAGGCAGGCGAGACGAGTCAGGCTCGCGTCACGATCCTGGCCGCGAAGCTGGCGCTCTCCGCCCCTGCGAAGGGGACATTCGACCGGCGGGTGCGGCTGAGCGGGCGGATCAGGCCTGCCCTCGCCGGCGCCCTGGTTGCGCTGCACGCGGGAGAGACCAGCGTCGCTACCGCCCGGACTGACAGGGGCGGGCGCTTCACTTTCCGTCCGCAGCTCGGCCGGCCGGTGGGCTACCAGGTCGTCTTCGGCTCGATCCTCTCGAACGTCGTCGCACCCGCAGTGCGGCCGCGGCTCAACGTCTCGATCCCCAGGTCGCGCACGGTCGGCCAGCGTCTCGCGATCGGTGTGCGGCTCCGCCCTGCCGACGCGGGCGCGCTCCGCGTTCGGGTCTGGCGCGACGGCCGCGAGCTCGCGACGAGATCACTCGGTGCGGGAGGAACGATCCGGCTGCCGACGCGGCGGGCGACCAACTACGTCCTACAGGTCGCGGTCGAGCCCGCCGGGGAGTTCGCACGCCTCATCCGCACGCTGAAAACGGCCGTGCACGTCCCCTACCTGTCCGAGGGCTCCCGAGGACCGAGCGTCCGCATTCTCGAGCGCCGTCTAGCGGGGCTCGCGCTTGCCCTCCGCGGCGTCGACAACCTGTACGCGCACGACACGACGGAGGCGATCCTTGCGTTCCAGAAGCTGCAGGGTCTTCCGCGCACGGGGCGGGTCGACCCCGGGGTCTGGGCCCGCCTCCGGCGAGCAACCCGCCCGCAGCCCCGGTACCGCGGGACCCACCTCGAGGTGAGCAAGAGCCGCCAGATCCTCTTCGACGTGCGGCGGAGCCGGGTCGTCCGCATTGTCCACGTCTCGACCGGGGCGACGGGGAACACTCCCATCGGCCGCTGGCGTATCTACCGAAAGGTCGGAGGGTGGGACTGGGTGCTCTGGTACCCGATGTACTTCCTCCGCGGCTTCGCCGTCCACGGCTACCCGTCGGTGCCCGCTCACCCTGCTTCGCACGGCTGCGTCCGGGTGCCGATGTGGATCGCGCCCCGCCTATTCGCCGACCGCCCATACGGCCAGATGATCTACGTCTATTAGGACTCGACCCGGCTTGCTCGCGGCGGCCACCGCGGCGGCGGTCTTCACTGCCGCGCTCGTGGCATACAGCCTCTGGCCCGAAGGAGAGGGACGGTCCGTAGCCTGGAGCGATCTGTCTACAGGGGTGGGCCCGTTGACGATCACGCGCGAGACGAGGCGCGTCTTCCGCGAGCGCAAGCCGTTTGCCGAGTACCTCGCCGGCACGGGTGGCCGTCCACCGGCCGTCGACTTCGAGGTGCGTCAGCTACTGCTCGTGTCGCCGGGCCCCCGCTCGAGCACCGGCTACTCGGTGGAGGTGAGCGGGGTCCGCGAGCGCGGTGGAGTGCTGACCGTCACCGTCAGGGAGCGCTCACCAGAGCTCGGCGAGCAGGTCGAGCCACGCGTCACCTTCCCGTACCGGCTCCTCAGCCTCCCGGCGGGGAGAGATGTCTATGTCGACTGGCGCGGTCGGTGACTACTGCTCGTCGTCGACAGCGAACTGGTCCGGCGAGACGTCGTCGAGGAATTTCTTGAACTCGTCGACGATCTCCTCCTCGTTCACGTCGTCGCCCTCGAACTCGATCGCGGATTCCTCGATCACGTCGCTGGCAGCGAAGATCGGCGCCTCCGCGCGAACGGCGAGCGCGATCGCATCCGAAGGTCGCGAATCGATCTCGATCTCGGATCCGTTCTGCTGCACCGTGATGCTGGCGTAGAACGTGCTGTCGCGGAGCTCGGTGACGGTGATGCGCACGACCTGAGCGTCGAGCTGCTCGAGCATATCCGCCACGAGATCGTGGGTCATCGGCCGTGGGGTCGACGCACCCTGGAGCTTCATCAGGATCGCCGCCGCCTCGGGATGTCCGATCCAGATCGGCAAGAACTTGTTTCCGTCAGCGGTTTTCAGAAGGACGATCGGCTGCTTGCCGACCAGGTCGAAAGAGACCCCGTAGATGACCATTTCCTGCATGGCGTACCCCGACCAATCTTAGCGCGGGCCTCCTCCGGCCCTCTCCCGGGGACGGCAGCCCGAAGTGGGCGATCCTGGATTCGAACCAGGGACCTCCGCCTTATCAGAGCGGCGCTCTAACCAACTGAGCTAATCGCCCGGGGTCGCGGATTGTAGCCGCGTCGACCTAGTGCAGAACTTGCGTGCGGCGGATGTACTCCTGCACCACGAGCAGAAACGACTCGTCGCCGGCGATCACGTCGAGGGTGCCCTTCAGCTCGTCGTCCAGCTCGTCGTCGTGCGCCAGCTCGCTCAGAAGCGACGCGAGCCGGCCGTCCTGCGACAGCGCGGCCATGCGGAGAAAGAGGCGCCGCGTGTCGTCGTCCTGGGAGCTGGCCTCCAGCGACTCGAAATCGTGCATCCACTCGGCGAGCAGGTCCGGAACAAACGCGGCCGATGAGGCAATGGTTACGGGGTCTCGGCGATCGCCCGCTCGAGCGCTTCTGCGAGCTCGGCGAGTTGCGCCTCGTCGGCGACCGGGATCTCGAGACCCTTCGCGCTGACCCGCGCAGAGAGCCCCGTGAGCTGTTCGGCCGCCACCCGAACGCGTGCGGCCAGATCGGGGTCGGCAGCAGGACGGCGACGACGCGTCGTCCGCGCTCCGGCCCAGCGTGCCTCCCGCTCGGCGGCGCGGACTGACAGGCCCTGGCGAACGATTCGCCGCGCCAACTTGCGCCGCCCATCGTTGTCGGGAACGGCCAGCACAGCTCGCGCGTGCCCCTCCGTCAGCTCACCGCGCTCGAGCAATGCGAGGATGTCGTCGGAGAGCTCGAGCAGTCGCATCCGGTTCGAGATCGCCGGCTTGGAGCGGCCGACACGATCGGCCACCTCCCCCAGTGCGAGCTCGAACTCGTCCATCAGCACCGCGTACGCCCGTGCTTCCTCGACCGGCGTCAGCTCCTCGCGCGCGACGTTCTCGACCAGGCCGAGCACGAGCGCGTCGCGGTCAGCCGCCTCGCGGATCAGCGCGGGCAGCATCGTCACCCCGGCCTCGCGCGCAGCCCGCCAGCGGCGCTCCCCGGCGATGAGCTCGAAACCGCCGGCCGGCCGCGGCCGGACTAGAAGCGGCGTGATCACGCCCTGCGCGCGGATCGACTCGGCGAGGCCGGCTGTCGACTCGTGATCGAATTTCCGCCGCGGCTGCCGGGGATTGGCGTAGATGTCCTCGACGGGTATCTGGGCGAGCTCGCTCGTCGAGACCCCGCCGATCAGCACCTCGAGCCCGCGGCCGAGCCCGCGGCGATTCGGTTCAGCGACGCTCGACAAGTTCCATCGCCACCTTCCAGTAGGCCTCGGCGCCGGGAGAGCGCCGGTCGTAGGAGATCAAGGGGAGGCCGTGACTGGGGGCCTCAGCCACCCGCACCGATCGTGGGACGCGCGACTTGAAAAGGAGGTGTCCGAAGTGGCGCTCCAGCTCGCCGGCGACGTCTGCCGCGAGTCGCGTCCTGGCGTCGACCATCGTGAGCAGCAACCCGGCGATGGCCAGGCCGGGATTCAGGCGAGCACGGATCAGGCTGAGCGAATGCAGCAGCTGGGAGAGCCCCTCCAGGGCGTAGTACTCGGCCTGCACCGGCACGAGGACGCGATGAGCGGCGACGAGCGCGTTCACCGTCAGGGGCCCGAGGGAGGGCGGGCAGTCCACGAAGACGAAGTCGTATGAGTCGGCGGAGGGCGCCAGCGTCTCCGCCAGGTAGCGATCCGCTCCGTCCCTGCGCGCGAGCTCGATCGCCGTGCCCGCGAGGTCCTGCTTCGCCGGGATCAGGTCGAGCTTCGCGAAACGCGTCGGACGCGCGAGCTCTGCGGGGGGAGCCCCGTCCAACAGATCGCAGCTCGACGAGCCGTTCGCTCGTTCTCCGAGCCCCGAGGTCGCGTTGGCCTGCGGATCGAGATCGACGAGGAGCACGCGCTCGCCGGCCTCGGCCAGGCAGGCGGCGACATTGATCGCGGTCGTCGTCTTCCCGACCCCGCCCTTCTGGTTTGCAACGGCGTAGATCGTCCCCACCCAGCCATTGTGATCAGGCGAGAGGACGTTTCCGGGCCATTCCGGGGCGCCGGGGGAAGCCCTCGGGAGTCTGCGACACCTTGCGCAGCACCACGAGCCCGTCCTCGAGCTCCGGAACCGCGCCGCCCAACAGCCTGGACACGCGCCTGACCGCCGCCAGATCGGCGTTGGGGCCGACCCACAGCACGGCCGCGCCCCCCTGCCGAACGAGCGGTAGGCACCACTCGGCCGCCACCGGCGGTTTCGCCAGTGCTTTTGCAACCGCGACGCCGAAGTGATCGACCTCCTGCTCCTCTGCGCGGCCCTCGAGCACGCTCACGTTCGACCACTCGCGTGCGGCCTCGCGCAGGAAGTCGCACTTCCGCCGCGTGGCCTCGAGCAACACGATTTCTCGCTCCGGAAACGCTGCCGCCAGCGGTATCCCAGGCGTTCCGCCGCCGGAGCCCACATCGACGATCGGGCCTTCGAACG
>JACCXX010000090.1 GCA_013696805.1 Actinomycetota bacterium
CCGACAGCGCGCGGACGCACTCACTCGTCATGTGCACGCGCTGTAACTGGGTCCGGTTCGTGGACGGCATTCACTTCTTCGCCCGCGAGCGCCGCGAAGAAGTCCGGCTTCTATAGCCTGATCGGCATGCCGACCAAAGAAGAAGTCACAGAAGCGATGAAGCAGGTCGAGGATCCCGAGCTCGGGATGGACATCGTCGACCTCGGGCTCCTCTACGACGTCGAGGTGGAAGGGCCGAAGGTGAAGGTCATCCACTCGCTGACGTCGATGGGCTGCCCCGCCGGCCCGATGATCCAGGAGAACATCCACGACGTCGCAGCCGCGCTGCCCGGAGTCGAGGAGGTCGAGGTCGAGCTGACCTGGGACCCGCCGTGGACGCCCGAGCTCATGTCCGAGGACGCGAAGTTCATCCTCGGCTTCGGCTAAACCGCGAGTAAGGCTCGCGTCTGCTCCGCGTGCCAGTCGAGGCCCGCCCCCTCGAACCGCTCGAGGGCCTGCTTCAGCAACTCCTCGTCCTCGCGGACGACGCCGAGAGCCCGCAGCGCGAACGGCTCGAGATAGGTATGCGGCCGGATGAGCGGGGGCGCCTCCGCCTCCAGACGCTCGCGATCGCCGATCGCGCGCAGGCCCTCGAGCCGCGCGGCGAGTGCCTCGTACTCACCGAAGTTCAGCTCGTCGACCGGGAACGTGGCGAGCAGAGGCTCGACCGCCTCGAGCTCCCCTCTCGCGAGCGCGATGCTCAACCGAGTGGGGTTGAGTGCGAGCTCGTAGCCCTCCATCCCTAGCGCGTCGGCAGCGTCCTCGAGCCTGCGCGCGTCTTCGCTGTTGCCCAGTTGCAGGCGCGCGAGCGCGCAGGTGAGGAGCGAGCGGGCATTCAGCACGCACGGCGTGGCCAGGTTGTCCGCGACTGCCTCCTCGGCTCGGGACGCGAGCGCGACCGCGTTCCGCCAGCCCCCGGCGAGCTCTTCGACTATGAGCCTGACGCCGACGCCGTGGACGCGGTGGTGCGGCGTGAGCTGTAAGGCGATCTCGTCGTGGAGCGCGGCGCAGCGGCGGGCGTCGCGGAACCGAGTCCGGGCGGAGTACGCCCAGATGGGGGTCCAGAAGAGTTCCGCGCGGTGATCCGGGTCGCTGATCTGGTCCAGCAGCTCGATCCGGCGCTCGGCCCAGTCGCACGCCTCGTGCTCCTGGCCCGTCGCCAGCGCCGCATACGAGCGGGCCTGGAACGCGAACGAGCGCAGCTCGACATCGCCCAGACGCTCCGCGAGCGCGCTCGCCGCGCGTGCCGCTTCCTGACCTTTCTCCGGCCTCCAGTACGCCTTGGCGATGAGCGCCCGGGCATACGTCGGGGTGTCGGGCTCGGTGAGCTCGAGCGCCTGCTCTATCCACCCCTCGACGAGCTTCGGGTCCGGTCGCCGCTTCCACATCGCCGAGCGGGTGGCTGTGTGGAACGCCAGATCCGTGTAGGTCTCCGCGCACGTGGCTCGGTCGCGGCAGACCTTGAGCGAGTTCTGCATCGCGGTCCAGAACGCCTCGCCGTCGAATTTGAGCGCGTTCGCGCGACCGATCTCACGCCAGAGCTCGGCCTCCCCCTGCTCGTCGGGAACGAGGGTGAGAGCCCGGTGCAGAAGCGCCAAGGCCTCGTCGATCTCGTACCGTGAGCGCGCAAGGTCTGCCGCGCGGCGGAGCCACCGCAAGGCCTTCTCCTGCAGCCGACCGAGCTCCTCGTCTGCCTCGCCCCACGCGAGGTCGGCGTCCTCTGGGCGGACGGCCTCCGCGTAGTGGTGCCCGAGCATGGGCGCGTACTCGTCCCGGCCTTCGCCGAAGCGCTCGAGCCACTCGGCGAAGCGGGCATGCAACTGCGCGCGCCTCGCCTTCGGCAGGGTCCCGTAGGCGACCTCGCGTGTTAGAGCGTGCTTCAACGCATACTCGCGCTCCCCGGCCATCGAGGAGCCCGAGCGCCGCCGGACGAAGTCCTTGTCCTCGAGGAGCGCCCAGTCGGTTTCCTCTCCTTCGAGCAGCTCTCGTACGGAGCCGGGCCAGAAGACGCGGCCGATCACGGCCGCCGCCTGGAGTCCGGCCTTCTCGCCCGGAGCGAGCAGGTCGATGCGCGAGGCGATCACCGCTTGCACGGAGTCGGGGACCTCGAAGTTGGCCGGGAGCTCTCGCGCCCGCCAGCCACCGTCGACGCGCTCGAGCACGCCGCGGTCGATGAGCGCGCCGAGCAGCTCCTCGACGAAGAAGGGGTTGCCCTCGGCCCGCTCGACGACCACCTCGCGGACGCCTGAGGGCAGCTCGAGCTCGAGCACCTCGTCGAGCATCCGTCCCGCGTCGTCCTCGTTCAACGGCTGAAGCCCGAGCAGCGAGGCGTTGCGCCGGCCGCCGCCCCAGGCCGGCCGGCGGTCGAAGAGCTCGGGCCGGGCGGTACCGAGCAGGAACAGTGGACCGCGGACGTCGCGCAGCACTCGCACCAACAGATCGAGGAGCTCATCCTCGGCCCAGTGCAGATCCTCGATCAGCATCACTGCCGGCCGGTCGGAGACGAGCTCGTGCAGGAACTCCGTCCAGGCTTCGTGCAGCCGGTCACGCGCGGCGAGCGGATGCAAGTCGCCGCCGACGTCGAGCCCGAGCGTGAGGCCCAGGATCTCGCGGGCCTCGAGCCGGCGGCGCACCGTCTCGGGCGGGTCGCTCTCGAGGATGCCGAGGTGCTCCTTCAGCACTTCGCCCAGCGGCCAGTACGTGATTCCCTGGCCGTAGGAGAGACAGCGCCCCGTTCGCCTGAGCGGCTCCGGAGACTCGCTGCCGAGCCACTCCCAGAGCTCGCGCACGAGGCGCGTCTTTCCGACGCCAGCATCGCCCATGATCGTGACGAGATGCGGCTCGCCCTGATCGACGACGCGGTGATAGGTGGCGCGCAGGAGCTCGAGCTCGCTCTCACGCCCGACGAACGCTCGCCGCAGCCCGCCCACGCCTCGCGGCCGCATCAGCGAGAGCGCCCGCACGAGGCGCCGGCCCTCCACCGGGGTGGCCTTGCCCTTCACCTCGATGGCCGCGGGGTCGCCGAACTCGAAGGCGCCGCGCGCAGCGGAGACCGTGCGCTCGCCGACGAGGATCTCGCCCGGCGCCGCTGCCGCCTCGAGTCGCTGCGCGACATTGACGGCGTCGCCCGTGACGAACGAGCTGCCCTCGCGCGGGCGCCCGACCACGACTTCACCGGTGTTGACGCCGATGCGGAGGGCAAGCGCGTCGCCGAAGAGCTCGTCCAGCCGGCGCTGCATCGAGAGCGCCGTGTGCAGCGCGCGCTCGGCATGGTCCTCGTGTGCGAGCGGCGCGCCGAAGGCGGCCATGACGGCGTCGCCGATGAACTTCTCGACGGTGCCGCCCGCGGCTTCGATCTCCGCAGACATCGCGTCGTAGAAGCGGTTGAGGAGCGCGCGCGTGCGCTCCGGGTCCTGCTCACCGAGCTCTGTCGAGCCGACGAGGTCGGCAAAGAGTACGGTCGCCAGCTTGCGCTCCTCCGTCGGCGGCGCCGACTCGACGGGCGCGCCGCATGCCGAGCAGAACCGTGACGCCGCCGGTAGTTCCGCGCCACAACTTGAACACGTCATAGGGGAATCTTGACGCGACTCGCTAGTTCGCGCGAAATCGCCTCAGAACGACACGCTCCCAGACATCGACGGGTCCGCAGACACGCCGCACCCGCGCCGCGACGTTGCGAGGCACCCGGCACCCTTCCCACGTCTTGACGTCGTCGAGGAGGTCCTCGCCGGACTCGTAGCGCTCGAGCCAGTCGAACTCGACGTCCGTCCCCCGGCTGAAGAGGTCGCCCTTCTCGAGCAACGCCTCGGCGGCGCGGACGATCTCGAAGAACTCGGCGTCGTCGAACTCGCCCAGGCTCTCGCCGCGCACCTCCGCCCGGGCCGAAGGCGGGATCGGATGTATGTCGAGCAGGATCCCGCCTGGAATGAGCACCCGGTGGATTGCGCGCAGGGCGTGCACGACGCCCTCGGGCTCAATTCATCACAACGACCAGCTGAGGAACGCGATGTCGAACCGCGGCGGCGGAACGTCGAGCGTCTCGGCTTTCGCTGCGCGGAACTCGACGCGGTCGGCGACGTCTGCGGGCGTCGCCCTTCGAGCTTCGGCGATCAGCTCCTCATCGGAATCGACGCCCAGCACGTACGCAGCTCGAGGAGCGTAGAGCCACGTGAGACGCCCGTCGCCGCAGCCGACCTCCAACACGCGCCGGCCTTCGAAGTCGGTGAGTCGCCCGAGGATCTCCGCCTCGGCCCCGTCTGCGTCCCTGATCGAACGCGGCTGCATGCCGCGATTCTCGGGATTGGACGCCCGCACTTCAACCCTGAACGACGCCGAGGGCGCGTTGCCGCGCCCTCGGCTAGTGGCTGTTGTCGTGAACTAGAGCTGCTCTACTTGCCGGCGCTCGGCGCTGCCGGCGCAGCTCCTTCGCCGTAGCCGGCCTCGATCCGTTCCAGCTCCGCCTCGTCGCCCTGGCGCACCGGGCCCTTGAACCACCTGTGGGCCGAGAGCACGTACCAGCCGCCGAAGAGGAGGAGTGCCCCCAGCACGAGGATGGGGGTGTAGTTGACGAAGTCCCAGGTGAAGCCCTCATTCCCCGGGATGCCCACCTTGGCGAAGGGCAGCATGAAGGCGATGCAGATGAACGCGATCCAGATGATCGAGAGCCAGTCGATCCACTTGTAGTGCTTTCCCAGGTGCCAGGCGCCGCGCTCGAATGACTCGCCCGCGCGCAGGCGCAGGATGATCGGCAGCACGAACGCGATGTAGAGCCCGATCACCGACACCTGGGTCCCGACCGCGTAGCCGACGAAGGCGTTGGAGAGCGTCGGCACCATCAGCAGGAAGGCCAGGACGCAGATCGCCAGGACGCAATACAGAGGGACGCGCTCGGCCTTCGTAACACGGCGCCAGAGTCCATGCCCCGGCACGGCGCGGTCGCGGGAGAACGCGAACATCATCCGCGACGCAGACGTGGTCGACGCGATCGTGCAGAACATCTGCGCGACGACGGCGATCACGAGGATGAACTCCGCCCAGCCCTCGCTCATCGCCTCGATCCAGGCAAACGTGAGGATTCCCTGCCCTGCGCCCACGAAGTCGTCGTTCGTCGCGTTCGGCAACGCGAACGTCACCGCGGTCAGCAGGATGAAGCCAAAGATGACGGAAACGACCACCGACATGACCATGCCCCAGGCCGCGCCGCGCGAGGCCTGCCGCGTCTCCTCGCTCATGTGCGCGGAGGCGTCGAAGCCCGTAATCGTGTACTGGGCCATCAGGAGGCCGGTCACGAACACGTAGATGAAGATGATGCTCGTCAAGTTGGAGCCCGAGAAGCCGGTGTTGTTCAGCGTCTCGCCGAACACGTACCCGAACGACTTGTGGGTGTCGGGAACGACGATCAGGACGCCGACGATGACCAGCACGCCGAGCATGTGCCACCACGCCGAGAATGCGTTCAGCGCGCCCGTGATCCGAACCCGGAACATGTTCACGACGGCGGCGATCCCCAGGATCACGGCGTACGTGAAGAGAACCCAGCGGACCGTGTTGGGGTAGTCGACGAGAAGATTCAGCAGCGAGGTCGTGAAGACCGCACAGCCGTAGCCGATCGCGGCCGTGACCGAGATCTGTCCGATGAGGTTGAACCAGCCGGTGAACCAGCCCCACGCCGGGCTGCCGAGCTTGGACGCCCAGTAGTACAGGCCGCCCGCGGTGGGGTAGGTCGAGGCGATCTCGCCCATCGCGAGCGAGACGATGATGCAGAAGCCCCCCACGAGCAGCCAGCCCCACGTGATTGCGATCGGACCGCCCTGGTTGAAGGCGATGTAGTACGAGGTCAGGCACCCCGCCAGGATCGAGATGATCGTGAAGGAGATTGCGAAGTTCTGGAAACCGCCCATCGAGCGGTAGAGCTCCTGGGCGTAGCCGAGCTTGTGCAGTTGCTGTCGGTCGTCCAGCTGGTCCGGACGTACGCCGCCTTCAACTGTGGTCATCTGCCGCCTTCCTTTCGCTGGAACGCGCTATTTACCCGCTTTCATGCAGCCGGTGTCAAGCGCGAATAGATGCGCCCATCGCGTCGTAGAGCGGTTCTGCCGCAACTTCCGCAGGAATCAAGCGTCCGAAGATCTCCACTTCGACATGCCTGCCGACCTCGGTATCGTCGCCGGGCAGGTACGCATAGGCGATCGAGCGCTCGACCGTGTAGCCGTATCCGCCGCTCGTCACTCGGCCGACCACCTTGCCGGCCACGCGCACGGGCTCGGAGCCAAGCGCGATCGCGCGCGGCTCCTCGAGCACCAGGCAGGCGAGCTTGCGCTCGAGCGGTTTGCCCTCGGCCTCGACCAGAGCGTCGCGCCCGATGAAGTGGTCCTTGTCGAGCTTGACCGCGAAGCCGAGGCCGGCCTCGTAGGGCGTGTCTTCCGACGTGATGTCGGCGCCCCACACGCGGTAGCCTTTCTCCAGTCGGCACGAGTCGATCGCCTTGTAGCCGCCGGCGACGAGCCCGTGCTCCCGGCCCGACTCCCAGATCGTGTCCCAGAGCCGCAGGCCGAACTCCATCGGACAGTACAGCTCCCAGCCGAGCTCGCCCACATAGGTCACGCGCAGTGCCAGGCACGGGACCGGGCCGATGGCGACATTACGCGCGCGCATGTACGGAAAAGCATCGTTCTCGAAGTTCTCGGTCGTCAGCGGCTGGAGGATCTCGCGGCTCTTCGGCCCCCAGATGCCGAGGCACGCCAAGCGCGACGTGACGTCTTCGACGGCCACCGACCCGTCGTCGGGCGCATGCGCTCGGATCCAGGCCAGGTCGTGCTGGCCGAACGCAGTCCCGGTCACGATCCGGAAGCGATCCTCGGCGAGCCGCGTGACGGTGAAGTCGCACTCGATGCCGCCCCGTTCGTTCAGCATCTGTGTATAGGTGATTGCACCGACGTCACAGGCGACGCGGTTGTCGCAGAGGAGCTCGAGGAAGTCGGGTGCGCCGGACCCGGCGATCTCGATCTTGGCGAACGACGTCTCGTCGAAGAGGGCGGCCGCCTCTCGTGTCGCCCTGTGCTCGGCGCCGATCGCGGGCGACCAGAGCCGGCCCGCCCAGCCGCCGGGGCGCAGCGACTCGTCACCGTCGGCCACGTTCGGCTCGAACCAGTTGGGGCGCTCCCAGCCCGACTTCTCGCCGAAGGCCGCGCCCAGCTCCTTGAGGCGCGGGTAGGCGGGGGAGAGGCGGAGCGGCCGGCCGGCCTGCCGCTCGTGACCCGGGTACTTGACGTCGTAGTAGGTCGAGTAGACCTCGATCGTGCGCTCGAGCGCGTACTCGCGGCTGCCGTAATGGCGGCCGAAGCGCCGCGAGTCCATCTCCCAGGTGTCGAGGCTCGGCAGGCCTCGGACGATCCACTCTGCAACGAGCTTGCCCATGCCGCCCGCACCCGCCAGCCCGTGCGCGCAGAACCCGGCGGCGACCCAGAAGCCGCGCACGTTCGATTCGCCGAGGATGAACTCGCCGTCCGGAGTGAACGCCTCGGGCCCATTGACGAGCCGGATCACCTCCGCGTCCTCCAGGTCCGGAACGCGCACGATCGCGTTTTCCATCAGCTCCTCGAAGCGGTCCCAATCCTCCTCGAGCAGCTTGCTGTTGAAGTCAGCAGGGATGCCGTCGAGACCCCAGGGGGCGGGATCACGCTCGTAACCGCCCATGATCAGTCCGCCCGACTCGCCACGGAAGTAGACGAGCAGTGAAGGGTCTCGCATGGTCGGCAGGTCGAGAGGCAGGCCGGAAGGACGTGTGATCAGGTACTCGTGCGCCATCGGGACGATTGGGACGGTGACGCCCGCCATGGCGCCGATCTCTGCCGCGAACATGCCGCCTGCGTTGACGACGACGTCAGTGGCGATGGAGCCATGGTTAGTCTCGACGCCCGTCACGCGGCCCCGCTCGACGCCGATGCCGGTCACCCGGGTGTTCGTATGGAGCTCCGCCCCGTGGCGGCGTGCGCCCTCGGCGAGCGCGAACGTCAGCTGGCTCGGATCGATGTAGCCGTCAGTCGGCAGGTGTGCTGCGCCGAGCACGCCCTCGGTCGACATGGGCGGGAACAGCCCCTGCGCGTCCTCGGCGGAGATCAGCTCGAGCGGCAGACCGAAAGTCCGTGCCCACCCGGCCTGGCGCTGGAGCTCCTCCAGCCGCTCCTTCGAGGAAGCCAGCCGTAGCGAGCCAACCTCGTGCCAGCCGGTCTCGAGGCCGACCTCCTCCTCCAGGGAGCGGTAGAGATCGACCGAGGCGATCATCATCTTCGTGAGGCTGAGCGAGCCACGGAGCTGGCCGACGAGCCCTGCTGAGTGGAAGGTGGAGCCGCTAGTCAGGTCCGCCCGCTCGACGAGGACGATGTCGTCCCAGCCGAGTCGCGCGAGCCAGTAGAGGACAGCGGCGCCGCCGACTCCGCCGCCGATCACGACCGCACGCACTCGGTCCTTCATCGCAACGACTCTCGAAAGGCGGGGTCGGCTGCCGTGCGCTCGAGGCGCGCGAAGTGCTCGTCGGCGTAGCCGAGGAAGTCGAAGTCGAGCTCCGACAACCCTTGTTGGACGACGCCCCACATCGCCTCGCGAAAATCCGACATGAACCGCATCAGCCGCAGCGAGCGGAGATCCTGCTCGCGGGTCTCGCCGAAATACGCCTTCAACAGCGCCTCGTTCTGATCGTCGGTCAGCTCGTGGTTGATCGAGAAGTTGGCGAGGTCGAAGAAGCGGTCGCCCATGCCGGCGTACTCCCAGTCCACGATCCGAACGTCTCCGTCCTGTCCGATGAAGTTCGCGTTCAGGAGGTCGTTGTGGCAGGGATGCTCGGGCTGTCGGCCTTGCGCGCGCTCGATCTCGTCGGCTGTTTGCTTCGCCTGCTCGTAGTCCCGCGGGGTGGCAACTCCTCGGCTCGCGGCTGTCGTCAGGTAGGCCTCGACCACGCGGAACGAGTCGAAGCGGACAGGGAGGGAAGGGCCGTCGTGGAAGCGCCGTAGCGTCTCGGTCACGCGGCGCAGGGTCTCGGCCTCGCGCACCTCCTCCACCGGCAGCGGGCTCCCCTCGACGAAACGCGTGACGAGGTAGCCCTCTGGCTCGAGGAACGCGACGACCTCTGGCCCGATCCCGAGGTCGGCTGCGATCGACGACGCCACGTGCTCGGCCTCACGGTCGATGCCGAGCAGGGCAGTGTCCTTCCCGCCGATTCTCAGCACGAACGTCTCGTCTCCGACTGCGACCTTGTAGTTCCGGTTCGTGATCCCGCCGCCGAGCGGCTCGAGCTCGACCTCTCGGCCCGGCCAGACCCTTGCGGCGATCTCCTCGGGTTCCACCGGGCGATCCTAGACTGGGCGCCCTTGGCAATTCGCGGCCTGCTCCTCGACTTCAACGGCACGATCTCGGACGACGAGTCGCTTCTGTGCTCGATCCTCCAGGAGCTCTTCACCGAGCGGGGCAAGCCGCTCTCCACCGAGGAGTACTACGAGCGCCTGGCCGGACTCTCGGATCCGGAGATCGTCGAGCTGTGGCTCGGGCCGGGACATGGCGACGTCGTGGCGCGAAAGATCGAGCTCTACCGCGAGCGTGCGGCGGACGGGGCGACCGTCGGCCCCGAGGCGCGTGAAGCCGTGCTCGTGGCCGCCGGGCACGTGCCGGTAGCCGTCGTGTCGGGCTCGGCCCGCATCGAGATCGAGACGGTGCTCGAAGGAGCTGGGCTGAACGGCGCCGTCTCGTGGCTCGTGGCGGCGGAGGACGTGGAGCGAGGAAAGCCTGCACCCGACGGGTACCTGCGAGCGCTCGAGGCGCTCGGAATCTCAGCCGTAGACGCCGTGGCCGTCGAGGATTCCGAGGTCGGGGTCGCTGCCGCGAAGGCGGCGAAGCTGTACTGCGTCGCGGTGACGGGCACGATGGGACCGGAGCGCCTGGCCGCTGCGGACGAAATCGTCCCTCGCCTGAACACGGACCTGGTGCGTAGGCTTATTCCGTGCTGACAGCCAAGGAGCTCGAGCAGGGCGCGGCCAACGGCTCGATCGACACCGTTGTCGTGGCCTTCACCGACATGCAGGGGCGTTTGATGGGAAAGCGCCTGCATGCGAATTACTTTCTCGACGGTGACATCTCTGAGCACGGGGTCGAGGGCTGCAACTACCTGCTCGCCCTCGAGATGGAGGGCGACCCCGTGCCCGGCTACGACATGGCGAGCTGGGAGCGCGGGTACGGCGACTTTCGGCTCGCGCCGGACATGGCCACGCTGCGGCGGATCCCGTGGCTCGAAGGGACTGCGCTCGTGCTCGCCGACGTCTCCTGGCTCGACGGCTCACCGGTGGCCCCATCGCCGCGGCAGGTGCTGAAGCGGCAACTCGAGCGTGCAGCCGAGCTCGGCTATACGGCGATGTTCGGCTCCGAGCTCGAGTTCTTCCTGCTCAAAGAGACCTACGAGGAGGCGCACGCGAAGCACTATCGCGACCTCACGCCGTCGGTCCCGTACATCCTCGACTACCACATCCTCGCCTCCACGTACGACGAGCCCTTCATCCGCCAGGTCCGCAACGGCATGGAGGGGGCCGGCATCCGGGTCGAGACCTCAAAGGGCGAGGCCTGGCCCGGACAGCACGAGATCAACTTCCGGTACGCCGACGCACTGACGATGGCCGACAACCACGTCGTCTACAAGAACGGCGCGAAGGAGCTCGCCCACCTGAACGGCCGCTCGATCACGTTCATGGCGAAGCCCGACCACACGTGGATCGGCAACTCGTGCCACATCCACTCGAGCTTGTGGCGCCAGGACGAGAGCGCGTTCGCCGGCGAGACCGACGTGTTCAAGCAGTACCTCGCCGGCCAGATCGCCCATCTCAAGGAGCTGGCCGTCTTCATCGCGCCGACGATCAACTCGTACAAGCGGTTCGCGGCCGGCAGCTGGGCGCCGACGACCCTCGCCTGGGGCCACGACAACCGGACCTGTGGCTTTCGGATCGTCGGGCACGGGGAGGCGCTCCGCACCGAGACGCGGATCCCCGGGGGAGATGTCAACCCCTATCTAGCTTTCGCAGCGCTGCTCGCAGCGGGCCTCGCCGGGATCGAGGCAGGCCTCGATCTGCCCCCGGCGTTGGAGGGCAACGCGTACGAGTCCGACGCCGAGCGCTTTCCGCATTCGCTTCGCGAGGGCATCGCCGCTCTCGAAGGCGGGACGATGGCCCGAAAGGCCCTCGGCGACGACGTCGTCGACCACTATCTGAACTACGCGCGCACCGAGCAGGAGCTCTTCGACAAAGCGGTGACCTGCTACGAGCGCGAGCGGATGTTCGAGCGCGGATGAAGCCCGTCGTCGGCATCACCTCGTATGCCGAGGAGGTGACGTGGGGCGCGTGGACCGAGGCTTCGGCCCTCGTCCCGCTCTCCTACGTGCGGGCGGTCGAGCGCGCGGGAGGACGGCCGCTCGTCGTCCCACCGAGCGAGGACTCGATCGCGGAGACCCTCGCCGTGCTCGACGGGATCATTTTCTCGGGCGGCTCGGATCTCGATCCGGAGCTGTACGACGCGGAGCGGCACCCCGAGACCGACGAGGCGCGAGAGATGCGCGACCGCTCGGAGCTGGCGCTCCTGAGTGCGGCCCTCGAGCGAGACATGCCCGTGCTCGCCGTCTGCCGTGGCTCCCAGGTGTTGAACGTCGCCCGGGGCGGCGATCTCGTCCAGCACCTGCCCGAAGTCCTCGGGCACGAGCGGCACCGCCACACGCCGGGCGCCTGGTCGGATCACGATGTGAAGCTCGAGCCCGAAAGCCGGGTCGGCGCGCTGCTCGGCCATCGCGCGCCGGTCAAGTCGCACCACCACCAGGGCTACGGGCGAATCGGCGAAGGGCTGCGCGAAACGGGCTGGGCGGACGACGGGACCGTCGAGGCGCTCGAGGATCCGTCGAAGCGCTTCGCGGTCGGCGTGCTGTGGCATCCGGAGGAAGGCGAGGACATGGCGCTTTTCCAGGCGCTGGTCGAACAGGCGAAGGAGTACCGCGAGGAGCGACGGTGATCACCGTCCTCAACCCGGCCACCGAGGAGACGATCGCCGAGCTGCCCGAGGTGGGCGTCGAGGAAACGGATGCTGCGGTCTCGGCTGCAACAGCGGCCTTCCCGGCGTGGCGAGCAGTTGCGCCGGCCGATCGCGCGAGATTCCTGCGCCGACTGGCGGCTTCTGTCGAGGAGCACGGCGAGGAGCTCGCTTTGCTGGAGACCCGCAACGTCGGCAAGCCCATCGCCGACTCTCGCGACGAGGTCGGGATGGTCGCCGAGGTCTTCTATTTCTACGCAGGCGCCGTGGACAAGCACTTCGGCGAGACGATTCCCGTCACGGGCGGGGTCGACATGACCTTCCGGGAGCCGCTGGGAGTCGTGGGGTTGATCGTTCCGTGGAACTTCCCGATCGCGATCTCCAGCTGGAAGCTGGGGCCGGCGCTTGCTACCGGCAACACCGTCGTGCTGAAGCCGGCCGAGCTGACGCCGCTGACGGCGCTCCGGCTCGCGGAGATCGCGCTCGAGGCCGGGATCCCGGAAGGGGTGCTGAACGTCGTCGCCGGAGCCGGGTCGGTCGTGGGGAAACGGCTCGTCGAGCATCCGGACGTGGCGAAGATCGGCTTCACCGGCTCGACCGCGGTCGGCCGCGAGGTGATGAAGGGCGCGGCGGAGACGATCAAGCGCGTCACGCTCGAGCTCGGCGGCAAGTCCGCGAACGTGATCTTCGCCGACGCCGACCTCGAGGCTGCCGCGGCGAGTGCGCCGTCTGCCGTGTTCGGGAACGCGGGGCAGGACTGTTGCGCACGCTCGCGCATCCTCGTCGAGCGTTCCGCGTACGACCGGTTCGT
>JACCXX010000093.1 GCA_013696805.1 Actinomycetota bacterium
GTGGCGAAGTCGACGAGGTGCGTCGCTCCCTCCTCGCGCGCGTAGTGGAGAGCGTCGGCCAGGACGAGGCGGCCTTCGGCATCGGTGTTCGTGATCTCGATCGTCTTGCCGTTCATCGCTCGCAGGACGTCGCCGGGGCGGAAGGCACCCCCGCCAACCATGTTCTCGGTCGCGGCGACGACGGCGATCACGCGAACGGGGATGCCGAGCTCGGCGATCGCCCCCAATCCCTCGATGACGGCGGCCCCGCCGGCCATGTCGCCCTTCATGTCCTCCATATAGAGCGCAGGTTTGATCGAGATGCCGCCGGTGTCGAACGTGACGGCCTTGCCGACGAGCCCGAGGACGGTGTCGCCTGCCGACTGCGGGGGGTCGTAGCGCATGACGATCAGGCGCGCCGGGTTGTGGCTTCCCTGCGCGACCCCGGCGAACGCGCCCATGCCGAGCTTTTCGATCTGCTCGGGGCCGAGGGCCTCGGTGGTGATGTGCTCTTGCTCCGACGCGATTTCCTCCGCACGCGCGGCGAGCTTCTCCGGCGTGAGCTGGTTCGCCCCGGCGTTGGCGAGATCACGCGCCCGGTTTGCCGCCATTGCGACGGTCACGGCTCGCTCCGCCGATTCCTGCGCCTCCCCGGTGCCGATCAGGACGAGTCGGTCGAACGGCAGTTCCTTCACCTCTTGCTTCCAGCGACCGGGGTCGTAGGCGCCAAGGACGAGCCCGTCGACAATCGCTCGCGCCTGCTCAGCAGGCGTGAGGTCGAGCGAATCGTCGAGAAGCCAGGCGAGCGCTCCGCCGACTCGCTCAGCAGCGGCGGAAACAGCCGCCGCCGCAGTTCTCAAGGCGTCGGCGTCGATCTCGGCGTTGAGACCGAGCCCGACGAGAACGACTCGGCGGACGCCCACTTCTCCGTTCGGGTGCAGCACGGCCGTGCGTCCGATCTCCTGGGGCACCTTCTCTTCCGCAACGAGTCGGCCGAGTCGCCCGTCGAGAGCTTTGTCGAGTGCTGCGGCGACCGTCGGTATCGCGGAGCCGTTGTCGGGAAAGGCGACCGCGAGCACGTCGGCCTCGAAGGACTCGGGTCTCGGTGCTCGAATTTCGACCTTCATGCGGCCGCCGATGCTATCCGACCCTTTTTCTGCTTCGCGCGAAGGTTTTTCAAAGTTTTGATCGGGCCTTAACGTTTTCGAAATGGTGCCGACTGACACTGTGATCATGACTTCTCTGCGGCCCATGGCGTTCGGTTTCCACTCTCCTCGGGAGAATGTCGAGTTGCTCACGCAGCGCATTTCGGCGCTCACGACCGAGCGTCAGACATTGCGGGCGAACGGCGCGAGCGAGACACCTCTCGAGCAGAACCGCGTGCAGATCGCGCGCGCTCAGTGGGAGCTCTCCTACGCGCTCATCGAGCGGTACCTCCCGAACCCCGCCGAACAGGCCGCCTAGTTCGTCTCCAGCACCGCGGCTAGTGTGGCCGCGTGCGCGCCGAGATCGACAAGCGGGCCATGGCGGCGCTCTCGAGCGGCCATGCTGCCACCGATTTCGCCGGCGGCGCTCTGCCGGCACTACTCCCGTTCTTCGCCGAGCGCTTCGACCTGTCGTACACGCTGGCGGGCCTGCTCATGCTCGCTTCGGCCTTCTCGTCGTCAGTCGTCCAGCCCTTCTTCGGAATCTGGTCCGACCGGCGGGGCGGCATCTGGCTCTTGCCGACCGGCGTCGCGATCGCCGGGATCGGGATCGCTCTGGCGGCTGACGCGCCGAGCTACTGGTTGGTGGTCATCTTCGTCCTCGTCTCCGGAGTGGGCGTCGCTGCGTACCACCCGGAGGGGTCGAAGTTCGCTGCCTATACGAGTGGCCGCAAGCGCGCGAGCGGGATGTCGCTCTTCTCGATCGGCGGGAATCTCGGATACGCCTTAGGAGCTGCGGCGGCGACCCCGCTCGTGCTCTGGCTCGGGCTTCGCGGGGGTCTGCTGCTGGCGGTGCCGGGCCTGATCGTGGCCGGAGCGCTCTTCGTGCTCGCTCGTTACCTCGCCCAGTTCGTCCCCGAGCGGGATGCTGCACGAAGCCTGGCCGGCCGGGACCGGCCCGGTGCGCTGGCCCTCCTGCTCGGCGTGATCGCGCTGCGCAGCACCGGGTGGTTCGGCCTCGTCACCTTCGTGCCCCTGTGGGCCGTGTCCCAGGGGCATTCGAAGGCGTACGGGAACCAACTCCTCACGTTCATGCTCCTGGCCGGAGTCGCCGGGACACTTGCGGCGGGACCACTGGCAGATCGCATCGGACGCCGCCCGGTGCTGATCGGCAGCATGGCGGCCACGGGACCGTTCACGCTCGTCTTCGTAGCTGTCGGCGGGGTTGCCGGCGCTGTTGCGCTCGGGCTGGTCGGCGCCTGCGTGATCGGGACCTTTGGTGTCACGATGGTGATGAGCCAGGAATACCTGCCGCAGCGCATCGGCCTGGCGTCGGGCCTTTCGATCGGAATGTCGATCGGGCTCGGTGGGATCGCTGCGGTGGGGCTGGGCGCTCTCGCGGACATCATCGATCTGCGCACTTCTCTCTACGTGTGTGCCGCGGTGCCGCTCGCCGCAGTCGCGCTCGCGGCCTTCCTGCCCGGCTCGAGAACCCCGACGCGGCTGGCGCCGGAGCTCGTCTCACCGTGATGTAGCCTGCCGCCCGTGGCCCAGTCCACTCGTGAGTTCTTCGCAGGCCTCGAGACCCGAGTCGACTCCGGCAAGACAGCCGGGATGAACAATTCGTACCTCTTCGACATCGAGGGCGCGGGTAGGTGGAAGGTGGACGTCGCCGACGGCAAGGTGAGCGTGACCGAGGGCGGCGAGGACGCAGACGTCACGATTCGCGCCTCGGAGGAGACGTTCCAGGCCATTGCGAGCGGCGAGCAGAATCCGACGACCGCCTACATGACGGGGAAGCTCAAGGTCGACGGCGACATGGGCGCGGCGCTCAAGCTGCAAAAGCTGTTCTGAGTTGAC
>JACCXX010000102.1 GCA_013696805.1 Actinomycetota bacterium
GTCAGCCCCTCGACCTGCTCGATCACGCTCGCCCGCACGGCCGCGCTCGCCTCCGCGAGACTCACTCCGTATCGAAGCGCGAGGGGGAGCCGGATCGTCACGCGGCCGCCGCTCACGGCGACCGACAGGGCCGTCGGTCGGCCGGCCAGATGCACGCCGCGAAGCCCGCGCACGGCCTGGTCGACGATCCTCGCGACGACCGAGTCGGCGATCCGCGTCGTTCCGAGATCCGTCTCAAGCTTGGCGTGCTGGACGAGCCGAGGAAGCACCTCCTCGAGCCGCACCTCCCTCGGCGGGGCCGCGAGGCCCTCGTGAATCCGCCGAATCACGTACCTCACGATCCGGTCGGGAACGACGATCTCCTCGCGCGCGAGCGCTCGCACCTGCTTCCACAAGTCCTCGAGTTCGTCGAGCGCCGCCTGGCAGTGCGGACAGGTGCGCTGGTGCTCTGGCTCGACCGGAGGCAACGCCTCCGCCACCTGGTCGACCAGGGGTAAGAGCTTCCTCCCACAGGCGAGACGCCGCTCGTTTTCCCGGTTCACCGCCATGCCCCTATCGCCTCCAGAAGCGCAAGCCGCGCTCGGTGCAAGCGCCCCTTGACCGCCGGCACCGTAGTTCCCAGCACCTCGGCGATCTCCTCGTAGGAGAGCCCCTCGAGCTCGCGCAGGACGAACGGAGCCCGCTGCTCGGGCGTGAGGCGCATGATCGCCCGCCACAGCGCTTGGAGCTGCCTCCTAGACTCGGTGACGTGATTCGGCCTTCTCGCCTCGTCCTCGATCTCGTTGGGTAGCACCTCCGTCGCTCTCCGCGAGCGGAGGGCGTTGAGGCAGCGGTTGGTCACGATCCGATAGAGCCAGGTGGAGAAAAGGCGCCTGTCGCGAAGCGTCGGAAGCGCTTGCCAGGCCTGGAGCAACGAGTCCTGCGTCACGTCTTCGGCGTCGGTCGGGTTCCCAAGAATGCGGAGCGCGACACGGTACGCGGGCGTGCCGTAGCGACGGACGAGAAGCTCGAAGGCGATGAGATCGCCTCGCTGCGCCGCCGAGACGAGATGGATGTCGTCGGTCTTGCGATCCATCCGAGCAACCCGTCTCAGGCATTCCTCTCAGCTCATGACCAGACGTCAGGAGGCAGCGTACGCGAGAGCGCTGGTGACGAGGCTGGATCTTTGGAATCGCCATGAACGTCACGAACATGGTCGTTCCCCCGGGAGACTCTCCGCGCGGGACTCCGGCGGAGAGGGGTAAGGGCGCCCCCCGGGTTGGGGGTCGGCCCTCATGTTCTCGCGCGGGAAACGCGTCGCGGATCGGCCCTCTCCCGTCCGACCACAATCCAACCACCGTCCTTTCCCTCGTCACGAAGGTGGCCCCCGGTTCGAGTCCGGGGCGTTGGCTGTCCAGGGCACGCCGGAGAGCGTAGGGAGCCTCTACGTGAGCCGCTCGCAATGACGCACCGATGACGCACGAGGGTGCTGAACGTGACCATCGCTGACCAGCTGCAAACTCGCACGGTTACGCGAAAACGGCTCCGTTGCCGGAGCCGTTTCCTCATTACGAGTGAAGTGCTCTACCAGCTGAGCTACGTCGACGGGGTCGTCCAAGCTTAGCCGCGCTTTGGCAGCGGGTCGCAGGGCCTTCCCGTCTGCTCGCTGCAGCACCTCTTGCGCGCGCGTAACCATCCCGTTGCAGTGGACGGGATCTTCGGCCCCAACACCGAGTCGGCAGCCCGCAGACCTGGCCCAAGCTCGTCGTCCAGGTGAAGAAGGGCGACTCGGGCGGCATCGTCGGCCCGATCACCTGGCGTGCGCAAGTCAGCGGGATGCTTTCCGGATAGCGGCGGGTAGGCCCCGGGAAGCTCTCGAGGCCCGCCCACCAGCATTCCCGTGCCTAGATCTTGCCCCGGTTCCGCCACTTGCGGAAGATCCGCTGGACCTCCTTGGTCGTCTCCGAGACGGAGTCGGCTGTCGACTTCCGGCCCTGAGCCACCTGGGCGAACATCTGCGGGATCAGGAAGGTGTTGAACACCTCGTCGATCGCCGCGTTCGAGAACCCCGGGTAGCCCACGTTCGTCGTGGCCGTCCTCGAGATCGTGTCGAGGACGCCGTACTTCCCGCTCGGATCCGCATCGAGCTTCCGCTTGATGTTCTTGACCGCCCCGGGCCAGCCGGGGAAGTTGTAGAACTTCGAGTTGAGGAAGTGCCCGTTGTACGTCGGGACCATCATGTCCAGCAGGAACTTCTTCGCGAGGCGCTTGTTGGACGCGAACTTCCAGATCGTGTAGACGCCCATCACGTGTTCGAGGCCGAGGCGTTGCTTGCCCTTCGGGACCGGCGCGATCGCGAGGTTCCTCGCCAGCGATGGATTCTGGGTCTCGGCGGTGCGCATGATCGAGATCGCGTTCATCGCCATTGAGATACGGCCTGCGAGCATCGCGTTGTTGTTCGAAGACGGCACCCACGCGAAGACGTCGCTGACCATCCCTCGGCGGTAGAGGCTGGCCATGAAATTGACCGCGTCGCGTGTCGCCTTCGTGTTCAGCGTCACCCTCGCTTCAGCGTTCTGGATGTACGCGCCAAAGCACTGCAGAAGGGCGATGAGGGCCATGTTCGAGTCGAGCTCGTTCGACATCCCGATCCCGATCGGGTGGCCGTTCGCCTTCAGCTTCGGGGCCGCCCGACTCACCGCGTCCCACGTCGTCGGCTTTTCCCCGACGTCACCCCACCAGTCCCGCCGGTAGTGCACGGGGTCAGGGACATAGTTGTCGGGCCAGCCGAACCACTTCTTGGTCTTCGGGTTGTACGCAGAGCGCCGGGCGAGGCCCTTCATCGGGCCGTGCTTTTTCGTCGCCTGCTGGATGATGTCGCCCAGGCCGATGACCTGGTCCTCGTACGCCGCCGGCGGCGAAAGGTGCTGGAAGAGATCGTGCCCACTCCGGGCCGCGACCTCGGACGCGGCACGGGCCGGGAGGTCGGTGAGGTTGACGTGGTCGACGGTCACCTCGCAGTCGTTCTTCCGGCCCCAGATCTTTGTGTAGGTGTTGTCGAACCACTTGTCGTACGCAGGCACGAAATGCACCCACTGGATGATCTTCAGCTGGTTCGCAGCCTCCCTGCCGTGGAACCTCAGCGGCCCCGCGACAGAGGTCTTCGGGACGGCGCCGCCGTAGAGGACGGCCGCGGTCCCGATGCCCGCACGACGTAAGAGCTCCCTCCTGCTCAGCCACGCCTTTCGCTCTTTGTCGTCCTCGGCCATGGGGCGCTCCTTTCGCTGTCGGCTCCT
>JACCXX010000111.1 GCA_013696805.1 Actinomycetota bacterium
CCCCCCGCTTCTCCTTCTACACCAGTCCCTGGACGCGCCAGTAGGCGAGCGCGATGCTCAGAATTCCGACTGCGACAAGGCCGGCGGCTCCCAGCAGGCCAGGCCGTCCGTAAATCGCATGCGTCCGGCCGAAGCGCGAGAGAGCCAGAGCTCCGAGCGCGCCCCCGGCGAGACCGCCCAGGTGGCCCCCGATCGAGATGTTCGGGATCGCGAACGTGAAGACCAGGTTGATGACGAGCAATGAGAGAGCGCTGCCGCCGAGCACATAGGTCCGCTGCCGCTCCAGGATCAACGCTGCACCGAGGATCCCGAAGATCGCTCCGGAAGCACCGACCGTGATCGCATTCGGGTCGAGCAACAGCGCACCGGCGGAGCCCGAGAGCCCCGAGATCAGATAGAGCGCCAGGAAGCGCCCGCGGCCGATAGCCTGCTCGATGGGCGCCCCGATCATGTACAGCACGAACATGTTCATGGCGATGTGGATGACGCTGCCGTGCAGGAAGGCGGCAGTGATCAGGCGCCACCACTCGCCGTCGCCGACGCCGCCCCAGGGCGACAGGATGACGAGGGCCCCTTCCTCGAAGAGCCTCCCGGAAGTGCGGCCGAGGCTCGAGCCCTGCGCGAGGTTGAGTGCGTAGACGGCGACGTTGATTCCGATCATGATCTTCGTCACGAGCGCACCGGTGCCCTCGAAGGCCGCACGCCGCACGCCCCTCGTCACTCGCTGCTTGCCCTGCGGAGCACCCGAGTGGTCGGGGCAACGGATCCCGACGGGCGCGAAGACCATGCAGTCCGGGCAGATTCCGCGTCCACACTCGGAGCACGACACCCGCGTCTCGCGGTCGGGGTGCCGGTAGCAGGTCATGGCTTCGTCCACGTCGCAGTAGCGTAGTGGCCTCGTGCGAGTAGACGTCGCGTTCATGCCTGCGGAGACGATCTCCGCCCCCGTCGGCATCGTCGTCGACGTCCTGCGGGCTACGTCGACGATCGCCCAGGCGCTGGCGGCGGGGTACGAGCGCGTCTACTGCTGCAAGGAGATCGACGACGCCGTGGCGCTGCGAAAGGAGCTCGGCTCCGGGCTGTTGGGCGGAGAGCGGAGCGCGGTGCTGATCGAGGGCTTCGACGTCGGGGCCTCGCCGCGCGAGTTCCTCGAGGCACGCGAGGAGACGGTCATCTTCTCGACCACGAACGGGACACGCGCGATCCTGGCTGCGGCCGGCCGCTGCGACGAAGTCTTTCTCGGGAGCCTGTTGAACCTGGGCGCGGTCGCGCGAGCCGCCCGTGAGCGTGGGGAGGACGTGGCCGTGCTGTGCGCCGGGTTCCAGGGCGCGTTCGCGCTGGACGACGCCTATTGCGCCGGCCGGATCGTGCAGCTGCTCGACGCGAAGCGAGGCGATGCGGCGAAGGCGGCCGTGGCGATTGCCAACGCCTGGCCCGACCCCCACGAGGCGCTCCTGGCTCGCACGTACGGGCCACCGGGGCTCGAGGAGGACATTGCGTTCTGCGCGCAGGTAGATGTGCTGGAGGTCGTGCCGCGCTTCCAGCGCATGCACGGACGCGCCGCTGAGATCACGAAACGGGAGGAAGCATGAACACCACGGTCATTGGCACAAAGATTCGCGAACAGAGCTCTTGACATTCACTTCCTCTTGACAAGGGAACACCTGTTCGTATAGAACATACGTTCGTATGGTGGCTTGCGTTCTCATTCCCGGCTTCGAGCTGCGGGCCGCGCTGCGTGCTCGGCCGGGCCTTGCGCTTCGGCCGGCTGCTCTCGCGCCTGTAGAAGGCGAGGAGCCGCTGATCGGCTCCGTGACCGCTGCGGCCGAGGCGAAGGGCGTCAAGCCGGGCACGCGCATGGGGGAGGCCCTGGCGACCTGCCCCGAGCTCGTGCTCGTCGAGCCCGACCCGGCGGCGGCCGAGCAGGCCTGGGAGGAGATCGTCCGGCGGCTCGAGGACTGCGGGTTCTCGGTCGAGTCCGCCGACCTCGGCTGCGCGCTCTTCGAGACGCGAGGCGTCGAACGTCTCTACGGCGGCGTTGAGGCAGCCATGAAGCGCGCCCTCGCCGCTGTCGGTTCTGCCTGGGATCCACGCGCTGGCGCTGCCGGGCGCCGGTTTGCCGCACTTGCTGCGGCGAACGTTGCGCGACCCGGGCAGGTTTTGATCGTTGCCGACGAGCGCACGCGCGAGTTCCTCGCGCCGCTTCCACTCGCGCTGCTCCCCCTCGCTGAGCAGCGCAAGCAGGAGCTCGGGGAGCTCGGCGTGCGCCGAGTCGGTGAGCTTGCTGGGCTGCCAGGCGGCGCCGTAGCCGAACGACTGGGGCCGGACGGGCGGCGCGCCTGGAGCCTGGCGAGAGGAAAGGGGAGAAGCAAGGTTCGTGGTCGCCGGGCGGCCGAGGAGTTGGCCGCGACGCTCGAGTTCCCGGAGGCGATCGGAAACGAGCTCACCCTGCGGCGCGCGCTCGCCGTGGTCGTCGACGGGCTGCTCGCCCGACCCGAGCGGGCTGACCGCTTCCTACGCAAAGTCGCGTTGTCGGCGACGCTCGTCGGCGGCGGCTCTTGGCGGCGGACGCTGACGATGCGCGATCCGTGCGCGGAGGCTCCGCGCCTGCGCGTTGCTCTCGGCCCGAAGCTTGCCGAGTTGCCTGCGCCCATCACCAAGCTCAAGCTCGAAGCTGTCGAGCTGACGGAGTCGACGGGCCAGCAGCTGGCGCTCGTCCAGCCTGAAGGCAACGAGCTACGAGACCGGCTCCGCGAAGGTCTTCGCCAGGTGAAAGCGAGCACGGGCGATGGAGGTGTCTGCACGGTCGTCGAGGTCGCACCCTGGTCACGGATACCGGAACAACGGGCACTTCTGGTGGCTCGTGACGAATGACCTTGCGAGGTACTGCGAGCGAAAGTACTGAAGGAGGGGGCTCATGGGGGGACC
The DNA here is from genome assembly GCA_013696805.1 of Actinomycetota bacterium. GTDB lineage: Bacteria > Actinomycetota > Thermoleophilia > Gaiellales > Gaiellaceae > VAXT01. Next base: position 2,929 of record JACCXX010000111.1, read on the forward strand.
CTGGGTTCCCCCATGCCAGAACGGGCACTGCTCGTCGCGCGGGACGACTAAACGCGCCTCGGGCCGCTCTCGTGGAGGCACGAGTGGACGGCTCGCCGCGGAAGGTCAACCGCCACCCCGTCGCGCTCGTCCGCGAGGAATGGCGCGTAGTCGATCGCTGGTGGACCGAGGATCCGGTCAGCCGTCGCTACTTCGAGGTCGTGCTGGAGAGCGGGCAGAACGTCGTCGTTTTCAGGGACGAGGAGGTGGGCTGCTGGTTCACCCAGCGCGGAGCCTGAGGCACCGCTTGCGGTGCCGTCACGAGGACGTTCGGGCTTTGCCCGCGCGTCCGTTGGAACTCCGATCGACGCGCTTGCCGTCAGATGGAGCGAAGCCGGACAGCTTCATCCGCGAACCGCGGCCATTCGCTCATGTGAGCGGCCGGAACCTGAACCCATTCCTTGAAGGCCCGACCGCGCTTACCGGGGGCGAACAGGTGCGCGCCGGCGAGTGCGAGCGCCTGCTCGCGTACGGCCTCGTCGGGCAGCTTGAAGACCATCTCCTCTTCCCAGATCCCCGCGATCATCTTGCCGCCGGCCTTGATGCACGGCATGCCCATCATCTGGCCGAGCTGAACTTCGGGGTTCTCGGCGACGAGCTCGTCGGCGATCTCGTCGTAGTGGGCCTTCGGGTCGTCCATGTATCAGTCCCTCAGCGAGGCGTAGAAGCCGACGCCGGGCGCGTGGATGTTGAGGAAGCGAGCACGGCCCGGGCCGGGAATCTTGAAGGTGTGCCGCACTCCCGGCGGCGCCGCGACGAATGTGCCAGGCCCGGCGCGTACGGTCTCGTCGCCGATCGTGAACTCGACCTCGCCCTCGAGGACGAAGAACGAGTCGGTGTGGTCGTCGTGGACATGCGGCTCGGGGCCGAATCCCGGCTCGCAGTTGTCGAACTCGACCACCTCGAACTCGCTGCCCTCCCATTTGACGACGAGGTCTCGGCGCTCGCCGGGAAATCGCTCGCCCTCACCGGGGCCTAGGAGGACCGCGTGGGCTTTGTCGAGCTCCATTGCCACTCAGCCTATTCGTTCCTGGATGGGGCTTCCCACCCTGAAGAGCTAGCTGCGCGCGCCGCTGAGCTGGGGTACGAGGCGCTGGCGCTGACCGACCACGACGGGGTCTACGGCTCGCTCGAGTTCGCGCACGCGGCGAAGGCTCTTGGCGTGCGGCCGATCACGGGCGCTGAGGTGACGCTCGCGGACGGATCGCACGTGACGCTCCTCGTCGAGACTTCCCAGGGGCACTCGAACCTCTGCCGGCTGCTGACCGCGGCGCATGCAGGAACCCGGCCCAGGGCAGCCGACCTGCTGCCGCCGGGACTCGACCGGCACCTCTTCGCGAAGCTCAACGAAGGCCTGGTCTGCCTCTCGGGCTGCTCGCGGCACGGGCTCGCCGTCCGCAACCCGAACGGCGCCGCCGAGCTGGCGGCCGTGTTCGGACGTGACCGGTTCTTCGTCGAGCTGCAGCGGCCCTACGAGCGCGGCGATGCCCGTCGCAACGCGAGGCTGCGCAACCTGGCGGAAACGCTCGGCGTGCAGACGATTGCGACGGGCGACACACACGCGCACGAGCCGAAGCGAGCACTGCTCCAGGACGCGATGGTGGCGATCAAGCACCGCACCTCGCTCGAGGGCGCCGAGCGCGAGCGGCGGGGAAACCACGAAACCGTCCTGCTCGCGCCGGAGGCCGCCGCCGAACGCTTCCCGGACGACCTGGACGCCGTGGCGCACACCGCCGAGCTTGCAGAGCGCCTCGAGTTCGACCTGACCGAGGAGCTCGGCTACCGCTACCCGGACTTCTCCGATCGCGACGAGCCAGCCATCGCGCAGCTGACCGGAGTCTGCGACCACGCGTTCGAGGCGCGTTACAGCGGCGCAAACGGCCACAAGCGGAAGGCGCGGGCGCGGCTCGACGAAGAGCTGGCCCTGATCGGCGAACTGGGCCTTGCCGGCTTCTTTCTCCTGCACTGGGAGGTGCTCGAGCTCGCAAAAGAGGTCGCTCGTGAGGTGCGCGGTCGCGACTCGCCGCGCCATGCCCTGCCCCCGGGCAGGGGCCGGGGCAGCTCGGTCGGCTCGCTCGTCTGCTACCTGACCGGCCTCTCGCACGTGGATCCCGTCGCCGCCGGCCTCTCGCTCGGCAGGTTCATCAATCGCGAGCTCGAATCGGTGCCCGACATCGACCTCGACTTCCCGCGCGACATCCGCGAGAAGCTGATCGTCGCCGTCACCGAGCGCTACGGGCACGAGCATGCCTCGCTCGTCGCCAGCTTCTCGACGTACCGCTCGCGCGGAGCGATTCGCGACCTCGGCAAGGCGCTTGGCCTCCCGTTCGGCGAGCTCGAGCGTCTGGCACGCGTGACCGAGGGCAGCCCGAAGCGAGTGGTACAGGAGATCGGCCTCTTGCCCGACGGTGAGGCTCGGCTCCGCTCGCCGCGCTGGCGTGCGCTGGCCGAGCTCTCGGCCGAGATCGTCGGCCTGCCGCGCCATATTTCGCAGCACCCGGGCGGGATGGTCATCTCCACGCGCCCGCTCGTCGAGCTCGTCCCCGTCCAGCCGGCGGCGATGGCCGGGCGGCAGATCTGCCAGTGGGACAAGGACTCGTGCGCCGATGCGGGTTTCCTCAAGATCGACCTGCTCGGCCTCGGCATGCTCTCGGCGGTCGAGGACTGCGTCGTTCAGATCGCCAACTTGTGTGGCGAGACGATCGACCTCTCGCGGATCCCGCTCGACGATCCGGCCGTGTACGCGGAGATCCAGCGCGCCGACACGGTCGGCACTTTCCAGATCGAGAGCCGCGCGCAGATGCAGAGCCTGCTCCGCACGCGGCCGGAGAACCTCGACGACATCACGGTGCAGGTCGCGCTCGTTCGGCCCGGGCCGATCCAGGGCAAGGCCGTGCACCCGTACATCAACCACCGCCAGAAGCTGCGCGAGGATCCGAGCTTCGTCCCGCCCGTCGATCATCCGCTGCTCGCCGAGCCGCTGCGCGAGACACTCGGCGTCGTCGTCTTCCAGGA
>JACCXX010000114.1 GCA_013696805.1 Actinomycetota bacterium
CATCCATCCCACCCGGACGCCGACCAGCCGGCTCGATGCCGGATCCACGGCCGAGGCGCGGAGAGCAAGCCCGAGCTTTGTCTTCTGGAACAGCACCCACAGGAGGGCGACGATCCCGAGCGTGGCCCCGACGATGCCGATGTCCTGATAGGAGATCGCGACCCCACCGAGATCGATCGTGTTCGTCGAGAACGGCCGGTTCGGGGGAAACGAGCGCACCTCGGCCTTCCAGATCCAGTTCATGAGACCGCCGAGGAAGATAAAGAGGCCGATCGTGAGGATCACGATCGTCAGCGCTGGCCGACGCTCCACCGGCCGGATGACCAGGCGCTGGAGCGCGGCTCCGCCCAGGAAGGCGATGAGCAGCGTCAGCGCGAAGGAAGGCCAGTAACCCAGGCCGTGGTCGATCAGCGTCCAGGCGATGAACGCCGCGAACGTCGCCATCTCGCCCTGCGCGAAGTTCACGATGCCGGTCGAGCGGTAGATGATCACGATCGCGAGCGCGAGGCTGGCGTAGATCGCCCCTGACGAGAGCCCGCTCGCGACCTGTTGGAGGAACTCTGTCACTAGTACCCGAGGTACGACTGCCGAATGGACTCGTTTCGCGCCAGCTCGTCGCTCGTTCCTTCGAGCGCCACCCGACCCACCTCGAGCACGTACGCCCTGGCCGCCGCGCGAAGCGCGATTCGCGCGTTCTGCTCGACGACGAGCACCGTGAGCCCGTCCTTCTCGTTCAGCTCGCCGACGATGCGAAAGATTTCGCTGACGACCACGGGTGCGAGGCCGAGCGACGGCTCGTCGAGCAGCAGCATTCGCGGGCGTGCCATGAGCGCGCGAGAAAGTGCGAGCATCTGCTGCTCCCCGCCCGAGAGCGTCCCGGCTTGCTGGTTGCGTCGCTCCTCGAGCCACGGGAAGTAGCCGAGCATGCGCTGATAGTCGGCCTGGACGGATCCGTTGCGCCGCGTGTACGCCCCCAGGCGCAGGTTGTCCCAGACGGAGAGCTCTCGGAAGATGCCGCGCCCTTCTGGCACGTGGGCGATACCGAGGCGCGCCACGCGGTCGGGAGACGCGCGCGTGATCGTCTGGCCGTCGAAGGCGACGTCGCCCGTGTGATCGACGAGGCCGGAAACGGCGCGCAGCGTCGTCGTCTTGCCCGCCCCGTTGCCTCCGAGAACGGCGACGATCTCCCCCTCGTCAACGCGTAGAAAGACGCCGTGCAACGCCCTCACCTGGCCGTAGCGGGCGTGGACGTCGCGAAGCTCCAGCAGCGCCACTAGTCGCCCTCCCCGAGGTACGCCTCGATCACCGCGGGGTCGCGCTGGACCTCGACCGGCGTGCCCGCCGCGATCTTCTGGCCGAAACTGAGCACGTGAACCGAGTCCGAGATGCGCATGACGAGGTTCATGTGGTGCTCGACGAGCAGCACGGTGAGCTCGAAGCCGGCACGCATGCGAGTGATGAACGTGCCCAGCTCGTCGACCTCCTCGTGCGAGAGGCCTCCGGCCGGTTCGTCGAGCAGGAGCAGCTTCGGTTGCGCGGCGAGCGCCCGCGCGATCTCGATTCGCTTCAAGGTTCCATACGGGTGGCCGGCAGCCGGTTGCTCGGCCAGGTGCTCGAGGCCGACGTACTCGAGAGCGTCCATCGCGGTTCGGCGCGCCTGACGCCCTTTCAGCCACCCACTTCTCGTGTGCGTGCCGACGAGCACGTTTTCGAGGACCGTCATCGAAGGGAACAGCTCGACGTTCTGAAAGGTGCGCGCGATTCCGCGGCGAACGACGCCGTGGGGCGGCGTGCCGAGCAGGGTCTCGCCGTCGAACTCGACGTCGCCCGAATCGGGCTTGTAGAGACGAGTGATCACGTTGAAGGCCGTGGTCTTCCCGGCCCCGTTCGGTCCGATCAGCCCTGCTATCTCCCCTTCGCGCACGGCGAGGGAGACGTCATCGAGGGCGACGACGCCGCCGAAGCGGCGCGTTACGTTCCGCAGCTCGAGAAGCGGCACGCCGCAAGACTAGGCCGTGACCGCAATTTGGGAGCTAGTAGAGCTCGGTGAAACGCACTGCGCGAGATGTCCCAACTAAACGAAGGGTCAGGGG
>JACCXX010000119.1 GCA_013696805.1 Actinomycetota bacterium
AGGTCTTCGAAGATGTCGTCTGGCGCCATCGCGGCAAGAAGATCGCTCCGAAGACCGTCAACCAGAAGCGCTACGTCGATGCGATCCGCGAGCGCACGGCCACCTTCGCCATCGGCCCCGCCGGAACGGGCAAGACGTACCTGGCCATGGCCCTCGCGGTCGCCGCCCTCGCGGACAAGCAGGTCGGCCGCATCATCCTCACGCGCCCCGCCGTCGAGGCCGGCGAGCGGCTGGGCTTCCTCCCGGGCACGCTCTTGGAGAAGGTCGATCCCTACCTGCGCCCGCTCTTCGACGCGCTCTACGACATGCTCGACGCCGACCGCCTCGCCAGCTACATGGAGAAGGGCATCGTCGAGGTGGCGCCGCTCGCGTTCATGCGAGGCCGGACGCTCAACGACTCCTTCGTCATCCTCGACGAGGCGCAGAACACGAGCCCCGAGCAGATGCAGATGTTTTTGACGCGACTCGGCTTCGGTTCGAAGATGGTCGTCACCGGCGACGTGACACAGATCGACCTCCCTCGTGAGCAGCCATCGGGCCTGATTCAGGTGCAGGACATCCTCGGTCCGCTGGACGGAGTCGAGTTCGTCCAGTTCGGGCACGAGGATGTCGTCAGGCACAAGCTCGTGCAACGCATCGTCGAGGCCTACCGGTTGCACGCGGAGGAGACGGGGACCCAGCGGCGGAAGTAGCACGAATGGTCACGGTCGAGCTCGCCAACCGGAGCGGGGAGGAGGTCGAGGAGGAGGCCGCAGTCGAGCTCGCACGTCGTGTACTCGTTGCCGAGGGCGTGGGGGAGGGTGAGCTCGGGCTCCTCTTTGTCGCGCCAGAGGAGATGCAGGCGCTCAAGCGTGAGCACCTCGGGGCGGACGAGGTGACGGATGTGCTCTCGTTCCCGATCGACGGGCGCGAAGAGCTCCCGGAGGGCGTGCCGCGGCAGCTCGGCGACGCCGTCCTTTGCCCGCAGGTCGTCGGGGACGCCTGGCGAGAGCCACTCGTGCACGGCCTGCTGCACCTCCTCGGCTACGACCACGGCGACGAGATGGAGGCGCGGGAGGTCGCGCTGCGCGCATGAACGGTCACCGTCGCGCGCCGTCGATCCACGAGAGCTTCAACTTCGCGTTCGAAGGGATCATCCACGTCCTCCGCACTCAGCGGAACATGCGCCTCCACTTTGCGATCGCGACCGCCGTGCTCATTGCGGCCCTCTGGACCGGAGTCGACAAGATCGAGCTGATCGCCCTCCTGCTTGCGATCTCTTTCGTCCTCATCGCCGAGATGATCAACACGGCGCTCGAAGCCGGAATCGACGTGGCGACGACGTCCTTCGACCCGCTGGCCAAGCTCGCCAAGGACATTTCCGCTGGGGCGGTGTTGATCGCGACCGTGAACGCGGTGGCGATCGGGTACCTCGTGTTTTCCGACCAGGTCGTCAACCGGAGCTCACGCATCATCGAGCGCTTGCGCGATGCCCCGGCCGAGCTCACGCTCGTTGCCCTCGTGCTGACGATCATCGTCGTCATTGCGATCAAGGCCTATACGGGCCGCGGCACCCCGCTGCGGGGTGGGCTGCCGTCAGGCCACGCCGCCATCGCCTTCGGGGGTTGGATGGCAATCACGAACGTCGTCGGCGACACGACACACTGGTTCCTGATCTCTTCGCTCGCGTTCCTGATGGCGCTGCTCGTCGCGCAGACGCGGGTCGAGTCGGGTGTCCACTCGCTGCTCGAGGTTGTGTACGGCGCAGTGCTGGGTGCCCTCGCCGTTCTTGTCATCTTCCAGGTGTTCGCATGAGCTCCAACCTCTACGAGCACGCCGTCGCCGTCGCCGAGCGGGCCTACGCGCCGTACTCCGAGTTCCTCGTCGGTGCTGCCGTGCGTGCCCGGGACGGGCGGGTGTTCGAGGGCGTCAACGTCGAGAACGCGTCGTACCCACTAGGGATCTGTGCCGAGCGGGCGGCGCTTTCCCGGGCCGTTGTCGAGGGCTGCCGGCCGGGGGACCTCGAGGAGATCGCGGTCACGGCGTCGCCGTGCGGAGGCTGCCGGCAGTGGATCTACGAGTTTCGGCTCGACCGGGTCACGTTCCGCAGGGCCGACGGCGACGTCGTGACGCGCACCCCTGCCGAGCTTCTGCCCGAGACGTTCGAGCTGTGAAATCGGGGTTCGTCGCACTCGCGGGGCGGCCGAACGTAGGGAAGTCGACGCTCGTCAATGCTCTCTGCGGGGGCAAGGTCGCGATCACATCCGACAAGCCGCAGACGACGCGGCGGCGAACCGCGGGCGTCGCGAACGGACCGGAATGGCAGCTGGTGCTCGTCGACCTCCCGGGGTTCCAGCGTCCACTCGACTCGCTGACCGAGCGCATGCAGCGGACTGTCGACCACGCGTTCGAGGACGTGGACGGCGTGCTGCTCGTGCTTTCCGCCCGAGAGCGCATCGGTGGGGGCGACCGTTTCATCGCCCGGCGCGTGTTCGGTCTCGGAGTACCGGTCGTGATCGCCCTGAACAAGGTCGACAACCTCGTCCCCGGCCACATCGCATCCCAGATGCAAACGGCAGCCCGGCTCGGCGACTTTCACGCACTGCACCCGGTGAGCGCAAAGACCGGCGACGGAATCGGCGAGCTACGCGAGGAGCTGGTGGGCCTGCTG
>JACCXX010000127.1 GCA_013696805.1 Actinomycetota bacterium
TACCAGCTCGTCCTCAGCGCGAACCGCTCGGACTTGCGCCTCTTCGATCTGACAACTCGGCGGCATTTGAGCCTGCCGCGCGGCGTGAACACGACCCGCTGGGAGTGCTGCGGGACCATCTCCGGCGACTGGCTGCTCCACAGTCGTGGGCGTCTACACCCGCAAGTTGCAGCTGATCCTCCTGCGAAACCTCGTCACCGGAGAGGAGCGCGTCCTCGACCGCATGCAGAACCGAAAGGGGCTCCTGAGCGCGCGCCAGGTGAGCGGCAACTACGCGTCTGGGCACGGTGCTCCTCGCATCCGCGCTGCCAAATCCGCCCGGCACGAACTCGCCACCCGCGTAACGACGAACCTCCCGGTGCCCACCGGAAAGGTCGTCTACAGCCCGTCCGTCAACACCGATGGGACGACGTACTACGTGCGCAGCACGCCTCTAGCCGGAGACTCCAAGGTGCTACTGGCGCTCCCGAACGGCTACGACGCCGACGTCACGTACGCAACGCTGCGGCCGCCGCGCGGCCCGACGCCGCCGGTCACCGACATCTATTTCGACCGCGGCCGCTGCGGGCAGAATCGCTGGGACATCTTCCGGGTCGAGGACCGCGGCGGGCCACCCCCGGTGCCCTAAACGGGGGAACCCCTGGTTCCCCCGTTGGCCCCCTCCTTGCGGGCCGCGGATCGCTTCGTGGGGTTTCAGGAGCCGACGATTGGGTGGGGTGGTTCGAGCGTTCCCCTTCTCCTTGTGGGCCTCCCGCCGGGCGAAGCCCGGCTCCGGCGGTTTTTCGCAGTTTCTCTCGGGGGTTAACCGGTTCGGGCAACGATCACGTCTTCATAGAACTCGCCTGCTCGCCGGCCGGTTCGGCGGTTGACGTGGCGCTGGTACCGCGTCTCGATGCTGAGCCCGGCGCGCTCGAGGATTTGCGGATAGAGGTCGCGGCGGTCGTTGACGACGATCACGACTGGGGCTTGGCGCGGAAGGACGCGGCTTACGTTCGCGAACGCCTCGGCAGTTCCGTCGACGTAGGCGGCAATGGCCGCGACACTCGTTCCCGCTGCCGCCGCGCCCACCTCGAGCTGGCGGCGATCGTCGAGGCCGAGGAGCTCGTAGGCGTAGCGGTGTTGCTCGTGGTAGTCGATGAGCCCGGGGTACGGCGGCGACGTGACGACTCCGTCCGCACTCGGCAGCTCCACGTCCCGGGAATCCCCGTGCACGATGGTCGCTTCCTTGCCGCGCGCCCGCACGCGCGCGAACTCGTGGATGCGAACCAGGGTGTCGAGAGCGTAGCGCCGCAGGAAGTGTTCGGCCCGCTCGACAGGACGGCAGGTGCGGCGGTGCTTGTGGCACCAGTACTCCCCTCGCTGCGGCTCCTTCGGGAAGTCAAGGTCGAAGTGGGTCGTGCGCCGGGCGGAGCGTGCGGCACGCGTCAAGATCACGCGGAGCGCGGCTGAGTGCTCGTACTCGTCGACGAGCGATCGGAAGAAGAGGAGCTCTGCCGCGGCCCGCGGTGCAAACCATGCTTTGACGTAGCCCGCAGGGCGCTCGAGCCCGTTGCCGTCGAATCCCTCGAGGCGCCGTAGGACATCCCGGATGTCGCGCTCCAGCGCGAAGAGGTTGTAAGCGCGCGTCTTGACGTCCATCAGCAGGCAGTTGAAGGCGGCGATGTCGACCCCGGTTGCCCGGCGGCCGCTTTCGAGCGACTGGACGAGCGTCGTACCCGAGCCGGCAAAGGGATCGAGCACCGTCCGCGCGCGCGGCAAGTGGCGCGTCAGGAGCGCCTCCACGAGCTGCGGCACGAACTTCCCGAGATAGGGGTGCAACCGGTGGACGTGCTTGGTCCGCTCGCGCTCGGGGAGGTCGCGCTCCGACCACGAGAGGTCGAGGTCGAGGTCGCGGTAGAGCGCTTCCTGCGTCGGGGCCATCTTCGGCCCCGGTTCGACACGCGCGCTAGAACGCCTGTCTCACGTGGTCGACCCGACCAGCCGTCACGCCGACGACGTCGAAACGCACCTCGCACTCGGCGTGCTCGGGATTCCTGGCCAACCAGGTCGCCGCCGCCTGTTCGAGTCTGCGCTGCTTCTCGACGGTCACCATCTCGAGCGGATCGCCGTACGCGGTCCCGCTCTTCGACTTGACCTCGCAGAAAACAAGTCTTTGCCCGCGGCGCAGGACGAGATCAATTTCGTAGCCGCCGAGCCACGCGTTTTGCGCGAGCACTCGATAGCCCCGCAGCCGGTAGAGCCACGCGCTGCGCATTTCAGCGCGGACGCCGCTACGCGCTGAGCCGCTCCGCCGCTTCTTCTTCACTCAGGTAACAGAGTGCCTGGAACGAACGCCGATGGATCTCGGAGGGCCCGTGCCGCCGGACGAGCGCCGAGTGTGACGGCGTGATGTATCCGACATGGGACCGGAAGCCGAACTGCGGATAGAGCGCGTCCGCGCGACGCATGTAGCGGTCGCGGACAACCTTTGCCACGATCGATGCGGCCGCGATCGCGGCGCTTCGATCGTCGCCCTCGATCACCGCATGATGCTCGGGTGCCGCCGGCCCCAACCGGAAGCCGTCGACGAGACAGGCTTCGGCGGGCGGGGTTAGTGCTGCGAGCGCACGCCGCAGGCCGGCGAGGTTCGAGCGATGCAGGCCCTCACGGTCGATCTCACCAGGCGAGATCACCTGAACGGAGACCCGGGTCGCACAGCCCATGACTGCACGAAAGAGCTCCTCGCGATCGGCAGGCGCCACCTGCTTGGAGTCGTTCAGTCGCGCGAGAGGCCGCACCCGATGATCGCGCAGGCACTTGTAGTCCAGCAGGACGCCCGCGACGACAAGCGGCCCGGCCAGCGATCCTCGACCTGCTTCGTCGGCTCCCGCGACAAACCGCGCGCCGAGCGCGCGGTCGAAGCGAAGGAGCCTAGCCCCGCTCCTCTTCTGGAGCGACTTCAGCGACTGGCTCGACGACGACCGTCTCGACCTCCGGATGATCTTCGGCAGGCTCGGCGACGGCCGCTTCAGGCTGCTCTGGCGCTCCGGCGGAGGCACCGGGCGAGGATACCGACCCCGTGTGCTGTTTCTCGCGGACGCGCGCCTTCTTCCCCACTTTCTCGCGCAGGTAGTACAGCTTCGCCCGATTGACGTCCCCGATCGCCTGGACTTCGATCTTCTCGATCTTCGGCGAGTGGAGCGGGAAGGTTCGCTCGACGCCGACGCCGAACGACTGCTTGCGGACGGTGAACGTCTCGCGCACGCCCGAGCCCTGGCGCTTGATGACGATGCCCTCGAAGACCTGAACGCGCCGCCGCTGGCCCTCGATCACCTGGAAATGCACGCGCACCGTGTCGCCCGCCTTGAAGGTGGGCAAACCGGACCGCATTTGGCGCTGCTCGATTAGCTCGATGGGGTTCGTCATGGCGAGGACTCGGCCCGGGCGGGCCGACCGGCAATGCTAGCGGATGGAAATCCGGGCCCAGGGCCAGTAGGTGGCGATCTTCGGCCCGATCAGGCGATCGCGCGCGACCAGCCCCCAGACGCGCGAATCGCACGACTGAGCCCGGTTGTCGCCCAGCACCAGGTACTGATCCTTCGAGATCTCACGCGCCGGAGACGAGTCGCGGTCACGCCGGCCCGCTTCGATGTATGGCTCCGTGAGCTTGCGACCATCGACGAATACGACGCCGTCCCGGACGGCGACGCTCTCGCCGGGAAGGCCGATGATCCGGTGTACGAACGTCGACCCGTCCGGAGCGCCGCAGCGCCCTGCGGCCCGCCGCGGAAGCCTGTACGCGACGATGTCACCGCGCTCCGGGTCCCGGACCCTGTACAGCACCTTCGAGACGGCGATCCGGTCGTGCTCTTCGCCGAGGCATCCGGGGTTGCCGCTTCCCCTGGGACAGTGAAGGGTCGGCTCCATCGAAGAGGTCGGGATCCGGTAGAGCTTGGAGGTGATCGCGGCGAGGACGAGGAGCACGCCCACGATCGAGAGCACAATCAGGCCGAAGCGCAGCAACCTCGACATCGGCTCAGAAGAGGGCGATCCGCTTCGGCGGGAAGTACACGGCGAACACGGGGCCGATCAGGTTGCCTCGCGGAACGTATCCCCAGCGGCGCGAGTCGCACGAAGACTGGCGGTTGTCACCGAGCATGAGGTAACTGTCCTTCGGGATCTTCCGCTCGGGAAGCGTGTCGGCGTCGCGGCGCTCCTCGGGGATGTACGCCTCCTTCAGCTTGCGGCCGTTGATGTAGATGTTGCCGTTCTCCTCGCGCCAGCGGTCGCCCGGGAGGCCAACGAGGCGCTTGACGAAGGTTCCACCCGCCCCGCACTGCGCTCGCGCTCTCGGCGGCGTCTTGAAGACGACGATCTCGCCGCGCTTGGGGTCGCGGAAGCGGTAGATGAAGCGGTTCGCCAATACACGGTCGGAAAAACGGCCCGACTCGCAGCCTGCGCCCGGCATCGCGCAGTGCAGCGTCGGCTCCATCGAGGACGACGGAATCCGGTACGGGTTCACGACGTACGCCTTGATCCCGAGCACGATCGCGACGGCGCCGATGATCGTCAACGCCCAGTCGATCGCTACACGCCACTCTCGGGGGAGGCGGTGCGTCAACGCGTCGATCGGATTCCTCATCGCGCCGTCCTCGCCCGGCTCTGCTCGCGGCGCCAGGCCGCAATCCGGGCGTGATCGCCCGAGAGCAGGACGTCGGGCACCTTCCACCCGCGGAACTCGGCGGGCCGGGTGTAGTGGGGGTACTCGAAGCCCCCTTCGAGCTCGGCGGAGAAGGTCTCTTCGTCGCCAGAGCCCTCGCTCAGCGCTCCGGGCAGGCGGCGCGCGATTGCGTCCACCATGACCATGGCCGGCAGCTCGCCGCCGGAAAGGACATAGGGACCGATCGACACCGGGTCCGTCGCCAGGTGCTCGACGATCCGCTCGTCGAAGCCCTCGAACCGCGCGGAGAGGATCGTCAGCCGCTCCTCGGTCGCGAGCTCCTCGACGAGCGCCTGATCGAGCTGGCGCCCCTGTGGCGTCAGCGCGATCACACGGTGCTCCGGGGGGCCGCCGTAGGTGGCGTCAAGGGCAGCGGCGACCGTGTCGACACGCAGCACCATGCCCGCGCCGCCACCGTAGGGGTCATCGTCGACCTGGCCACCCGTGAGCGGCGTCGTCTCGCGGTAATTGAGGAGGCGCAGATCGAGCTCGGACCCGAGGACGGTCGCGAGCGGACGCTGCTCGCAGAGCCAGGCAAACGCGTGAGGGACGAGGGTAAAGACATCGATCTGCAAAGAAGCCTGAGGTTACTCAGCACCTGCGAAGCCGCGTCGGACAACGATTCGACCCGAGTCGAGATCGACCTCCTGCACGCAGGCGTCGACGAGTGGGAGCGCGAGGCCGGTGTCGAGCTCGAGCACGTCGTTCGCCGGCCCCGGCGTCACCTCGGCGACTTGACCGAGGGAGCGTCCGCCCTCCTCTTCGACGGCGAGGCCGACGAGCTGGAAGACGTAGTACGAACCGTCTTCGGGAACGGGAAGCTCGGCGCGATCGACCTGGAGCTCGGCACCGCGCGAAACCTCGCGGTCGAGGCGGATCACCGGCCGGCCGCGGGCGCGCTTCGACCCCACGATCCGGGCGGGGACACCGTCGACGAGCAGGGTGGCCCCGACGGCGAACCGGTCGGGATCCTCGCTGCCGCGCTCGACCACGAAGTCGCCCTGGAGACCGTGGGACTTGCCAACGAGACCCACGGTGACGAGGTCAGCCGCCAAAAGCAGCGAGCGCTTCTTCTCGAGATGGGATCGTGAGGACGTTCTCGGCGGCGAGCTCTTCGGCCATCGGATGTCCTGAGGCTCGGATCGCAGCCGCGGCCCGTTCCAGGTCGTACTCGGTCCGCCTCAGCTCGATGTCGTCGCTGATCAGCGCCCAGTAGGCACCGGGCTCGCGCTCGTACGGCATGCCCACGCTTCCTGCGTTGACGAACCGCTTGCCGCCCACGCGGCGGTCGATCTGCATGTGCGTGTGGCCAGCAACCACGAGCGCCTGGTCGACCTCTGCGAGCAGCTCAGCTAGGCGCTCGTCGGAGGTGAGCTCGGTGACGACGGTCTCGTCGTCCTGCGGCGTCGCGTGGACGTAGAGCGTGTCGTCGATCACCGCTGAGAAGTCGAGGTTCGCGAGCCACGCGATCTGCTCCTCGTCGAGCTGCCCGTCGACCCAGCGACGCGCCGCGTCCCACTCGGGGCTCATCGCCGGCGAGTCGAGCCGGTCCGCGTTGCCGCGTACATACACGGCGTCGAGCGAGCGGGCCAGCTCGACGGTCTCGCGGGGGAGCGGGCCAGAAGCGAGGTCCCCCCCGAAGACGATCTTGTCGACACCCGCACGCCCGACCTCGGCGAGCACGGCCTCGAGCGCCGGCACGTTGCCGTGCACGTCGTAGAGCGCAGCGACTGAGGCGCCGCTTGCGGCGCCGCTTTCAGGACACACGGGCTCCGCCCGTGTGTCCGTCGGAACTGACCGGTCGATTCATCCGACGTACTCGCGAACGATCTGGGCCTACTCGACGATCTCGAGCAGGACGCGACGGTGCGAATGGGCGCCGCTGGCTCGCACGATGGCGCGCAGGGCCCGAGCGAGGCGCCCCTGGCGGCCGATCACCTGGCCGATGTCGTCCTTGGCGACGGTGAGCATCAGAACGATCGCGCCGTCACGCTCGGTCTCCTCGACCGAGACAGCGTCGGGCTCGTTGACGAGCTGCCGCGCAAGGTAGGCGAGCAGCTCAGCCACTGATGTTCGCGATCTTCAGCAAACGCGAGACCGTGTTCGATGGTTGTGCCCCTTTCGAGAGCCACTCCTTCACACGGTCCTCGTCGAGGTCGATCGTGGACGGCTCCGTCTGCGGGTTGTAGCGCCCGACGATCTCGATGAACCGGCCGTCGCGCGGCGAGCGCGAGTCGGCGACCACGACCCGGTAGATGGGGTTCTTCTTCGACCCGACGCGGGTCAATCTCATTGCGACCAATCGACTTCACCTCCGGTTCGTCTTCGTGGGGGAACCCATGGTCCCCCCACGGGCACCCTCCTTTTACACATTTCGTGTTCCTTCTGGCTCTCGGGCTGCGATCGGGCAAAGCCCGGCTCCGCCCAGCAGCGATGCTTGGGAGCGGTCATCGCCGGCCTTGTTGCTGTTGCGCCTGCTGCAGGAGCTCCTGCGGGATCCCGGGCATTTTGCCTTTCTTCATCTGTTTCATCATCTTCTGCATCTGCTTGCGGGCCGAGATCAGCTGGTTCACCTGCTGGATCGTCGTCCCACTTCCGGCGGCAATTCGCTTCCTGCGCGACCCGTCGATCAGGTGCGGCATCCGCCGCTCTTTCGGGGTCATCGAGAGCACGATCGCCTCGGTCCGCCCCATCTGCGACTCGTCGATGTCGATGCCCTGAAGCTGCTTTCCCAGACCGGGAATCATCGAGAGAACGCCCTTCAGCGAGCCCATCTTGCGCAACATCCGGTAGCTCGACAGAAAATCGTCGAACGTGAACTCACCCGCGAGCATCTGCTGCTCGAGGCGCACCTGGTCGTCCTCCTCGACAGCCGCCTCGGCCTTCTCGATCAGCGTCAGAACGTCGCCCATGCCGAGGATGCGTGAGGCCATCCGGTCGGGGTGGAAGTACTCGAACTGGTCGAGCTTCTCACCGAGCGATGCGAGCTTCACAGGCTTGCCGGTGACCGCACGCACCGAGAGAGCCGCACCGCCGCGCGCATCGCCGTCGAGCTTCGTGAGAATGACGCCGTCGAAGGCAATGCGCTCGTGGAAGGACTCCGCGACGGAAACCGCTTCCTGGCCGGTCATCGCGTCGAGCACAAGCAAGACGTTCGTCGGCTTGGCCGCCTCGCGCACGGCGGCGAGCTCCTCCATCAGCGGCTCGTCCACGTGCAGCCGGCCGGCCGTGTCGAGGATGACCACGTCGCGACCCTGCTGCTTCGATTGCTCGATCCCGTCGGTGACGGCTTGTACGGGGTCAGATCCTGTGAACACCGGAATCTGCAGCTGCCGCCCGAGCTGCTGGAGCTGGTCGACGGCAGCGGGCCGCTGGAGGTCGGCGGCAACGAGGGCGGGGGTGTGCCCCTCCTTGCGCAGAAGCAGCGCGAGCTTGGCGGCTGCGGTCGTCTTGCCCGCGCCCTGTAGGCCGGCGAGCAGGATCACCGTGGGCGGCTTCCCGGCGAAGGCGATCTTGGAGCCTCCGGTCCCCATCAGATCGGTCAGCTCGTCGTGGACGATCTTGACGACCTGCTGGCCGGGGGTAAGGCCCTTCGTCATCTCCAGTCCGAGCGAGCGCGACTTCACGCGCGCGACGAAGTCCTTGACGACCCTGAAGTTGACATCCGCCTCCAGCAGCGCGAGCCGGATCTCGCGCATCGCTTTCGAGACCGATTCCTCGTCGAGCTTCCCCCGGCCGCGAACCTCGCCGAGGGCGTTCTGGAGCCGGTCTGCAAGGGCGTCGAACACGAGCGCGACAGTGTACTTGCGGGCCTTTTCGCCCCTACACTCGTCTCTGGACATGGCCGCCTGCCCCAGTTGCGGCGAGATCAACCCGGCCCGCGCCCGGTTTTGCCTCGCGTGCGGCAAGCCGCTCGCCGCGGTTCCGGACGCCCCTCGGGAAATGCGCAAGACGGTGACGATCGTCTTCTGCGACGTGGTGGGCTCGACACCGCTCGGCGAGCGGATCGACGCGGAGACCTACCGCCGGGTCATTTCTCGCTACTTCCTCGAGATGAGCCATGTCCTCGAGCGGCACGGCGGAACGGTCGAGAAGTTCATCGGCGACGCCGTGATGGCCGTGTTCGGCATCCCGACGCTGCACGAGGACGACGCCCTGCGCGCGGTGCGGGCGGCTGCGGAGCTCCGGGAGGCGCTCGCTCGCCTGAACGAAGAGCTGCGACGCGAGTACGACGTCGAGCTCGGGGTGCGCATCGGCGTCAACACGGGCGAGGTCGTTGCGGGCGACCCGGCCGGGGGCCAGGCGTTCGTGACAGGTGAGGCCGTCAACGTGGCCCAGCGGCTTGAAAGCACAGGCAGCCCGGGAGAGATCCTCATCGGGGGCGCGACGGAGCGGCTCGTGCGAGATGCCGTCCTCGTCGAACCGGTCGACTCCTTGACGCTGAAGGGGAGAGCGGCGCCGGTAAAAGCCTGGCGGCTCCTCGGAGTGATCGCAGGGGCACCGGCATTCGCGCGCCGCCTGGACGCGCCGATGGTCGGACGGGAGACCGACCTCAGCGAGCTGCGAGACGCGTTCGCGGAAGTCGCCCTGACCAAGACCTGCCGGCTCGCCGCCATCGTCGGGCCCGCCGGAATCGGCAAGTCCCGCCTGGCCAACGAGCTCCTCGCCAGCGTCCGCGACCACGCGACGGTCCTCGTCGGCAGGTGCTTGCCCTACGGGGAAGGGATCACGTACTGGCCCCTTCGCGACATCGTGCGGAAGGCGGCGGGCGACCTCACGCGCGAGCGGATCGAGGCCCTCCTCGAGGGTGAGGACGATGCGGGCCGCATCGCAGAACGAGTGGCGGGAGCCGTTGGAATCTCGGACAGCGTTGGCATGCGCGAGGAGACGATGTGGGCGATTCGGCGCCTGCTGGAGCGGCTTGCACGGGAGCGGCCGGTGATCCTCGGCCTCGACGATCTCCAGTGGGCAGAGCCGACGTTTCTCGACCTGATCGAGTACCTCGTCGGCTGGAGCCGCGAGGCGCCGATCCTCATCGTCTGCCTCACGCGGCCGGAGCTCCTCGACCGGCACCCCGGCTGGCTCTCGTCGAAGCCGGGCTCGACCGAGATCAGGCTGGAGCCGCTTTCCCAGCCGGACGCGCAGACGCTGCTCGAGCTCCTGCGCGGTGACGCCGAGGTCAGTCCGGCGATGCTCGAGCGGATCACACGGGCGGCCGAGGGCAACCCGCTGTTCGTCGAGCAGATGCTGGCGATGATGATCGAGGACGGCACCCCTGCTGCCGATCTAGCAATCCCGCCCTCGATCCACGCGCTCCTCGCCGCGCGCCTCGACCGCCTCGAACTGATGCAGCGAGCGGTCATCGAACGAGCCGCTGT
>JACCXX010000140.1 GCA_013696805.1 Actinomycetota bacterium
GATCGAAGAGGCGCAAGTCCGAGCGGTTCGCGCTGAGGACGAGCTGGTACGGGTGCTCCTCTTGACCGCGACCGGGCTCAGAGCTGCCGAGGCAAGTCCGACCAGGAGGAAAGCTACGCCTACCGCGAGGCTCGAGGCCTTCAGCACGTCGACAGGCTAGCGCTGCTCAGTGACACGTCGGGGAAAAATTGTCACGGACACGTGCGGTTTGCCTGCCTAGCGTGGGAGCGTGCTCGCGCGCACCATCACGCATGCAGTGGTCGGGCTCGATGCCCGGCGTGTCGATGTGGAAGCCCACCTTCAACGGGGAGTGCCCGGGTTCTCGATCGTGGGCCTCGCGGATCGCGCCTGCCAGGAGGCGAAGCACCGGGTCCGCAGCGGCATCACTTCGGCGGAGCTGGAGTGGCCGATGCGGCGGATCACGGTCAACCTCGCTCCCGCCGGGCTTCGCAAGGAGGGATCGGGGTTCGATCTGCCGATTGCGCTCTCGATCCTCGCCGCTTCGGGACAACTTCCGCGGGAGCGGCTGCGGGGACACGCCGCGGTCGGCGAGCTCGGCCTGGACGGGCGGCTGCGGCCGGTCGGAGGCGTTCTCGCCGTCGCGGAGGCTGCGCGGCGCGGCGGGTTCGAGCGCTTGCTGTGCGCGGCACCGTCTGCGCCGGAGGCTGCGCTCAGCGGGATCGAGCCCGTGCCCGTGCGGCACCTGGCCGAGGCTGCCGCCTACGTGCGGGGCGAGGCTGAGCCAGAGCCCTACGACTCCGCCAACGGCCACGGGCCTGAGCCGCGGTATCTCGATCTTGCCGACGTGCGCGGCCAGGAGCGCGCGCGCAGGGCTCTGGAGATTGCAGCTGCGGGCGGTCACAACCTGCTCCTCTCCGGGCCGCCGGGAACCGGGAAGACGATGCTCGCCCGGCGGCTGCCTGGGATCCTGCCGACGCTCGATCCTGCAGAGGCGCTCGAAGTCACGCGGATCCAATCGGTCGCAGGCCTGCTCGACCCCGAGCGACCGCTGATCATGCTGCGTCCGTTCCGCTCGCCGCATTACAGCGCGTCGGTGGCGGCAATGGTCGGCGGCGGGCCCGGCATCCGGCCGGGAGAAGTGACGCTCGCCCACCGCGGAGTCCTTATGCTCGACGAGTTGGCCGAGTTCCAGCGGCCGGCGCTCGAAGCGCTTCGCCAGCCGATCGAGGACGGCGAGGTGGCGATCGCGCGTGCAGCCGGGCGGGCCGTCTTTCCGGCGCGCTTTCAGCTCGTGGCGACGATGAACCTCTGCCCGTGCGGTGCGCGCGGCGACCCGGCTGCGGAATGCTCCTGCTCACCGCAGCGACTTGCTGCCTTTCGCGACAAGCTCTCGCGCGCGCTTCTCGACCGCTTCGACCTCGTGCTGGCGATGCCCCGGCCTCGCGCCCAGGAGCTCGCCGCTGGTCCTGCCGAGCCGTCCAGCGCTGTCCGGGAGCGGGTCGAATCCGCGCGAGGCAGAGCGCCTGTCCAATGGGCGGTGGACGCTGAGGAGCTCCTCGACCGCGCAGTCGAACGAGTGCCGCTCTCGGGCCGAGGGCGGGCCCGCACGCGGCGAGTCGCGCAGACGCTCGCCGCATTGGCGAGCGCGGACCGGGTCGAAGCGTCGCACGTCGCCGAGGCGCTCTCCTACCGGGCCCCGCGCGAGCTGGAGACGGCGTGAACGAGCTGGCGCTCGCGGCCTTCGCCGCCGAGACCGGCACCCATCTCGTCGGCGAGCCGCGTGACCGCCGGTTCGCCGTGTTCGTCCGCAAGTTCGACACAGCTGCGTACGCGGAGACGTTGCGTCGGGCCGGGGTGAGGTGGTATCCCCGCACGGCCCGCGAGTTTCCGTCCCTGCTCCGCTCGATTCACGATCCTCCACCGGGGTTGTTCATGCGCGGAGCAGCGGACGCCGAGCTGCTCCGTAGACCGGCCGTCGGCGTCGTCGGCGCCCGCTCGTGCTCGCCGTACGGAGCGCAGGTCGCCCGCATGCTGGGACGGGAGCTCGCGGCCGCCGGGCTCGTCGTCGTCAGCGGGCTCGCCAGGGGCATCGACGGCGAAGCTCACCGCGGCGCGCTCGAAGCCGGTGGCGCGACGGTCGGCGTCCTCGGCTGTGGCGTCGACCGCGACTATCCCGCGGCGCACAGAGAGCTCGCCCGACGCATTCGCGAGTCGGGTCTCGTCGTCTCCGAGTACCCGCCCGGAGTCGAGCCGGCGCCGTGGCGCTTTCCCGCCAGGAATCGAATCATCGCCGGACTCTCGGGTGCGACCGTCGTCGTCGAGGCGCGGGAGCGGAGCGGAGCGCTGATCACCGCCGACCTTGCGCTCGAGGAGGGCCGTGAGGTGTTCGCCGTGCCAGGGGAGATCACCTCGGCGCTCTCGGCCGGAACCAACGACCTGCTGCGGCTCGGTGCCACTCCCCTCACGACGAGCAAGGACGTGCTCGACCTGTTCGGAATCGAAGTCGGCCTGGCCGCCGAGCCCGACCTGACCGAAGAAGAGGCAAAGGTGCTCGGTCGCGTGCGCGACGCGCCTGCGGGAGTCGACGAGCTCGTGCGCGTGACCGGGCTCGGGGCCGGCGTCGTTGCGACAGCGCTCACCGAACTGGAACTGACGGGCCTCGTCGTTCAAGGAGAGGGGGTGTACCGAGCGCACTAGCATCGCTGCATGACTTCGTACTGGCTCGACGAGCCCTGCGAGCCGTTGGCGCGGAACCGGCTTGACGGCGCGGTCGACGTGGAGATCGTTGGTGGCGGCGTGACCGGCTGTACGGCAGCGCTCGTCGCCGCGCGCGGCGGCCTGCGCGTGCGCCTCCACGAGGCCCGCGAGATCTCGTCGGGCGCCAGCGGTCGAAGCGGCGGTTTCGCGCTACGGGGCGGGGCGATGCCCTACGTCGAGGCACGTCGTGACCTGGGCCCGGAGCGCGCAGCGCAACTCTGGCGCTTGACCGAGCGCGCGCTGGATCACCTCGCTGACCTCGCCGGGAACACGCTTCATCAGACCGGCAGCCTGCGGGTCGCGGTCGACCTCGAGGAGCGGGAGGAGCTCATCGCGGAATACGAGGCGCTCCGCGAGGACGGCTTCGGGGTCGAGTGGATCGAGGGGCGGTTTTACGGGGCGGTTCACCACCCCACCGACGGCGCGCTTCGGCCGGGCCGCTGGGTGCGGCGGCTTGCAGCGCTGGCAGCCGACGCAGGCGCCGACCTTCGCGAGCAGAGCCGGGTCGAAGCGCTCGACCAGCTGGACGGCGAGCACGTCATCATTGCCACCGACGGTTACACACGGGGTCTCCTACCGCGCCTTGACGAGGTCATCGTGCCGGTGCGGGGCCAGGTGATCGCCACCGAGCCCCTGTCGCGCCGCCTCTTCGACTGCCCGCACTACGCGCGGCATGGCTTCGATTATTGGCAGCAGACTGATGACAACCGGTTGATCCTCGGTGGCCGCCGCGACACGCAGGTCGATCACGAGTTCACCGCCGAGGAGACGATCACCGACGCCATTCAGCGCGAGCTCGAGGCCTTCGCAGCCGAGCTCGTCGGCGAGCCCCCGAAGATCACGCACCGTTGGGCCGGCATCTTCGGCCAGACACCCGACCAGATCCCCCTCGCGGGCCGTGTGCCCGGCCACGACGGACTCTGGGTCGCCGCCGGCTACTCAGGCCACGGCAACGTGCTCGGTCTCGTGTGCGGTGAGCTCGTGGCGCAGGCCATTCTCGGACGGCCTGCGCCAGAGCTCGAGCTCTTCGATCCCGCGCGGTTGTACTAGCTGCTGCTGGCCTCGCCGGACTGCGTTCCGACCGCCTCAGGTGCGTTCTCGTCGGCTTGCCAGAACGAGAACCGGTTGCCCTCCGTGTCCTTGGCGGGGGCGAACCAGCCCATCCCGGCCACCGGCATCTTCTCGGTCTCGACGGTGCCACCGAGCTCGCGCACCTTGTCGAGCGTGGCGTCCAGGTCGTCGGTGGAGAAGTAGATGGTGAGCCCGTCGCTGCCCTCCATCCGGGGCATCAGGCCGCCTCCGGTCTGGTCGCCGTTGTCGAACATGTGGTACTCCATCGGCCCGTCGTAGCTCTGGAACTCGACTCCGAACATGTTGGTCCAGAACTCGCGTGCGCGCGTGGTGTCGTCCGCAGGTATCTCGAAGTGCACAACCTTCGCTGCCATTTTTCGACTTCCTTCCTAGTTTGAGATCTCGCGGCCTTGCATCTCCGCTGGGATCGGAACTGACTCGTCGGGTTGGAAGATAGAGAACGGATTGCCCTCCGTGTCCTCACAGCGTGCGAACCACCCGACTCCGGGGATCGGCTGCTTGTCCTCGGCCGAGCCTCCGAGCTCGCTCACCCGCTCGACCGACGCGTCGACGTCGTCGCTCTCGAAGTAGATGATCGCTCCCTTCTCCCCGGTCTCCGACGGGTAGATCGCCCCCCCCGGCTCGATCCCGTCCTCGAGCATGTGGTAGTCGAACCCTTCTTGCATCGGGCGGAACTGCCAGCCGAAGAGCTCTGCGTAGAAGTCCTTCGCCCGCTGCGTGTCGTCCGCGGGCACTTCGAAGTACACGAGTCTCCCTGCCATCCCTGCTCCTCTCATCGGGGTCGAGTCAGAGGACCTCGATCAGTGAGACTCCGTCGAAGCCCTCCGAGTTGGCATGCGGCGAGGGACTACGTGGTCGCGGGCCGAGGCTCGGCGCCGAGTTGTTGGAACAAGTCGAGGTGGTCTGTCTCGTGCCAGTGACGTACGACGCGGTCGGCCAGAAACTCGAAGATGTCGATCCCGCTGAGCTCGAACCTCTTCCCGGTCGACGGCACAGTCTCGAAGTCACCGGTGTGGGTCGCGCGGTAGATGACGCGGCTCACGACGACGTCCCCGCACACGAACAGCTTGTCTACCTCAGCACCGAAGTCTGAGAAATGGCCCAACCAGGCTTCGGCGTTCCTCGTGAAGTTTTCGACCGAGGTCTCCTCACCGTTCAACTGGAAGGTCGGTGCGTAGAAGTCTGTGGCCGCCGCGACGTTGCCCTTGCTCCAGACCTCGTCCCAGTAGCGCC
>JACCXX010000143.1 GCA_013696805.1 Actinomycetota bacterium
GCTCGACGTCGAGCGCGTCGACGAGCGACTCGTCCCGAGGCGCCTTCTTTGCCGGCTCGACGAGGGCGTCCTGGAGCTGCGCGGCCAGGTCGCGGAGGCTTTCGAGCACCCGGTGCTTTCGCTCCTCGAGCACCTTCGCCTCCCTCGTCAGCGTCTCGTGCCGCCGGCCCACGTCGCGTTCGATCTGGTCGGCTTTCTGCTGCGCCGCCTCCAGCGTCCTGCGGGCCCGCTCCTCCGCCTCGGCGAGCACGCGCAGCGCTTCCTCCTCCGCGCTCCGGCGATGCTGCGTGCCGTACGAGTCGGCGGCCTCGCGCAGGTCGCGCGCGTACTGATCCGCCTCGGCGCGGGCCTGCGCGGCCTCGCGGGTCAGCTCTTCGATCCGAGCGGCGGCCTGCTGCTCCGCTTGCCCCAGGATCTCTCGCGCCTCCCGGCGAGCGGTTTGCCCGATCTCGTCCGCGGCGGTCTCGGCTGCCTCGATGATCGCGGTCACCTTGCCGCCGACGGCCGCTGCGCAGGCTCCTTCCTCTGGACGCTCTGGCATCGATCACTCCTTCGTTGAGCCGCAGGGCGGACAGTTATCGCACCCCGGCGTCGAGGTTGCAACTCATGAGGCAGAGAGGCCCGGTTTAAGAGGTGCTTAAGAGCCGCGTAACCCCGCCGCAAGCTTCGGCGCCTAGCCTCGATCGGGCAACCAACAAAGGAGAGAGATGAGCCGCCTCCTGCTTCTCAGCCTCGTGTCTGCCGTCGCCGCCGCTGTTCTGGCCGCGCCCGCCATGACTGCGGGGAACTCGCTCGGCCCGCCGGGCGGCACGATCTACGCGTTTGACCAAGCGTACCGGACAATCGCGACTCCCACGTCGCTTCCGAACCGGGGGGCGTTCGACACGATCTACGTCTTTCCGAACTGTGCATCGTGCGCGTCCGTCTCCGAGGCCGCTCCCGGCCACCCCGGCTACAACGGCGGACGCTGGAAGGTCGTGCAGGCGTTCGGCATCACGAGCCAGTTGACGAACGCCGGCGCTGTCGTCGCGGCGGCCTCGTCGCTCGTCGACACGGGCATCCGCTTCGTCTGCCCGCTGATCCGGGCCTAAGAAACCATCGTCGGCCGGGGCGGGTAGGATCGCCCGGTGCGCGGGAGGCCACACCGCCTCGGCCGGCTTCCGCAGCAGTACTTCACGGCGCTGCTCGCCCGCGTGGCGGAGCACGCGGCACTCGACGGGGAGCCGCTCGTCGATCTCGGGCGCGGAAACCCTGAGGTTGGGCCGCCCCAGCACGTCGTCGACTCGCTCGCCGCGGCGGCTGACGACCCCTCCGCGCACGGGTACCCACCGTTTCGCGGGTTGCCTGCGCTGCGCGAGGCGGTTGCGGCTCGTTACGCGGAGCTCTACGGCGTCGAGCTCGATCCGCACTCCGAGGTCGCGATCGTGCCGGGGACGAAGACTGCGATCTGCGAGCTGGCGCTCGTGCTCGCCGAGCGCGGGTCGACGATCGTCTTGCCCGACCCCTACTACCCCGACTATCCCTCCGGACCCGCGCTGGCGGCGGCTCGCACTGGTTACGTTCCGCTCGACCGCAGGGCCGGCTGGGCGCCCGACTTCGTGCAGGCGCCGCGCGAGGACGTCGCCGCTGTCTTCCTCAACTACCCCTCCAACCCCTGCGCTGTTTGCGCGCCGACCGGGGCTTTCGCGCTCGCGGTCGCCTACGCACACAACACAGGAGCGGCGATCATTCACGACTTCGCGTACGGCGACCTCGTCTTCGACGGACGCGCGCCGCGGTCGTTCCTCGCGGAGCCGGGCGCGAAGGAGGTCGGCGTCGAGATGTTCTCGATGTCCAAGACCTACGGGATGGCCGGCTGGCGGCTCGGGTTCGTGGTCGGCAACGCCGAGATCGTCTCCCGCCTCGACCTGCTCGCCGACCACGTGCGCGTCGGGATCTTCACGCCGGTCCAGCACGCCGGGATCGCGGCGCTGACCGGGCCGCAGGACTCAGTTGCCGAGCGCGTCGCCACCTACCAGCGCCGCCGTGACCGCGTGCGCGAAGTGCTTCCCGACCTCGAGTGCGAGGGCTCTTTCTACCTCTGGTGGGAGCTGCCGGACAGCCTCACGGCCGAGCGGCTGCTGACCGAGCACCGGCTGGCGGTCGCGCCCGGCGAGGGCTTCGGCTCGCGCGGGGCCGGCTGGGCACGGCTCTCGCTCGCGGTCAGCGACGAGATTCTCGAGATCGGGCTCGAACGCCTAGCGCGCGCGATACTTTGATCCGACCTGATGGAGCCACTAACCCAGATGAAGTGCGTGGCCTGTCGCAGTGACGCACCAACCGTGCCGGATGCCGAGATCGACGAGCTTCGTCGCCAGGTCCTTGACTGGGAGATCGTCGAGCTCGACGGAATCAAGCGCTTGCGACGCGTCTTCTCAGTCGACGATTTCGCGCAGGCGTTGGGCTTCACGAGGAAGGTCGGCGAGCTAGCGGAGGAAGAAGGGCATCACCCTGCGCTGCTGACCGAATGGGGCAAGACGACGGTCACATGGTGGACGCACAAGATCAGAGGCCTCCACCGCAACGATTTCATCATGGCGGCGAAAACGGACGAGCTGTATCGGTGATGGACAAGCGTTCGCGCTCGACCGACTAGTACGCAGTGACCTGGTCTTCGGCGCGCCGCTCGTGCTCTTGCTCCGACGGCACCTGCGCCCGAGTTAGCGGCGGCCCTCGACGTCGAGCGCGTCCACGAGCGACTCGTCCCGAGGCGCCTTCTCTGCCGGCTCGACGAGGGCGTCCCGGAGCTGGGGGGCCAGGTCGCGGAGGCTCTCGAGCACGCGCTGCTTGCGCTCCTCGAGCATCTTCGTCTCCCTCTGGAGTCTGTCGTGCCGCTGGACGACGTCCTGCTGGATCCAATCGGCGGCCTCCTTCGCCGTCTGCGTGCGCAGGGGCAGTCAGTTATCGCATCCCTCGTCCCATGCAAGGCGGAAACTATTCGACGGGCTCGGACTCGACGATCCAGAGGCTCCCCTCGCCGCACAGGACAGCCTGCGCACCGCTGCCCGGGTCGGTGAGGCTCGTGCGCACGAGCTTGACTCGCTCGCCGTTTAGCTCAGCGATCGGCCCACGAACCTCGGACAAGCCGAACGTGAGCCACCACGCGCGCACCTGGTCGTGGATCCTCCGGGCAGGTTGCGCCCAGTCGACACTCGCGTAGTCCTCGCCGAAGTGCCCGGCCCAGGTAGCGCCCACGTCGGTCTGCGGGTCGCCTGGATCGCCAGCCGCAAGCCGCTCGAAGACGTGTGGTAGGAGCTCGAACGAGGCCTGGATCAGTTTTGGCCCGATCTCCTCGATCGTGCAGTCGTCGTCCTCAATCGGCACCGTCGTCTGCGCGAGGATTGGCCCGGTGTCGAACTCGGCGTCCATGCGGTGCCAGGTGATGCCGAACTCACCGGCGCCGTCGCGAAGCGCCCAGGCCATGGGAACTGGTCCGCGGTGACGAGGGAGCTTGCCCGGGTGCTGGTTGACCGAGCCGAGGCGAGCCACGTCGAGCGCCTCCTGCGGCAGCTTCCACGGAAACCCCCAGCAGAGCACGAGGTCGGGCTCGAGCCCATGCAGCAGGGGCGCGACCGCCCACTTGTCCGGCGCAAAGAGGAGGCTGATCCCGTCCGGAGCCATGCCGTCGGTGACCTCGCCCCAGGGCGGCAGGGGACGGTCATCGCCCGCCTCGCGCCGCGGCATCAACCAGGCGATCGGCTCGTGCCCGAGCTCGCGCAGGTACGGCACGAGCGGCTCCACGACCGGCAGCACGGCCGAGATAATCACGATGCGCCAGGGGTCCACGGCGCTCACAGGTGTTTCGTGAGGTAGACGAGCGTGTCGTCCACGTCGAAGGGAAGGCCTCGCAGCATGATCGGCCCGGACACCCGGACGGGATCGGCGCCTGCATCGTCGTAGCCGAGCTTCGCGTACAGGAGCCTTGCCGCAACGTTGCCTTCCTGGCTGACGCTGAGGCTGATGCTGTTCCAGCCACGAGCGCGGGCCTCTTCTTCAGCCGCGTGTGTGAGCTGAGTTGCGATCCCGCGGCGCCGCTTTTCGGGCAACACGAAGACGTCCTGGACCTCCGGGAGCCCGAGGTGCGTTCCGCTCCAGGCGATATGAGCGTGTCCGACCGGCTGAGCGTCCTCCCATGCGATGAGGTACATCGAGTGCTCCTCGCCTTGCTGACCGAGGCGGCTGAGCGGCAAATGGCGATCAACCGTCGCGACCTCACCTGGCCTCAGCTGGGTCACCGTGACCACGAAACGAAGTCTCACACGCGTCTACAGAGCGTCGCTGGCTACCGGCTTCGTAGGTAACGAGCCAATGAGCTCGGCCGGCCGGCTGGCGCTCGGCCCGGCTGATCTCGCTGATGGGCGGCTCGGCCGCCTACATCGCGCTCATCGCAGGCCTGTACGAGAGCGCACCGGCTCGGCCGCCTGGGTGTCTGCGGCGCTCTTCGCAGGCGTGGTCGGCTCGGTGATCGGCGCACCCGCCGCCGGGTACCTGGGTGATCGGTTCGACCGGCAGCGCGTGATGATCGCGACCGATCTCGCTTCCGCGGCGGTTGCCAGCACGATGGCGAGCGTCATCGACGAGCCGACGGCGTTGGTGGAGCTGTTCGGCCTCCTCGCGTTCGTCACCAGCCCGTTTGCGCCCGCCTCAGCGGCCGCGATGCCAAACCTCGTCGGAGAAGAAGCCGTTGCCCGGGCGAACGCACTCGTCGCGACGACGACGTCAGCGGGCTATCTGCTCGGGCCGCTCGCAGGCGGCCTGCTGCTCGGGGTGGGCGTCTCCGCGCCCGCGCTGTTCGCAGTCGATGCTGCGACCTTCGTCGTTTCGGCAGTGTTGATCGCCTCGATCCGGCGGCCGTTCGGAAGCGGCCGCGGCACCGAGTCGCACCCCGGAGTGCTGGCCGGCGTGCGGCTGATCCGCCGCGAGGCGGTTCTGCGCATCCTGATCGCCGCCTCCATGGTTTCGCTGCTCGGGATGGGGATCGTCAACGTCGCCGCCTACCCCCTCTCGCTGCGCCTCGACGGCGGCACCGAGGGCAACGGCGCAATGGAGGCGCTCCTCGGTGGCGGCGGCCTCCTCGGGGCTGCGCTTGCCGGACGGCTGCTGACGACGGCGCGCGCGCCCACGATCGTTGCGACGTCGTTCGCGGTCTCGGGCCTCGGCCTCGCGCTCTCCGGAATGGCTCCCGTTCTCCTCGTTGCGCTCGCCGAGCGCGGCGATGCTGGCGGGCGGCGTGCTCGTCGAGCTCGGTGGTGCGCGCTTCCTGTCGAGGCCTCCGCCGTGTGTGCGCTGTTGGCGGCGCTGATCGCGTCACGCCTACGCGGGCGGGATGCTCACCAAATGACGTAGGTGATCGCCACGCCGATGAGGGTGATAGTCCCGGCGAGCGCCACCAGCTCACGGTGGTACGCAAGCAGCGCCTGTAGACGGAGGTTTGATGCCGCCCGACTAGGAAGCACCGCCAGCCCGAGCAGAACAATCGCCAGCGCGAGCACGACGAACAGAAACAGGGGCACTGCTCGAACGACCTCGGCCGCTTTCGAGAACTGGGCGCCCAACACGCCGCCGGCGCGGGCGAAGGTCGACTCAGAGTTTCGGGCCGAGGGACGAAGGCCGCTGCCTGCTCCAGGGCCGGAGGCCAACGATTCGCGCGTCCTGTCGACCGCCGCGCACACGTTCGAGGCGTGGGCAGCAGCTATCTCAGCGGGGAGCGGGTTCGGCCGACCCACGATGACCAGACCCACCCGTACGGGCGCTCCACCATGCGGGCCAACCCTTTGCGCCGTAACTCGGTAGGTGCCGGCGGGCAGAAGGCGGCCGCCGATGCGGCCCCCGAAACGCACGCGGTTCAAGCCCGCACGGCCGGCGACTCGAAATCTCCCGGCCACGCGACAGTCCGGTGCGATGCGAGTAAGGACGAATTCGACCATCCCCGAACGCGCGAGGCGGAGCACCAAGGTTGTCTGGCGATGGGCCTTGGGGCCCGAGGGCGAGATCCAGGGGCGAGCGATTTCGAGACGCAGCGCCCCGGGGCCCCGTTGCTCCGCCAGGCCCGCAGCGCGGCGCGCAAGCGCGTTTTTGTTCACCGTCAACGCTCCGTGGATCCTGCTCGCCGCGGGCCGGCTGGGAGACCGGGAGCTGTAACCGCCGGCCGCAGGCAGTCGGGGGAGGCCGGAAGGAGGAGGAGGCTCCGGCCTCGGCAGCGGCGGCAACGCCGGCGGTGGTGGTGGAGCAGGTGGTGG